>JAWWPC010000192.1:0-4521 GCA_033851055.1 Kribbellaceae bacterium | reverse complement strand
TGTTCTTGCTGCTCGGCGCGGTCGCCCTGCTGGTCGGCGGCCTCGGCATCGCCAACGTGACGCTGCTGTCGGTGCTGGAACGCGTGTCCGAGATCGGTCTGCGGCGCGCGCTCGGCGCCGCCCGGCGGCACGTGGCCGGCCAGTTCCTGGTGGAGAGCGTGATCGTCGGTTTCCTCGGCGGCATCCTCGGTACGGCGGTGGGCGTGTTGCTGACGGTAGGGGTCTCGTTCGCCCGCCACTGGACACCGCTGCTCGACACCAGGCTGGCGGTGGGAGCGCCGTTGCTGGGCGCGATGATCGGCCTGATCGCCGGCACCTACCCGGCTTGGAAGGCCTCCGCCATCGAACCCATCACCGCCCTCCGTGGCACATAAAGGGCACTTAAGTGCACCCTGACTGCGACGCCCGGCCGGTTGAGGGGCCGGGCTGGGCGTCGCACCCATGGGGCGCGCGGTGCGCGCTCAGGGGGTGGCTGGCACGACTGGCTTGGATAGGTGGGCGTAGAAGGCGGCGGTGAGGGCGAACCCGAGGACGACGAAGGCCAGGACCAGATAGGACTTGCCGCTGTCGGGCAGGATCAGCGCGCCGAGTGCGGCAGCCGAGACCTGGCCGACGTTGAAGATCATGTCGTACAGCGAGAAGACCCGGCCGCGGTACACATCGTCGACGCCGGTCTGGACCAAGGTATCGACGCTGATCTTCACACCCTGCGCGCAGAACCCGGTGAGGAATCCAGCGACCAGGATTGCCGGCTGGGTATAAAGGCCGCCCGGCATCGCCGTCACGACCGCAGCCGCCACGAACAGCACGGTGATCCACCGCCGCAGCGTCAGTACCCGCGTTGCCCACGGAGTCACCAGCGCGGCAAGGAACAGCCCGGCACCCACGGAGCCGGTAGCGATTGCCAAGGCGCCGAAGGCCTCGTCCAACTCATCCGGCCCGTAGAAGTTGTTGCGGTACAACAGGATCATCGCGACCATGACCAAGCCGAAGAAGAACCGCAGCGAACCGATCGCGGCCAGGCCGAGGGCCGGCTGGGGCCGCTCCCGCAGGTGCCGAGCGCCGTCCACAAGCCCTGCCACGATGCCGCGAATCGCCTCGGTGAACCCCGGTGCCGCCCCGGTGAGGTCCGGGCCGAGTTGGTGCCGCCCGAGCCGCAGAGCCAGCAATGCCGCTACGACGTAGATGGCGGCCGTGGTACCGAGGACCGCTAGGTCAGAGTCGGTCACCAGTTTGATCCCCGCACCAACCCCGCCACCGATCAGGAAGAACGCCGTGCCGGACGTCGGGGTGACCGCGTTGGCCATCACCAGTTCGTCCGTCTCCACCACGTGCGGCAGCCCCGCGGACAGCCCGGACAGCAGGAACCGGTTCACGCCGAGCGTGAGCAACACCGCCAGGTAGAACAGCACTCCATCGTTGTCCACGGCAACGATCGACGCGACGACCACGACCAGCCCGGCCCGGGTGAGGTTGGCGCCGAACAGGATCTGCCGACGCGACCATCGGTCTAGCAGTACGCCGGTGAACGGTCCCAGGATCGAGAACGGTAGCAGCGCCACCGCGAACAGTCCCGCGATCGCCGCGGCGTCCGGTGCTCGCTCCGGCGAGAACAGCACGTACGACGCGAGGGCGACCTGGAACACGCCGTCGCCGAACTGCGAGGTCAGCCGGACGGCGAAGAGCCGACGGAAGTCACCACGCCGCAGGAGCCGGCCGAGATCCCGGATGAACTGCACGCGTGCACTGTAACTACTGGCGCGCGCCGAGCCTCTCGGCGGCGGCCCCGCCACGGGTGTTCACCGGTGCCACGCCGGACACCTGGCCGAGTCCCAGCAGCTGCATGTTCGCGTAGATGGTCTCGCTGTTCCGTGCCGGCACCACGTAGGTCTCGTGCCAGATCCCGACGGTGTTTCCCTTGTACGCCTTGCGGTAGAACTCGGTCCAGGCCGGCCGGTGGGTGCGCTGCGCGTCGTTGGCGAACGCCTGCAGTTTCTCGACCGACTCCCAGTACTGGATCATCGTGACCTGCCGCAGCCCGGGCAGGGCCCGGAACGCGAGCAGTCCGCTGTCCGGGTCCGCCATCAACTCCCGCAGCATCGGCCCCATGGCCATCGAGACCGGGATCCATTGCTGCAGCGCCCGCAGCGAGTTGACCCGCATCCCGATCAGGAAGACCACCACGTCCCGGTCGTACGACGCGGTCTGACGGCCCTCGATGACGCCTCGGTGACTCACTCTGCCCGGCATGATCCCTCCCAGTTTTGGATAGCTTTACTCCCTAATATTGGAGAGTGATACTCTCCAAAAGTCAAGAGGGAGGCGATATGTGGATTGCGGAACTGTCCCGGCGCGCCGGTGTGCCCGTGGCGACCATCAAGTACTACCTGCGCGAGGGACTGCTCCCGCCCGGCGAGGCGGTCGGAGCCACCCGCTCCCGGTACGACGAGACACACGTGCGGCGACTCAGGTTGGTCCGTGCCCTGGTGGAGGTGGGCGGCCTGAGCCTGTCGCGCGTCCGCGACGTACTGGCCGAGGTCGATGAGGAGTCGCGGGAGCTGCACGGACTGCTCGGGGCGGCTCACGGCGCCCTGGTTCCCGAGCCGCCCGTGGTCAGCGCGGAGTCCAAGGAGCGGGTGGACCGGCTGATCAAGGACCAGGGCTGGCTCGTGTACGAGGGGTCCGTGGACCGGGCCCTGCTTGCTGGTGCACTCGATGCCCTCGTCGGCGTCGGCCACCGGCTCGACGACGAGGTGCTGCAGGCCTACGCCCAGGCGGCCCAGCAGGTCGCAGACACAGACGTGGCCCACCTCCCAGTTGGAGACCGGTCTCGGACCGTCGAAGCCGTCGTCGTGGTCACTGCTCTGGGCGGCCCGGTCCTGCTCGCCCTCCGCCGCTTGGCCCAGCAAAGCGCCTCAGCCCGCCGCTACGGCACCAATCTCCCCAGCTGATTCGGGATCGTTGCAGGAGGTCAAGGCGTCGCAGGTTCAAAATCCTGTCAGCCTGACAAGAAGAGCGCTCCTGGCCTGCGGAAACGCGGGGCAGGGGCGGTTCGTGATTCCCTCAGGTCCGGGTAGGCGTTCGCGTTCTATCCGCAGACGCCAACGCGTTCAGTCCCGGGATCCAGATATGCATCTCCTCTGGGCCTCGGTGTCCGGTGAGTAGAGAAACTCGAATGTCAGACCTGCGATAGATCTGGAGGTGCCGGTCTGCGTGATCGTCTCCGTCGGAGACGGACATACGACGTTGTGAGGCCGGAACCGGGCACTGCGAACGGGAGCCGGCTGCAGGGGATCTAAGGTCGTCAGGGTGACCGAGCTCCCTGTCCTCGAACCCGAAGATCAGCGCATCCTCGGCAGCCTCTTGGAGAAGCAGACGAGTGTGCCGGCTTCGTACCCCCTCACGGCCAATGCGCTGCGGGCTGCCTGTAACCAGACGAGCAACCGGGAGCCGGTCGTTGACTTCGACCAGCAGACCGTCGAGCGGACCTCGCGGGCGCTCAAGGAGCGAGGACTGCTGCGGATCGTGTGGTCTGACACCGGGCGGCGGACGCTGAAGTACCACCAGATCCTCGATGAGCGGCTCGGGCTCGACCCCGACGAGCGGGCGCTCCTCACGGTGTTGTTGCTCCGGGGCCCGCAGGCGCCGGGTGAGTTGCGCACCCGCACCGAACGGTTGTATGCGTTCGCCGACCGAGGCGCGGTCGAGGCGTGTCTGCGCCGGATGGCGGGGCGTCCTCAGCCACTGGTGCGCGAGCTCGAACGGCGACCCGGGCAGCAGGATCGACGCTGGGTCCATCTCCTCGGACCGGCCCCGCAGCAGGCCGCGACCGCCGCCGCAGCGGTTGTCGACCGGGACGCTGTGATCGCCGACGGCGCGGACATGCGCGACGCACAGGTGCGGTCGTCGTACGACGCCGTCGCTCCTGCCTATGCCGACCACCTCGTCGACGAGCTGCGAGGACTACCCTTCGAGACCTGGCTGCTGGACCGGGTGCTCGCCCACGCGGTCGGGCAGCCTGTGGTGGAGGTCGGCGCGGGCCCGGGACACGTCACGGCGTACTTGGCCGACGGTGGCGCCGACGCAATGGGGATCGACCTCTCGCCCGCGATGGTGATCGAGGCCCGCCGACGCTTCCCAGGTCGGAGCTTCGAGGTCGGCGACCTTCGGCTGCTGAGCCGCCCCGCCACGAGCTTCGGGTGGGCGGCCGTTCTGGCGTGGTACTCGCTCATCCACCTGGCGGCCTCCGAGTTACCCGACGCGGTCGCGGCCCTGGTCCGCCCGCTCGCCCCCGGCGGATGGCTGGTCCTCGGCATGCACGCCGGAGCCGACGTCCGCCACCTCGACGAGTGGTTCGGCCATGAGGTCGACCTCGACTTCGTGCTGCACGAGCCGGCGTTCGTGGTCGGGGTCGTCGAGGCCGCCGGTCTCGTCGACATGGAGTGGTACCTTCGCGGGCCTGTCACCGCCAGGGGTGAGACGACCCAGCGTTTGTACGTCGTCGGTCGCAAGCTCACCTAG
>JAWWPC010000174.1:0-17805 GCA_033851055.1 Kribbellaceae bacterium | reverse complement strand
CCGCTCGGGTACGGCGACGGAATACCCCGGCACGCCTCGGGAACCGGGCCGGTCCAGGCGGCGGGCGCGCGTCGTATCGTCGTCGGCCGGATCTGCATGGACCAATTCGTGATCGACCTCGGGGACGATACCGCCGAGGTGGGGGACGAGGCGGTCCTGTTCGGTCCGGGCGATGACGGCGAGCCGACCGCGGACGACTGGGCGGATGCGGCGCAGACCATCAACTACGAGATCGTCACGCGGCTCGGTGCCCGGGTGCCGCGCAGGTACGTCGATTCCCAGGCGCAGGAGGTGACCGGCTGATGTCGAAGGCAGGACGCACCGCCGGTCTGATCGGCGCGGCGGTCGGTGTGCTCGCCGCCGGCGCGGCCGCCGGGGTCGCCGTCGAACGGCAGGTGATCGGTCGTCGCTCCGGCGAGCGGGCCCAACTGGAGGCTGAGCCCTTCGGCTCGTTGCGCGGTACGCCGCATGTCTTGACCGCCGACGACGGGGTCGAACTGTACGTCGAGGTGGATGAGCTGAAGCGGTCCCGCCGGCGCGCGCCCGCGCCGGTGAAGCGCCGGCTGCGCCGCAAGGCGATCGAGCAGGCGCCCGAGGACCTGACCCTGATCTTTGTGCACGGCTACGGCCTGAACATGGACTGCTGGCACTTCGAACGCCGCGACCTGGCCGGCATCGGCACGATGGTGTTCTACGACCAGCGCTCGCACGGGCGGTCCGGGCGGTCGCCCACGGAGGGCGTCACGATCGATCAGCTCGGCCGCGACCTGTACGGCATCCTGCAGGAGTTCGCGCCGACCGGACCGGTGATCCTGATCGGGCACTCGATGGGCGGCATGTCGATCATGGCGCTGGCCCAGCAGCATCCCGACCTGTTCGGTGACCGGGTGATCGGCGTCGGGCTGCTGTCCACCAGCGCAGGCGGCCTCGACGAAACCCCGATCGCGTTCCCCGGCTGGCCCGGGCGGCTGGTCCGGCGGCTCGCCACGCCAACCGTGGCGGCGCTGGCGCGGATGCCGGACGTGGTCGAGCGCGGCCGCAAGGCCGGCACCGATATCAGCTACATCCTGACCCGGAAGTATTCGTTCGGCTCCGAGGTGCCGCCGGCCTTCACCGAGTTCGTGAACGAGATGATCGCCGCGACGCCGATCTCGGTGATCGCCGACTTCTACCCGATCTTCGCCCTGCACGACAGGTACGCCGACCTGGAGCCGCTGCAGAAGGTCGAGTGCGTGGTGATCGGTGGCGACGACGACCACCTGACCCCGTTCTCGCACTCGGAGGAGATCGTCCGGCACGTGCCGGGCGCCGAGCTGGTCGAGGTGAGGAACTGCGGCCACCTCGGCCTGATCGAGCACCATCGCGAATTCACCGCAGCCCTGCTCGGCATGATCGAGCGGGCCGAACATTCCCTGGGACACTCATGACCGACCTGCACGTGGTGGATGCGACCGTGGCGAACACCGACGAGATCGTCGCGGTCATCCACCACGCGTTCGCCGCGCGACGGGTCTTGGATCCGCCGTCCACCGCGCTGTCCGAGAACGCCTCGACGGTCGGCGCCGCGATCGCCGCGCACGGTGGCTTGCTCGCCCGGATCGGCGGCGTCCCCGTGGGCGTCATGCTGTACGACGTCGACGGGGACGTGCTGGGGTTGCGCCGCGTCTCGGTGAATCCGCCCTTCCAAGGGCGGGGCGTCGCCTCCGCCATGGTCGGGTGCGCCGAGCATGCCGCCAGGCAGCGTGGCCTGCGACGGGTCCGCTTGGTCGCGCGGATCGAGCTGCCGGAGACGGTGGAGTTCTGGCGGCACCGCGGCTATTCGGTAGTCGAGCGGCGCGGACAAGACCTGATCTACGCGAAGGCAATGCCGGTCGAGCTGTCCGTGCCGACCGCCGCTGACATGCGTGCCATCGGTGAAGAGCTTGCCGGGCAGTTGCGGGCGGGCGACGTACTGGTTCTGTCTGGCGATCTGGGCGCGGGGAAGACGACATTCACCCAGGGCCTCGGGGCGGGGCTGAAGGTGCGCGGCGACATCACCTCGCCGACGTTCGTGATCTCTCGCGTACACCCTTCGCTGGTCGGTGGACCCGCGCTCGTGCACGTGGATGCCTACCGGATCGGTGGGATCGCCGAGCTGGACGACCTTGACCTCGACGCGAGCCTGGACGACGCGGTCACCGTGGTCGAGTGGGGACATGGGCTGGCCGAGAGCCTGGCCGACGACCGGCTGGACATCGTGGTGACGCGCGGCGACGACGACTCGGACGAGACTCGCGACCTGCGGATCACCCCGGTCGGCCAGCGGTGGGCCGAGACCGGTCTGCAGCTCTCTGTTCCGAGACGAGGCTGACGTGCTGCTCGCCTTCGACACCTCCAGCGCCGCTGTGACGGTTGCTCTCGCTGATCCCATGACCGGTGCGGTGGTCGCATCTTCCTCAACGGTCGATGCTCTGCGCCACGGTGAGCTCCTGGCTCCCGCCATTGCGGATGCGTTGTCTGTGGCGGGCTGCCGCCCTGGCGATCTGACCCGGATCGCCGTCGGCGTCGGGCCCGGGCCCTTCACCGGTCTGCGGGTCGGACTGGTGACGGCTCGGACGATGGCCGAGGTGCTCGGGATCGAAGTGGCCGGCGTTTGTAGCCTGGACATCCTGGCGCGGCAGTCTTCGCTGACACTGCCTGTTGCGGTGGCGACTGACGCTCGCCGCAAAGAGATCTACTGGGCTCTCTATGACGGTCCAGCGGCCGATGGCAGCCGGCGCCGGCTGGAGGGACCGGCGGTGGACAAGCCCGCGGACGTTGCGCACGTTCTGGCCGGTCTGCCGGTGATCGGTCGAGGCGCCACGCTTTATGCGGAGGCGCTTGGCCTGGGCGAGGTAGATGTGCCTCAGTACCCGTCGGCCGAGGTGCTTGCGTTCGGTGTTGCGACGGGGACGCTGCCCGTCGTTGCGCCGGATCCCCTTTACCTGCGGCGGCCGGACGTGACCCTGGCGAGCGGACCCAAGAGCGTGCTGCCGAAGTGAGACCTAAGATCCGGCCCGCCGGACTGGCTGACCTACAAGCTGTGGTCGAGCTCGACCAGGTCTGCTTCGCCGCTGAGGCTTGGAGTCCTGCCTCCTGGGCGGATGAGTTCGGCCGGATCGGGCAGGACCGCGTCGTCCTCGTCGCCGACGATGGCGCCGTGGTCGGGTACGTAGTGCTGCTGGCGCCGCCGGTGGCCGAGGACCCGGTGGATCTGTTGCGGATCGCGGTCACGCCGGCGGAGCGTCGTACCGGGATCGGTGCCCAATTGCTGACCGCGGCGTCGGCTTCGGCCGCCGGCCGGACGATGCTGCTGGAAGTTGCTGACGGCAACAAGAGCGCTTCGGCTTTGTACGCCGGGGCTGGGTTCGTGGAGATCAGCCGGCGGCGCGGCTATTACCCGGGCGGCGAGGATGCCTTGATCATGCAATGGCAGGGTGAGGACCATGAGTAGTGAGCCGCTGATCCTGGGGATCGAGACCTCGTGCGATGAGACCGGCGTCGGCATCGTGCGGGGTCAGACCCTGTTGGCCGATGCGATTGCTTCCAGCGTCGAGCAGCACGCGCGGTTCGGCGGTGTCGTACCGGAGGTCGCCAGCCGTGCGCACCTCGAGGCGATGGTGCCGACGATCCGCAGGGCTTGCGAAACCGCCGGCATCAAGCCATCCGACGTCGACGCGGTCGCTGTCACCAGCGGCCCCGGCCTCGCTGGCGCCCTGCTGGTCGGCGTCGCCGCGGCGAAGGGCCTCGCGCTGTCTTTGGACAAGCCCCTGTACGGCGTGAACCACTTGGCTGCGCACGTCGCTGTCGACACGCTCGAGCATGGCGACCTCCCCAAGGGGTGCGTGGCACTGCTGGTGTCCGGCGGGCATTCTTCACTGCTCGCGGTCGAAGACATCACCCTCGGCGTCGAGCCGATGGGCGTCACCATCGACGACGCCGCGGGGGAGGCTTTCGACAAAGTTGCCCGGGTTCTGGGGCTGCCATTCCCCGGAGGTCCATATGTCGACAAGGCGGCACAGGACGGCGGCGACCGGTTGTACGTGCGGTTCCCGCGCGGGCTCACCAGCCAGCGTGACCTGGAGCGGCATCGGTTCGACTTCTCCTTCTCCGGTTTGAAGACGGCCGTTGCTCGCTGGGTGGAGGCTCGTCGCCGCGATGGTGAGGACGTGCCGGTGAACCACGTGGCAGCCGCCTTCCAGGAGGCGGTTTGCGACGTACTGACGCGGAAGGCGATCGACGCCTGCAAGGACCGTGGCTACGAACACCTCTTGATCGGTGGCGGGGTGGCAGCGAACTCGCGGCTCCGGGCGATGGCCGAGGAGCGTTGCTCCGAGGCCCGTATCGCGGTCCGGGTTCCGCGGCCGGGGCTGTGCACGGATAACGGCGCGATGGTGGCTGCACTCGGCTCGGAACTCGTCCGGGCCGGCAAATCGCCGTCGCCGCTCGGCCTGCCGGCTGACTCGTCGATGCCCATCACCACAGTGCTCAACTAAGGGCTCAACTAAGGGCTCAATCAAGGGACGGTTTTGCGATGCAGTGGAAGCACGTTGACGGCTTTGTCGCGGATGACGACCTGAACCGGATCGACCTGGACGTCGTACACGGCTTTCTCAGTACGGCGTACTGGTCGCCCGGGATTCCTCGGGACGTGCTGGCGCGGGCCGTGCGGAACAGCGTGAACGTTGGGGTCTATACGCCCGAGGATGGTTCTCAGGTCGGGTTCGCGCGGGCTGTGACGGACAGGGCGACATTCGCGTGGATCGCGGATGTATTCGTGCTGCCGTCACACCGCGGGTACGGGCTCGGGCGGTTCGTGGTCTCGACTCTGCTGGAGCACCCTGAACTGCAGGGGCTGCGCCGGACGCTGCTGGCCACGGCTGATGCTCACGAGCTCTACCGATCTTACGGATTCGAGGATCTGGTTGACCCGAGCCGGTTCCTCGGCGTCCAGCGTGATGCGGCTTCGATCTATGGGCAGGTCTGATCTCTTCGTGAGCCGACCTGGGATCGATCTCCTCGCAGCGCCGCCTGCCGCCGCGGATCTTGTGCTGCTGGCTCATGGTGGTGAGGTCGACTCGCTCGGCGATCCGCATAGCTGGCGGGCACCGATCCTGCGGATGTGGCCATTCGCGGCGGCTATCCGTGATGCTGCACCGGACGCGGCCGTCGGCTTGATGCGCTACCGATACCGCGGCTGGAACGGCGCGGATGCACACCCTGCCGCGGATCTGCGGGCGGTGCTGGACGGGCTACCCGAGCGGATCAAGCGCGTCGTACTGATCGGGCACTCGCTGGGCGGCCGCGCGGTAGTAGCCGCAGGCAACCACCCGAAGGTGGTAGGCGTGCTCGGTCTGGCTCCCTGGTTGCCGCCGGACGAGCCCATCACCCTGCGCGGTCATGGCCATGCGGCTGCAGACGACAGTGGCGGTTCGGCGGTAACCGTTGTGCTGGCCCATGGGACCGACGACCGGATCACCGATCCGCGACTGACTGCGGCTTATGCCCGGCGGTTGCGGGCGACGGGCCTGGCGGTCGGACTGGTGAGTGTCGAGGACGACAAACACGCGATGCTCCGCCGGTACGCCGACTGGAGCGAGCTGGTCCGCCGTTTCACACGTCACGCCCTGGGGGAACCGGTCGACTCGGCTGGGTGCCCCGTCCTGAGCACAGAGCCGGATCGCACGGATCTGCTGCCCCGTTGGAACCGCCCGGGCGGCCTCGCCGCCGGCGTACGGGACATCGTCACCGCACGCTTGCAGCTGCAAGTCCTCGACCATCTCTGAACGGGCAGAGACGTATAGGTCTGCGCAGGTGAGGTGATCCTGCCCGATGTGAGAGCTTCGGCATAGGCAGCTCGGTGGTCGACCGCACGGAATTGCCGAACAACGACGTCTGGGAGGATGCTTTGCTGGAGCTGCGCGAGTTCGAGGTGGCCGATGGTGCGCTGCTGAAGGAGTGGATCACCGGGCCGATCGAGCTGCTGACCTGGGCCGGGCCGAGCTTCACCTGGCCGCTAGGCGATGCACAGCTGGCTGCTTATGCTGCCGATTCTGTAGCGGGTCGGCGGCTGAGTTGGACTGCGGTGGAGAGCGCTACCGGTGAGGCGATCGGACACGTCTCGCTGCGGATCGGCGACGTTCGATCTCCGGATGAAGGCGCTCGAACCGAGACCATCCTCAGCGATCCCCGTTCATTGGCCAGCGGTCGGCTGGGGCGGGTGCTGGTCGCGCCGGCGGCCCGCGGGCGCGGGTACGCCACCGTAATGATGCAGAAGGTGCTGCAGTTGGCCTTCGGCGGGCTGGGGCTGGAACGCGTCGAGTTGGGCGTCTTCGCCCACAACATGGGCGCCGTTCGGCTGTACGAGCGGCTGGGCTTCAAGCGCGACAGCGTGCTCACAAACGTCGAACAGGTGGACGGCGAGTCCTGGTCCGCGCTACAGATGAGCCTTCAGAAGCCGGCGCCGCAAGCAGATCTCACCCAATGAAGATCCTGCGGACCGTGTTGCCACCGCTCGGTCGGCAGGTAACGGCCAGCGGCCAGCCGGTTCCAGACAAAACCCTGTCCCGTAGAGATGAACAGGCGCGGGCACTGACATGACAAGCCGAAGAAGGCCTGGCGTCGCTCCCGCAGGCGCCAGCGCGACATCCCCACGGTCAGGCCTTCCTTGAGGCCGTCGCCGCTGAGCGAGGCGGACGGCGAGGTGGAGCGCCGATCGCTGGCCAACAGCGGTCGTGCGATGAGCCGATGCCGCCGACCCCCGGGATCCGACGAAGGCAGCACATCCGACGGTGACCGGAACTCGACGGAGACACCAGCCAACGGAACCGGAAGTCCCAGCGCCGCCGTCACCCGGCCGGGAAGCCGGCGAGTCCGCGCCGACAGCGGTTAGCGGCGAGTGCCCGGCCGGGAGCGGCAACGGGCGCAGCACCTCGTCCGTCGGCTGTTCGACCGGGCACTCGCTCATAAACCCGAAGATACGTTCGAATACAATCGAAGTCAAATCGATTACTGCCTGACAAGCTCACCAGCCTCATGCACGGTTGCCAGGGCATGCGAACAGGAGCCGGCTCAAGGCCTCCGAGAACAGCCCGGGACGGACGGTGATCCTCAGCCGGCCAGTGGTCGAGCGAGTCCATGTCACGCCCAAGCGGCGTACGTCTCGGCGTGTGGAAGTGCTCTGCGGTGTCGCGAAGACCAACCCGGTAGCATCGCGATGAGCAGCCCCGGCGGCTGGCCGTCACCAGTATCGTTGCGATGTCGCCCGGTGCTGCCGAGCTGGTGGTTCACATAATCCGCCCGGTTGGCCGCATCGGCTTGCAGCGCCCCTGACTCGCTGCGCGGCCGAACGTATCCGGCGTGTCCTGAGCGTGGCCACCAGATCTGGCTCCGAACTTCATCTCGTAGCAGCCGGCTCTCGTCTTCCCCTGATCGCCCATCGTGCTCGGACCCAGCTGTCCTCCCGATGACCGAACCGCAGGAGCCGCAGGGCCATTAGCCAGTCCGGGTGACTTGGCCCATCCAACCGGCCGCTCCGACAAGGCAGTCGGTCTTCAGGCAACTCGACAGATAAGGAAAAGTGTCATGGCAAGAAGCAAGAACCGTGCGCAGTGGAGAGATCTGCCGCCCGCGGTGCATCGCGAGATCCAACGGATCGCCGGCAGTCAGGTCGTTGCCGCAGTCAACTGCCCCGGCGGCTACTCACCCGGCTTCGCCTCGCGGCTGACGCTCGCGGACGGCCGTCAGGTTTTCGCCAAGGCGATCAACGGAACCGACTGGCCGAGCCAGTTGGAGATATACCGCGCTGAAGCACGCACGGCGGCGGTGCTCCCCAGCTCAGTACCGGCGCCTGCCCTGCAAGGTACGACCGAAGCGGACAATTGGCTGGCGCTTGTCTTCCAGGAGATCGCCGGACAAGAACCCGACCAACCATGGCGACCAGACGATCTCAGCAGAACCCTGGAGGCGATCAAGCCTCACAAGGCGCCAGCACATCTCTCGACGGACCACCCCAGACTCGGCGGCTGGCAATCCATCTCGAACGACCGGCGAGCCATAGACCAACTGAAGGCCTTCGACCCTTGGGTGTACGAGAACCTCAGCCTGCTGACCGACCTGGAGACTCACGGCCTGGAGATGGCGAAGGGTGAGCACCTAGTCCACTGTGATCTCTATCCGCACAACATCTTGCTCACGAATAGGTCGGTGTACTTCGTCGATTGGCCTCACGCCCGCCAGGGTGCGCCGTACCTGGATGTACTCACCGTGCTGTCCACTGCAACCTGGCACGGCATTGACCCGGAACCGTTCGTAGCAACGCATCCGCTCACGGCCGGGGTCGGCGTACGGGCCATTGATGGACTGCTAGCCGCTCAGGCCGGCTTCTGTGTCCTCGGCACGCTAGGGCCGATAGAGCCCGGTATGGAGCCGATCCGCGACTACAAGCTCGGCCTCGGCCGCGCAGTCCTCGCTTGGCTCAAGCGGCGAACGACCAATCAGACACACCACTAGTCACACCCGGCGGCAGGAGTAGGCGACAGCGTTCCGCCCGATGCGGGTCACGATGAGTGTGGCCGTGGCAGAACCGTTAGGGGCTAGGCGCTTCCGTAGTTGCGCCGGATCGACATCGATACCGCGCTTCTTGATTTCCAGCGTGCCGATGCCCTCCGCCCGGACCCAAGAACGCAAAGCCTTCTCCTTGTACGGCAGGGCTTCGAGCACCTCGTAGGTAGAAGCTAGCGCAGTCGGAACAAGCTCGGACGCCGTCACGTAAGCAATCCGAGGGTCTAACAACCAACCATCGACCGCACCAGCCACGGCCGTGACCAACCCAGCCCGGACTACTGCGCCGTCGGGCTCATAGATGTATCGCCCGACCGGACCGGCTGAAGCCTCAGGTAACGACGCATCAGTCACTGTCGCCCCACCAGGTAGCAACGTCGCCCGGCGCGTGGTGCCGGCAAACAGCTTGCCGGACCACAGCGCAGCCTCCTTGACCTCGCCGGAGTCGCTGACCCACTCAGCTTCGACATCGGCAGGCACGGCCTCATGCGGGATGCCCGGGGCAACCTTCACACAGGCTGTACCCGCCAGCAGCCCGGTCACAAAGGACCACGGCGGCGAATAGGCGTTGTGATCGAACAGTCGCTTCCCGTCCGCTCGGCGCGCGGGATCGGCGAACACCACGTCGTACGGCGCGAGGTCCTGCGCCTCGGCCTCTCCTGTCAGAACAGTGCCGGGTAGTTCGAGGGCAATGAGGTTGGCCCGAGCTGCAGCAGCCGTGGCCGCGTCCCGTTCGATACCGGTAACACGCAGACCGGCTCGAGCGGCAGTGATCAGGTCGCCGCCGATGCCGCAGCCGAGGTCGACGACAGCGGCAGCCGGCAGGGTCTGGCTGATGCGCACGGCGCGGTGCTCGCCAACAGCGAACCGCGTGGCCTGCTCAAGCCCGTCAGGCGTGAAGTACATCCGAGCAGCATCGGCAGGTCCGAACTTCGCGACGGCCCGGTGTCGCAGCGAGGCCTGGGTGATTGCGGCAGTCACCACACCAGCGTCGTACCGGCGGCGGAGCTTCTGGACCAGTGCTAGTTCCCCACCGCGCGTAAAGGCTGCACAGGCCTCAGCCAGTACGACGGCGCCGGGCGGCGCGAGTAGGGCGGTGATCGAGTCGGGTGTCACCCGCCCAAGTCTGCCCGGGCTTCACAGCGGGCTGTAGCAGCCCTTGCTCCACAGGTTCGGACCTGAGTAGAACATCCGCCAGTTCATTACTGACCTGGTCTGCGGACCATAGATGCCGTCGGCGGTGATGTGATGCCGCATCTGCACCTGCTTGACCACAGCGCGGGTGTTGCTGCCGTAGATGCCGTCCACGGCCAGGTGGCTGCCATAGCAGTAGTTGAGGTTGCGCTGCAGTGTCCGGATGGCCGTATCCGGGTCCCCGGCAGTCTGCGAGCCTCGATGCCGGTCGTCGCCGTACCGGAGGTTGCAGTTGGTACTTGTGCCCATCAAGGCCGACGGCACGGGGATACCCCAGCCGCCGCCGACAGGCCGCAGGTACGCCGACCGGCACTGCTGCAGAGCGGCCGCCGACGTGAACGCACTTGCTGCCACGGACCCAGAGGTGGCCGCTGCGTCAGAAGCAGCCACGGCCTGAGAGACAACCGGTACGTCGGGCGGCGGTGCGACGACGGATGAGGTGGAGGTGGCATGGCCGACCACAAGAGTTGCGGCAACGGCGAGCGGAATGGTGACGAGGGCAGCGACGGCGATGACGGTGCGGACCGGCACCTTGCTGAGGTGCATGGTGGTCTCCTCGATGCGGGTAACCCCAAGGGCGGGTCGGGGCTGTCCGGTTGCGACGGTCCCACGTCCGCACTCTGTTCGCTACCGCAACCGGTGCGTCTGGCCGTGAGATCTGGCACTCGAGTTGACCGAGTGCTAATCGCGGCCTAGATTCGGTGTTGGCACTCTCCAGTCGAGGGTGCCAGCGGTTCGGCCTCTGATCCCCGCGACGGCAGAGGGTCCCGGCCGTCGGCAGTACCCCGAACACACACAGAACTCGACCGTGGAGGTCAGCAAGTGTCGGTCACGATCAAGCCGCTCGAGGACCGCGTCCTCGTTGCGCCGCTCGAAGCCGAGCAGACCACGAAGTCCGGCCTGGTGATCCCGGACACCGCCAAGGAGAAGCCGCAGGAGGGCGAGGTCATCGCCGTCGGCCCCGGCCGCATCGACGACAACGGCAACCGCGTCCCGCTGGATGTCAGCGTCGGCGACAAGGTCATCTACTCCAAGTACGGCGGCACCGAGGTCAAGTATGACGGTCAGGATTACTTGATCCTGGGCGCCCGCGACATCCTCGCCATCGTCAGCAAGTGACGATCGCTCGCAGTTCCTGACTGACACCGCTCCGGTGACCGGGTTGCCGGCGCCGGGGCGGAGTCCGTTAGGGGACCGCGAGCACCAAGATCGCCAGTAACCCAGAGAGGGACAGAGTTTTCCATGCCGAAGATCCTCGAGTTCGACGAGAACGCGCGGCGCGCCCTGGAGCGCGGCGTCGACAAGCTCGCGAACACGGTGAAGGTGACGCTGGGGCCCAAGGGCCGCTACGTCGTGCTGGACAAGAAGTGGGGCGCCCCGACCATCACCAACGACGGTGTCACCGTCGCACGTGAGGTCGAGCTGGACGACCCGTTCGAGAACCTCGGTGCGCAACTGGCCAAGGAGGTTGCCACCAAGACCAATGACATCGCCGGTGACGGTACGACGACGGCGACCGTGCTGGCCCAGGCGCTGGTGCACGAGGGCCTGCGGGCCGTCGCCGCCGGCGTCAATCCGATGGGGCTGAAGAAGGGCATCGAGGCGGCTGTCGAGGCCGTCTCGGCGAAGCTGATCGAGACCGCCCGGCCGGTGGACGACAAGGGCGACATGGCCCACGTCGCCACCATCTCGGCCCGGGACGCCGAGATCGGCAACCTGATCGCCGACGCGTTCGACAAGGTCGGCAAGGACGGCGTCATCACCGTCGAGGAGTCGAACACCTTCGGCACCGAGCTGGAATTCACCGAGGGTATGCAGTTCGACAAGGGCTTCATCTCGCCCTACTTCATCACCGACGCTGAGGCCGGCGAAGCGGTGCTGGAGGACCCGTACATCCTGATCCACCAGGGCAAGATCTCCGCCGTCGCGGACCTGCTGCCGCTGCTGGAGAAGGTCGTGCAGTCCGGCAAGACGTTGTTCATCGTGGCCGAGGACGTCGAGGGCGAGGCCCTGTCGACCCTGGTCGTGAACAAGATCCGTGGCAACTTCACCTCCGTCGCCGTCAAGGCGCCGGGCTTCGGCGACCGTCGCAAGGCGATGCTCGAGGACCTGGCCGTGCTGACCGGGGCCCAGGTGATCGCGCCCGAGGTCGGCCTCAAGCTGGACCAGGTGGACCTGGACGTGCTCGGTACCGCCCGGCGCGTGGTGGTCACCAAGGACAACACCACGGTGGTCGACGGTGGCGGCAAGCCCGCGGAGATCGAGGCCCGGGTCAACCAGATCAAGGCCGAGATCGAGCGGACCGACTCCGACTGGGACCGCGAGAAGCTGCAGGAGCGGCTGGCCAAGCTGGCCGGTGGCGTCTGCGTGATCAAGGTCGGCGCGGCCACCGAGGTCGAGCTGAAGGAGAAGAAGCACCGCATCGAGGACGCCGTCTCGGCGACTCGCGCGGCGATCGAGGAGGGCATCGTCGCCGGTGGCGGCTCGGCTCTCGTCCACGCCGCCGCGGTGCTGGAGAAGGGCCTGGACCTCGAGGGTGACGAGCTCGCCGGTGTCCGGATCGTCCGCAAGGCTGTGGTCGAGCCGCTGCGCTGGATCGCGGAGAACGGTGGCTACGAGGGCTACGTCGTGGTCGCGAAGGTGGCCGAGCTCGAGGTCGGCAGCGGATTCAACGCCGCTACCGGCGAGTACGGCGATCTGCTGGCCCAGGGTGTGCTTGACCCGGTCAAGGTGACCCGGTCCGCGCTCGCCAACGCCGGCTCGATCGCGGCGCTGCTGCTCACCACCGAGACGCTGGTCGTCGACAAGCCCGAGGAAGAGGAGCCTGCAGCAGCGGGCCACGGCCACGGGCACGGTCACTGACCGTAGTCAACTACCACCGGTAATAATTAACGGCGGCCGATCACCGATTGCCACTGGTCAATCGGGGTTCGGCCGCCGTAACATCTGTGACGCTGACGGTCCGATACGAGGGGGCGAGGTGACCGAGGTCCGTATGACGCCGCACACTCACGATCGGGTAGAGCTTCGTGATCTCGCCGCGCTGGCAGGCGCGGGCGACCCGACGGCATTGAACGATCTTCTGACCCGCGTGCGCGCGGTGGCCCACCGCTACGTGCGGTCGAGGCTCTGGACCTACCCCGGCGGCGCCGACATGGTGGACGACGTGGCGCAGGAGGTCTGCGTCGCGGTCTTCGGGGCTCTGTCGCGCTATCGGGACGAGGGAAGGCCGTTCGAGGCCTTCGTTTACGGCATCGCGGCTCGCAAGGTCGCCGACGCGCAGCGTGCGTTCGCCGTCGCGGACCTGTCCACCCCGGATGTACCGGATGGTGCGGACGAGTCGCCGACGCCGGAGGAACACGCGGTCAGGTATGCCGAGCTCAGACATGTGATGGGTTTGATGGACCGACTGCCGGAGAAACTGCGGGAGATCCTGCGACTCCGGGTAGTAGCGGGAATGTCAGCCGAGGAGACCGGCCGGGCACTGGGGATGACACCGGGGGCGGTGAGGGTCGCACAGCATCGGGCGTTGAACACGCTCAGGGGGTTCGTGGGGCATGAAGCCAAGCTGGAACGACGGGCAGGGGAGGAGCGACATGGCTGACCGTTTGGATCTGGATGCGATCGCGGCTGACGATGATCTGCTCGATCTGCTCGCTGCCGGGGGGGAGTCCGCCTTGGAGGCGGGCGAGTACGACCCGGCTCTGAAACTGCTGGCCGATCTGCGGATCGCGGTGGAGGTCGAGAACGAGCTCCCGGTGGAGACGATCGACGACCCGGAGAGCTTCCTGGCCCGCTGCGCCGCGCTCAACCCGGTCACCGACCCGCTGGCCCGCAAGATAGCCGCTAGGGGACTGGCGCTCGGTGTCGCCGCCGTGGCCGCCCTGTCGATTTCCGGGGTAGCGGCAGCCGTCACCGGCAACCCGCTCTCGCCGTACGAGAAGGTCATCGAGAAGGTGGTCGACGGGCTGCGTCCCCAGACCAGCTTCCCGAAGGAACAGCTCGACGGCATGGCCCTGGCCCCCAAGGCCAAGGTCGTAAAGGCCGGGAAGGGCTTCCGTGAGAAGGAGCAGCAGGCCGATATGGACAGGCGGCTGCACTTCAATCTGGACAACCCGCCGCAAGATCGGACGCTTGACCCGCGACCACCGCTTGCCAGGCCGACGCCGACGTCCGAAAAGCCCATCACGCCCGAGCAACCCACCACGCCGATTGTCGTCGAGCGGCCCCCGGCATCGCCGAAGCTGAACGACGTCAAGCCGACCGACGTCAAGCCGACCGGTCAGCCCACCGCGACACCGCCGCCGACGGACACGCCGACGCCGACGCCCACCGAGACGCTGCCGTCGCCTACCGACCCCACGCCGCCGCCTACCGACCCCACGCCACCGGCCACTGACACGACTGGTACGACGACGGATCCGATCGCCGCGCCGGATGGTGCCAACTCCGGCGGTGCCACCGGTCAGGACCAGTCGGTGAGCGTGCCGGTCAGCCCGCCGAGTGATCCAGTCGGGAGCCAGCCGGGTATGGACCAGACCGGTGCAACCGGTCAGGACCAGTCGGTGAGCGTGCCGGTCAGCCCGCCGAGTGATCCAGCCGGGAGCCAGCCGGGTACGGACCAGACCGGTGCAACCGGTCAGGACCAGTCGGTGAGCGTGCCGCTCAGCCCGCCGAGTGACCCAGCCGGGAGCCAGCCGGGTACGGACCAGACCGGTGCCCCCGACGGCAGCCCGTCCGGTGACCACGCCACTCCTGCGCGCAGCAATCCCACGCAACCCGGTGACGACAACGAGCCGACCGGCAATCCCACGCAACTCGGTGACGACAACAAGCCGACCGGGGACCGGAGCGGCCCGACCGACCAGCAGACCAAGCCGACCGAGCCATCGTCTGCCGGCCCGTCCAGGACGGAGCAGCCTCGCGCTGAGAGTTCTGAGAAGGCCGCGCACAAGTCGTCCGCCAAGCACTCGAATGGCAAGCGCGAGGTCGGTAACGCCAACGCGAAGTACGAGACCGGCAAGCATTCCAGCGGCCAGTACCCCGAGGGCAAGCACGCGGCACTGAGCCGTGCGCATGGGTCGATGGCGCCGAAGACTCTGCAGCAGATCCTGGTCGTGGTGAACGGTGTGATGGAGCCGGTCCGGACCGATTGAGGGCGGCAGGTGCCCGCGGCATAGGATGGTGTTCCGTCCTAGCCGCGCAAAGGTGCCTGCCAGCCTCATGGAAATCACGCCAGCCGGAGTTCCGGACAAGTTCGCCGCACTCGGTCTCACCTTCGACGACGTGCTGCTGCAGCCGGTCGAATCCGACGTCATCCCGTCCCAGGCCATCACCAGAACCCGGGTGAGCCGCAACATCGAGGTCAACATCCCGCTGGTCTCCAGCGCGATGGACACCGTGACCGAGGCCCGGATGGCGATCGCGATGGCCCGCCAGGGTGGTCTCGGCGTGCTGCACCGCAACAACTCGATCGAAGATCAGGCCCAGCAGGTCGATCTGGTCAAGCGGTCCGAGTCCGGCATGATCGCGCAGCCGATCACCATCGGCCCGGACGCGACCATCGGCGAGGCCGACGCGCTCTGCGGCCAGTACCGGATCTCCGGTGTGCCCGTGGTCGACGACGCCGGCGTCCTGGTCGGCATCGTGACGAACCGGGACATGCGGTTCGAGCACGATCCGTCGCGGCCGATCCACGAGGTGATGACGCGCCAGCCGCTGGTCACCGGCCCGCAAGGCATCTCGGCCGACGACGCGATCAAACTGCTCAGCCAGCACAAGATCGAGAAGCTGCCGCTGGTGGACGAGGCCGGCAAGCTGACCGGTCTGATCACCCTGAAGGACTTCGTCAAGCGCGACCAGTTCCCGCTGGCTACCAAGGACGGCTCCGGCCGGCTCGTGGTCGGTGCGGCGATCGGCTTCTTCGGTGAGGCCTGGAAGCGCGCAATGACGTTGATCGAGGCCGGCGTCGACGTGCTGGTCGTGGACACCGCGCACGGTCACTCGCAGGCGCAGTTGGAGATCATCCGCAAGCTCAAGGCCGACCCAGCCACCCGCGGCGTCGACATCGTCGGGGGCAACGTCGCAACCCACGCCGGTGCTCAGGCGCTGGTCGACGCGGGCGCCGACGGCGTGAAGGTCGGCGTCGGCCCGGGGTCGATCTGTACGACCCGCGTCGTGTCCGGCGTCGGCGTACCGCAGGTCACGGCCATCTACGAAGCCTCGCTGGCGTGCAAGCCCGCCGGCGTACCGGTGATCGGTGACGGCGGCCTGCAGTACTCCGGCGACATCGCGAAGGCTCTGGTGGCCGGCGCCGACACCGTGATGCTCGGCTCGCTGCTGGCCGGTTGCGAGGAGTCGCCCGGCGACCTGGTCTTCATCAATGGCAAGCAGTTCAAGGCGTACCGCGGGATGGGTTCGCTGGGTGCGATGCAGTCCGGCGGGCTGCGCAAGTCATATTCCAAAGATCGCTACTTCCAGAGCGACGTCGGCAGCGACGAGAAGCTGATCGCCGAGGGTGTTGAGGGCCAGGTGCCCTACCGTGGACCGCTCGCGGCCGTCGCGCACCAGCTGATCGGTGGCCTCAGGCAGTCGATGTGGTACTGCGGTTCGCCCACCATCGCCGAGTTGCAGGAGAAGGGCAGCTTCGTGCGGATCACCTCGGCCGGGCTGCAGGAGTCGCACCCACATGACATCCAGATGACGGTCGAGGCGCCGAACTACTCCGGCCGCTGACCCCCGCCTGCCGAGCCAGAAGGAACCAGATGACCGAGATCGAGATCGGCCGCGCCAAGCGGGGCCGGCAGGCTTACGCGTTCGACCACATCGCGATTGTGCCGTCCCGGCGGACCCGCGACCCCGAGGAGGTGTCGGTCGCGTGGCAGATCGACGCCTACCGGTTCGAGTTGCCGATCCTGGCCGCGCCGATGGACTCGGTGATGTCGCCGGCCACCGCGATCAAGATCGGCAAGGCCGGCGGCCTGGGCGTGCTGAACCTCGAAGGCCTGTGGACCCGGTACGACGACCCGACCTCGCTGCTGGAAGAGATCGTCACACTGGACACGGCGGCTGCGACCACCCGGCTGCAGCAGATCTACTCGGTGCCGATCAAGCCCGAGCTGATCTCGCAGCGGGTGCAGGAGATCCGCGACGCCGGCGTGACGGTGGCCGGTGCATTGTCGCCGCAGCGGACCAAGCAGTTCGCCAAGCATGTGGTCGATGCCGGAGTGGACCTGTTCGTCATCCGCGGTACGACGGTGTCGGCGGAGCACGTATCCGGCCAAGCGGAGCCGCTGAACCTGAAGCAATTCATCTACGACCTCGACGTACCGGTCATCGTCGGTGGTTGCGCGACCCACCAGGCGGCGCTGCACCTGATGCGAACCGGCGCGGCCGGCGTACTGGTCGGGTTCGGCGGCGGCGCGGCACACACCACCCGCAAGGTGCTCGGCGTCGCCGTACCGATGGCCTCCGCGGTGGCGGACGTGGCCGCGGCGCGGAGGGACTACATGGACGAATCCGGCGGGCGCTACGTGCACGTGATCGCGGACGGCTCGGTCGGCCGGTCCGGCGACGTGGCCAAGGCGATCGCCTGTGGCGCGGACGCCGTGATGGTCGGTTCCCCGTTGGCGCGGGCGAGTGACGCGCCCGGCGGCGGCTTCCACTGGGGTGCCGAGGCGTGGCACGCGGACCTGCCGCGCGGCGAGCGGGTCGAGGTGGGGGTCACCGGCACGATGGAGGAGATCTTGTTCGGCCCGTCCTGGGTCCCGGACGGCACGATGAACCTGGTCGGTGCGCTGAAGCGGGCAATGGCCACCACCGGCTACACGGAGTTGAAGGAGTTCCAGCGAGTCGAGGTCGTCGTCGGGTGACCACCGGGGTCTTGCTGCTGCACGGTTCCAGCGGCAAGCCCGACCTGGGCCGGGTGAAGATCCTCGAGGCCGAAGGCTTCGACGTGGTCGCGCCGCAGTGGTTCGACGACCGGATCAGCGAGATCCCGCTCGAGTCGTTCCCGCTCGACGAGCTGGCCGG
>JAWWPC010000161.1:0-3128 GCA_033851055.1 Kribbellaceae bacterium | reverse complement strand
CTCGCGGCGAAGCGCGCGCCCCGCGCAGAGATCGTACGGATGCCCGGCGGGCACTACGAGCCGTTCCTGGGTGGCCACGAGCAGGCCGTCGAGGCCGAGCTGTCCTTCCTTCGCCGGCACCTGGTTGATCGATCGCCGGCGGATCGCCCCACCGCACCGGATTCCGCGCTGCACCGATCGGCATGAGGGAGGTCGAGCTGTCCGCCGGGATGATCCAGTAATAGGACACCGGCGGTAACGGCGGCGCGCGTGTGCTGTTGCACGGATTGATGATGGACGCGTCGCTGTGGGACGGACCGATCGCTGAGTGGCGAGCTCTCGCCCCGGCGGACGCTGCCGCCGCCCGGTGGATGAGGCCGGCCTGGAAGCAGCCCGAGATTCGCTGCGACGCCGTGCGAATGCTTCCGAGCAGCAGGGCCGCCTTCCTGCTTACCGCGGCCGAAGCTTGCCGAGCTTCTACCGTCCCGCCCTCGTCGTCTGGGCAAGGGGATCGCGTGATGCCGCCCGAGCATGGCCGCGCCTTGCAGAGCTCCTCCCGCACGAACGGCTGGTCGAGGTAGAAGACAACTTCACCCTCAGCCCCTGGATCAGCCGGCGCGGCTCACCAGATTGTCCGGGAATTCGCCCCAGGCATCCGACAGAACGTAGTGAGCCGCCCCGGGCACGAGCGCTCTGACCGCCGGTAGCGATGACCTGCGACGCTCGCAAAGGGATGGGTGTTGACCTCGTCGGCGAGAATAGGTCGATGGTGGACACCCAGGAACGCCTGACGCCCGAGTCGCCGGTTGGCGAGCTGGTGACAGCAGCGCTGGCGAAGGGCTCGAGCCGGTTGCGGAAGGCCGTCACCATGGTCGAGGCGTCGGAGGACGACGGGATCCACCAGGTCCGGGTCGCCAGCCGCCGGTTGCGCAGCGACCTGCGCCTCTTCCGCAAGTTCCTGGCCGGAGACTGGGCTCGTGATCTCCGCGCCGAGCTCTCCTTCCTGGCGGTCAGCTGCGGCGAAGCCCGGGACCTCGAAGTCATCGCTGCGCTGGTCCGGGACGGTGCCACCAGTGAAGACGATGCGGACCATATGTCGACCATTCTGACGACCCTGACGGCTGGGCTGGAGCGAGCCGCCGCGCGCTCAGCGGAGGTGGTCGGCGGCGAACGGACGCTGCAATTGCTGGACGACCTCGAAGCTGTCGCCAAGGCTCCGGACCTGAAACCGAAAGCGTTCAAGCACTCCGCCGAGGTGCTCCCACAGCTGCTGGAGTCGGCCCGCATCAACTTCACCAGCGCCGCGGATCAGCTTGAGCCCTGGTCACCGGACGATGATTGGCACGAGGTTCGACTCTCGGCCAAACGCGTCCGCTATGCGGCCGAGAGCTGCGCTGTACTCGGAGACGAGGCCACGGAGATCGCCGGGCTGGCAGCCAAGTTCCAGGATCTGCTCGGCCAGCACCAGGACCATTGCGCCGCAGCGGATGCGCTCAACCTGCTCGGCGCCGACGCAGCCACCGCGGGCGATGCCGAACTGTCGTTCTCGCTCGGCCGCCTGATGGAGCGTCACCGCGCGGCCCGCCGCCCGCTCCGCGAAGAATTCCTAGCCCTCTACCACCGCCCCTGACCTTCGGCGCGGCCCTCTACCACGACCCTGACCTTCGGCGCGCTCGAATCAGGATCGCAACCAGGCGGAATCCCTGCCCTCGAGCCAGCCGCTTTGCCCGTGGAGTTCGGGACGCTAGGGGAGGGTGCGGAAGAGGAGGCCTACTCGGGGTTTGGGGCCGAAGGACGTGGCCTTTTGGGGGAGGCGCTCTCCGCGGGCTGCTGTGCTCAGGACCTGGTCGAGGCGCGGCGGTAGTAGTTCGATCGCTGCTTGGTTCGGGCCAGCCACTGCTAGCGCGTCGGAAAGCTCGTGGTGGAAGGCGATGGCTTCCTGATCTATTCCCCAGGCCGGGATCAGTTCCTCGTGCAGCAGCGACACCGTTGGGGTGACCTGGCCTTCGGTGGACCGCAGAGTGACCCAGTCCGTTCCGTCGGTGATGGCGATCCGGTCGGGTACGCCTTCCACCCGGCCCGGCAGTACCTGCCAGCCGGCCGGCGTACGGGCTTTGACTGTTTCGAGGCCCAGGCCGGGCACGATGCGGTGGATTGCGTCCAGCGTCAATGGATGGCGGTCGTGATCGACCAGCATGGCCAGACCACGGGCCGCGCCGGCCCGCGACGGATCAGTCCGGAAGCGTTCCAGGTAGGCGGCGTACCGGTGATGCCCGTCGGCGATCAGCGCCTCGTGGCCGGCCAGTTCGGCGGCGATCCGTGCGTGGGTCTCGGGGGAGTCGATCCGCCAGATCCGATGGTGTGCGCCGTTCTCGGTCTCGGCGACCAGCCAGGGCACACCGGAACGTGCCTCGTCGACCGCGTCGCTGGCCACGCCTCCACCTGAGTAGGCGAGCAGGATCGGCTCGAGATCGGCGTCGGTCGACTCCATCAGGGCGTAGCGGTCGTCGACCCAGGTCTGCATCACATTCTCGTGCGGCAGCACCACCTGGTAGTCCGGATCGAGACCGATCGCGCCGACCAGCCCACACAACACGGAGTCGCCGATCCGCTGCTCGTAAACGTAGAGCGCGGGTTTGCGGTCCTGGATGACGATGCCGTCGCGCTGCCAGCCGGACAGCCGCTGCGCGGGCTCGTCGTACCGGTGCGATCCGAGGCGAGGATCGCGTGGAAGGATAAGCCTCACCATGTTGTGGAGATCAGCTTCAGTCAGCCGCCGGACGATGGCGGGTTCCAGTACGTCGTACGGCGGCGAGGTCACCGCGCCGAGGGCGCTCACCTTGCCGGCCACGAATCGCCAGGCGCGCATCGGCTCCAGCCGTAACACGCTTGTGGACAGCGACATGGGCGGCATCGTACGGGGGGAAGCATGACCGGGACACCGCCCGATGCGCCCGCCCCGCTGTCCGCGTGTGACGAACCGCTGGCAAGCCGGTACGACGTCGCGCTGCTCGACCTGGACGGGGTCGTGTACGTCGGGCCGGACCCGGTCCCGGACGCGCCGGAGAACCTGCGCAAGGCATCGCAGGAAGGCATGCGGATCGGCTACATCACCAACAACGCGAGCCGGCCGGCTTCGGTGGTCGCCG
>JAWWPC010000303.1:0-4961 GCA_033851055.1 Kribbellaceae bacterium | reverse complement strand
ACGTCACCCTCGAACCCACCGCCGCCTAACCCACATACACAGCTCCACAACCTGACCCGGCTCCGCAAGCTCCGCCGGGTGCTGTCGCCCGCCCACTCACCTCAGTATTTTCCGGTCAGGCAACACGCACTGACAAGTCCGGCACCTGTACGCGCCGCGATATGCCAAGATCCGGGCATGCCCGCCCTACGGCGCTCTCTCACGGTGATGTGCGCCCTTGCGATGCTCACCGGCTGCGCACCCGGCGCTCTTCCGACGGTGTCGCCCCTGGCGCCCGGTTCCAGCGCCGACACCACCAGCGCCGACACCCCCAAGGCCGACGCGGTGATGCGCATCGTCGGCGACATCATGGCGCAGGCGCACCTGAAGGCCGCCATCGTGCGGGTGACCATCGACGGCAAGGAGGTCGTCACCAAGGCCGTCGGCGAGTCGATGACCGGAGTACCCGCGACGACCGCCATGCACTTCCGCAACGGCGCCGTCGCGATCTCCTATGTTTCCACACTGTTGCTCAAGCTCGTCGACGAGAAGAAGGTGAGCCTCGACGACAAACTGTCGAAATGGCTGCCCGAGATACCGCATGCCGAACAGGTGACGCTCGGCCAGCTGGCACAGATGACGTCCGGCTATGTCGACTACGTCATCGGCAACACCGCGATGAACGAGGCGCTGTACGCCAACCCATTCCGGGCCTGGACCGTGCACGACCTCCTCGGCTACGCGACCTCCAAGCCGCTGCTCTACGAGCCCGGCACCAACTGGAATTACGCCCATACCAACTATCTGCTGCTGGGGCTGGCGCTGGAGAAGGCCACCGGCCAGGAGATGTCGAAGCTGTTGTCGGAGAAGGTGCTTCGGCCACTTGGGCTGACCGAGACGGCCAACTCGCTCACTCCCGAGATCCCCTCGCCGGTCCTGCACGCGTTCAGTTCGGAACGCCGGGAGTTCCTCAAGATTCCCACCGGCACACCATTTTACGAGGACAGCACCTTCTGGGATCCGTCCTGGACGATCACCCACGGAGCGATCCAGACGACAAACATCTATGACATGGAGGCGACTGCGGTCGGCATCGGCTCGGGCAAGCTACTCACCGCCGACTCGTACAAGATGCTGGTCTCCACCGACCTGCGCGGCAAAACCCACAAGCAGGCCGGGTGCACCACCTGCGACGAGATGAACGACGTCTACACCTACGGCCTCGGGATCGTCATCTCCGGGCACTGGCTGCTGCAAAACCCGCTGATGTCCGGGTACGCGGCGCTCGAGGCCTACCTACCGTCGCAGAAGATCGCCATCGCGATCGCCGCGACCTATGCCCCCGAAGCGTTCGATGATCAGGGCAATTACCGCAACGAGGCCGACACGGTGTTCCGCAAGGTGGCCGCCGAGCTGGCCCCCGACGATGCCCCACCCATGCCGCCACCGAAATAATGTCTGCGTGGCGGCCAAGGTTCTGTTCATCTACAACGAGCATCTCGCGACAGAAGCCCTGCTCGGCGAGGCGTTCACGGAGTGCGGCTTCGACGTCGACACCTTCGAGGTGGTGCCTGCCGAACGCATCGACAGCCCCGCAGGCGACGTGAGTTTTCCCGACCCCGCCGGCTACGACGTGATCGTCCCGCTCGGGGCGCGCTGGCCCGTGTACGACGACGCGCTGCGCCGGTCCTGGGTGGGCGGCGAGACCAAGCTGGTGCGCGACGCCGCCGACGTGGGGGTCGCGCTGCTGGGTGTGTGCTTCGGCGGCCAACTCCTGGCCCAGGCGTTCGGCGGGTCGGTGGCCCGGGCACCGGTCCCGGAGATCGGCTGGTACGACGTCGACAGCGCCCGCCCCGACGTGGTGCCCGCCGGGCCCTGGTTCCAATGGCATTTCGACTCCTGGACGCTGCCACCCGGTGCGACCGAGATCGCCAGGACGGCGAACTCGTCTCAAGCATTCGTGCTCGGGCGCGCTCTGGCGCTGCAGTTTCACCCGGAGCTCGACAACGCACTACTTGAACTGTGGCTTGCCGAGGACCGCGACGGCGAAGTCGCCGACGCCGGGCTCAGCCACGACGAATTGCGCAAGCGCACATCCGAACTCGCGGATGTTGCCGCGACAAGAATCCGGGGCTTGGTGCGCGGCTTCTTGGCTCACGTGGCCCGTCAGCCGTGCCCAAGTTCGTGAGCCGGGCCCGGTGTGCCAAGCGATGTTTCTGGGTACCCTCGATGAGATCGCGATGAGCGGATGGAGCGGGCTCGCCCGCCGAAATGCGAGGCGCACCTTCCGGGACCGCCGAGAAGCCGGCCAGGACCTGGCTGAGGAGCTGGCGCCCTACCGCGGCAAGGACAACCTGTTGGTGCTCGGCCTGGCGCGCGGTGGGGTGCCCGTCGGGTGGGAGGTCGCGTCGTTTTTGCGTGCGCCGCTGGACGTTTTCCTGGTGCGCAAGCTCGGGGTGCCGCAATGGCAGGAGCTCGCGATGGGTGCCCTCGCCGCCGGCGGCGGCGTGGTGCTCAACGACAGCCTGGTGCGCAATCTCGGCATCAGCGACGAACAGCTGCAGGCCGCGATCGATCACGAAACCGAGGAACTCCATCGCCGAGAGAGCGCCTACCGCGGCGGGCGGGCGCCGGTGGACGTCGCCGGTAGCACCGTGATCCTCGTCGACGACGGGATCGCCACAGGTGCCAGCATGCTGGCGGCGGTGCGCGCGGTGCGGGCCGCCAATCCGGCCCATATCGTTGTCGCGGTGCCGGTGGGACCGGAGTCGGTGTGCCGTCAGCTCGCCGGGGAGGCCGACGACGTGGTGTGCGCGACGATGCCAGCCGGATTCGAGGCCGTCGGCCAGGTGTTCGAGGACTTCCACCAGGTCACCGATGATGAGGTGCGCGAATTGCTCGGCACCCCAACGGTTTAGCGGCTGTTGCTGTCCTCGTCGCGCTGCTCGACCGCGGTGGTTTCTGCGTCGCTCTCGTCGTCGTGCGCGACCGGGGCTTCTTCGGGATAGTCCTCGACGTGCTCGGGTTCCTCGTGCGCTTCCTCGTCGGCATCAGCCGCCGGTTCGGGGCGTTCTGAGGGCTCACTCCTCGACCGCTCCCGCAGCGCGTCGACGATCAGCAGCACTACACCGATCACGCTGGCTGCGATACACACCCAGGCGATCAGCACATTACTGGTGACGACGGCGGTCACCAAAGCCGCGAGACCGATGACGGCAAGGACAAGCGCGACGATCAGCATTGATCAACCCTAATTGTTGCCCCGATTGAACTGGTTGAAGGCGCTGCTGTCGTTGTTGGCGCTGGAATCGACCGGTGCGGCCGAACCGCGCTGGCCGAGCTCTTCGAGCTGCGATTCCAGGTATGTCTTGAGCCGGGTGCGGTATTCACGCTCGAATGTCCGCAGTTGTTCAAGCCTGCCTTCCAGCACGGTGCGCTGCTGGTTGATGGTGCCCATGATCTCGGAATGCTTGCGCTCGGCGTCCGCTTGAAGGGCGTCGGCCTTCTCCTGGGCCTGGCGCAGCTGGGACTCCGACCGGGTCTGGGCATCGGCCAGCATGGCGTCGGCGCGCTGACGGGCCTCGGCCACCGTCGCCTCTGCCGTCTGCCGGGCCTCGCTGACCATGGCGTCGGCTTGGGCGCGGGCATCGGCGAGCAGCTTGTCGGAGTCGGCCTTGGCGGTGCCGGTCAACCGGTCCGCGGTGTCCTGGGCCAGGCTGAGCACCTTGGCGGCCTTGATGTGGCTTTCCTCGCTGACCACCCCTGCAGCCTGCGGAGGCGCCTCGTACACGGGCTGAGGCGCAGCCACTGGCTCTGGCTCTGGCTCGTAGACCGGGATGGTCTGCGTCGGCTGCACGCTGCCGCCGCCGGCGTGGGCGGAGGCCAGCTCCTGATCCAGTTCGGCGACGCGCTGACGAAGATCGGCGTTCTCCTCGATCAGCCGGGTCAGCTCGTTCTCAACCAGATCGAGAAATGCGTCGACCTCGTCCTCGTTGTAGCCACGCTTGCCGATGGGCGGCTTGCTGAACGCGACATTGTGGACGTCGGCTGGTGTGAGCGGCATTGTCTGCCCCCTTGGAGTCTTGGACCGTCAACCGATCTCAAAGTGTAGAGCCTTACTGGAACGTAACTGGCGTCCATCCTGTCACACCAGACCCGGCGGTTGCAGGAGAGGCCGATAATTAAGAGCGAATTTCAATCTTCCGGCCAGTAGCTTCGTCGAATTGCCGACCCCGGCAAACGGTCATGGATGCCCGTCGCGATCGCCAACTCCGGGCGGGGGGGCCAGTTCTCAGGCGGCGGCACCGAACGCCAGCTGCATGCCGATGAACGCGACGAGCAGCAACAGCATGATCGACAGATCGAACCGAACCGCGCCGATCGTGAGCTGCGGAATGAGTCTTCGAAGCAATTTCACCGGCGGGTCGGTGACGGTCATGATCACCTCGAGGACCACCACCGTCAGCCCCCTGGGATGCCAATCGCGGGAAAACGAACGGATGAACTCGACCACGACCCGGGCGATCAGCAGCAGCCAGAACACGAACAGCGCGAATCCCAGGATCTCGAAGAAAAGGGACAACGACAGGCGTCCTCACTACGGGCAGATGTGTGACCTTGACGACAGCGCTCGCTGCTGGTCAGCGTGAAGCGCGACGCCAGCCTACCTGTCCGACGTGAAAGCTACTGATAGGCGTAGAAGCCGGCCTCGGCGATGCGGCGGCGCTCGTCGGCGCTGACATCGATATCGGCCGGTGAGAGCAGGAAGACCTTGGTGGCGACCTTGTCGAACGAACCGCGCAGCGCGAACGCGAGCCCGGCGGCGAAGTCGACCAGCCGCTTGGCGTCCGCGTTGTCCATGGTCACCAGGTCCATGATGACCGGGGTGCCGTCGCGGAACCGCTCACCGATGGTGCGGGCCTCGCTGTAGTCCTTCGGCCGCAGCGTGGTGATCTTCGACAGCGGGCTGCCCGCCTCGAAAA
>JAWWPC010000130.1:0-49620 GCA_033851055.1 Kribbellaceae bacterium | reverse complement strand
AGACAGCAATCCGAGAGTTGCTTCGTACGGCCCACGGCCTCGCCCGCTCGCGCTACCAGCGACGTGGCGGATCAACATCGCGCTGATGGGCAACCCCCGAGGCGCTCGTCACGATCGAGAGCTGGCGACGTGAGCGGAAGTGGTCTGCGGAACGCATCGAGTTCGCCGAGCACAGCATCGTGATCAATCGCCGGACCGTCTCCCTCACCTCACCAAGCTCGGACTCGGCCAACGCCGTTTCCTCGACCCCACCGGGCGGACCAACCGCAGGCTGACGCCGACTCGGGCCAGGTAGCCGGGACACATGGTCCGCCTCGACGTGAAGAAGGTTGGTCGCATCCCCGCTGGTGGCGGATGGCGCATCCACGGGCCGTGCCGCGTCGGGGTGTGCCATTTCGTAGAGCGAAATGCGCCTACCGCAGTGCGCAACCAGCGCTGTAAGTTCCGACGCCATCGCGAGTCATCGTTCGCTTCATACCAAGGCAAGGAGACACAATGTTCCTTCTCGGACCACGCCGGAGGCTGGTCTACGCGCTCTGCGGCACAACCTGCGTCGCGCTTGTAGCCGCAGGTTGCGGTAACGCCGGGGCGAGCAACTCGTCTGGTGCGTCCACGCGGCTCTCTGCAACAGCTGCTGAAGCCTGCACGGCCGCGGAGGCGGAAGGCACGCTCAACTATTGGTCCGCCAGTGACCCCGAACAGTTCGCGAAGGAAGTCGCGCCTTTCCAGGCTGCGCATCCCAAGATCAAGGTCGTTTTTACTTCGCTGCGTCCGGAGGAGGTCACGCAGCGGGTTGTGACCGAGGCTCAGGCCGGACAGAAGTCGAGCGTCGACGCCACCACCACCGACCTCCCGTCCGCCGCGCCCCTGCTGGACCAGAAACTGATCCGCGATGTGGATTACCAAAAGCTCGGCATCGCCGGCCACCTGATCATGAATACCGGCGGTGTAGAAACGTTCCGCGTGTTCCGTGATCCGCTGGGTATCGGGTACAACACCCGAACCGTGCAGAAGTCTGACCTCCCCCTCACGTGGGATTCTCTCGCAGACGCGAAATGGAAGAAGAAGGTCATCGTCGACCCTCGCGGGGTCTACATCTCCGGAATCTCCGGTGCTTGGGGTGAAGCGAAGACTCTCGACTGGTTCAAGAAATTCAACGACACCGCCACGCCCCTTGTGGTCCAAGGTGCAACCGCCAGTCTGCAGAAGGTCACGAGCGGGGAGGCGCTGTTGACGACCAGCGCCACCGCTTCCGCCGTCCGGGAGCAGCAGGCCAACGGAGCTCCGCTGGGAATCCAGTACTTGGACGTGGTCACGGCCGAGGACAAGTACGGCATTGTGTTCGCGAAAGCCCAGCACCCCAATGCCGCCGCCTGCTTCATGTCCTGGTGGGGCGGTCCCGAGGGCCAAGCGCAGCAGCTGAAGGTGGAATTCAAATCGAATACGGACAGTCCGGCAGGGCTACCGGCGACCTCGAAGCTCTCCGTCAGCACGACCACTGAAGACCACGCTGTGCAGACGAAGGTAGCCGGCGAGATCGGCACCATCTTGGGGCAGTAGTCCACGACCATCCGGGCGCACCGAGGGCGTCGCACCAGCCAGCTGCTGCAGCCGTCGATGTCGTGATCAAGGGAGACTTTCTGGTGACGGCGATTCGGATCGACAATCTTTACCACGCGTACAAGGACAAGAAGAAGTCCATAACTGCAATCGACCACATCAATCTGGATATTCAGGAAAGCGAATTCTATACTCTCCTGGGGCCCAGCGGGTGTGGCAAGACCACGACGCTACGGTGTATTGCGGGACTTGAGCAGCCGACCGCGGGAACGATCGAGCTGGGCGGCATCGCCGTGGTTTCGGATCGGGCTTGGGTGCCGACTCATCGGCGAGATATCGGCATGGTGTTCCAGGATTACGCCATCTGGCCGCACATGTCGGTCTTCGACAACGTCGCTTTCCCGTTGAAGATCGCGAAGCAGTTGGGGCGTACCGAGATTCGCGATCGCGTGGCCGAGGCGCTGGCCCTGATGAGCATGGAAGAGTACGCCGACCGGCGGGCAACCCAGCTGTCGGGTGGTCAGCAGCAACGGATCTCCTTGGCGCGAGCGCTGGTCAGGCAGCCGAAGGTGCTGCTTCTGGATGAGCCGCTGTCGAACCTGGATGCAAAGCTACGAGAACAAATGCGGACAGAACTGCGCCTGCTCCAGCAAAGAATCAATATCACCACGATATTTGTCACCCACGATCAGGTAGAGGCGCTCTCGCTGTCTACCAGAATTGCGGTCATGAATAAGGGGAAGGTCGTCCAGGAGGGAACGCCCCGGGATATCTACCTCGCGCCCAACGGCGAATTCGTAGCCGACTTCGTCGGTGCTACGTCGTTCGTCTCCGGCTTGGTGGAACAGGCCGGCGGCCCACAGCATGAGACCGTCGTGGCCACATCGATGGGCACCGTGAGATGTCGAACGGGTGCCGAGGTCCGTTACGGGGACGAAGTAACCGTGGCCATCAGGCCTGAGTCGATCAAGGTGACCGCCGGCCCCCTCGCATCGGACAACTGTTTCCGCGGCGAGGTGAAGCTCGGTCTCTTCCTGGGAGACGCCGTGGACTATCAGGTCCGGGTGGGCGACGAGACGCTGCGGGCCAAGGGCGATGCACGGACGCAGTTCGGAACAGGCGAGCGCGTGCACGTCTCGGTCTCTGCCGACGAGTGCGTCTTGCTGGACCGGTGACTGCCGTGACCCAGTTGATCGCACAGTCGGGGCTCGAGACCGAACCACCGCCGCCGGCGACCCGTCGCAGTCGGCGCCGCCCGCTGTCCCTGCGCACTGTGGTGAGCGCATGCACCATCGCCGTGCTGGTCTATCTCGTCCTTGGTCCCATCCTCATGCTGATCCTGAGCAGCTTCGAGGACACCAAGGGTGGCGTGACCATCCATCCACCGTTCCCGTGGACTCTCGACAACTACAACAAGGTGTTCCTCAGCGCGCAGACCTACAGGCTGCTTGGTGTCACCTTGCTCTTCTCAGCTGCCTGTCTCATCTTCGCGTTCGTAGTGAGTCTCCTGTTTGCCTGGCTGATCGAACGCACGGATCTCCCGTTCCGCAACGGCTTCTACGTCCTGCTCGTCGCGCCTGCTGGAATGCCTGGCCTGATCTCAGCCATCGCGTGGGGGATCCTGCTCAATCCGAGCAACGGCTACATCAATCTGGCGCTCCGAGGATTGTTCGGGTTCGGCGCCGATGGTCCGTTCAATGTCTACTCCTTGCCGTGGATGATCTTCGTCCAGGGATTGGCCCTCGTGCCGATGAGCTTCCTGCTCATCACGGCCTCGCTACGCAATATCAACCCGGTGCTGGAAGAGGCGGCACGAACCTCTGGAGCCGGTTTTGCCACCATGGTTCGGAAGGTCAGCCTTCCGCTGCTGCGGCCGGCCCTCGTCGGTGCCCTGATCTATCAGTTCTTGACTGTCATCGAGGCGGTCGACATCCCGCTGGTTCTCGGCCTGCCAGGCAACGTTCGCGTCTTCAGTACCGAGGTCTATCGGGTGACACATCCATCCTTCGGCCTGCCGGACTACGGCGTCTCGAGCGCGCATGGAGTTCTGCTCCTTGCTTTGGCCCTTGCGCCGTTCGTCTTCTACAACCGAATCATCGGCCGCGCGCAGGACTATGCCACGGTCACCGGGAAGAACTTCCGCCCGAAGGTACTGGAACTCGGCAAGTGGAAAGCCGTCGCTGTTCTCGCCGCCAGTGCATTCGTGTTCATCTCATTCATCTTGCCGATGCTTGTGCTGCTATGGGCCAGCACTCAGCCATACCTCGGAGCGATCGACCGGGCCGCATTCGGGCGGATGACCTTGCACGGGTATTGGGTGACGTTATCGGCCAGCCTCTTCACCAGCAGCTTGCGCAACACCCTGGTGCTCGGCTTCGCAGCTGCGTTCTTGGCCATGGCGCTTTCCATGCTCGTCTCGTGGATCATCGTCCGCTCGCGCTCTCGCTACCGTTGGGTGGCGGACTGGCTGGCTTTCATGCCGCACGCGATGCCCGGCGTCGTCATCGGCCTGGCCACCCTGCTCATCTATCTGATCCTGCCCGTGGGCGTTTATGGGACCATCTGGATAGTTGTCGTCGCCATGGGCACCCAGTACATCAGCCTCGGCACAAGGCTCACAACCAGCGGAATAGCGCAGATTCAGCGGGCTCTCGAGGAGGCCGCCGAGGCCAGCGGGGCACACGCCTGGCAGGTTTGGCGGCATATCTTGATTCCACTGCTCAGACCGGTATTCCTGAACGGGTTCCTGCTGATCTTCCTGGCCAGCGTCAAGAACCTCACCCTGCCATTGATGCTGCAATCGCCCGGAAACGTCGTCTTCGCGACGCTCATCTACAACCGGTGGGATTATGGCGACGTCACCGGCGCCGCAGTGCTGAGCGTCGTGCTTACCGCGATCACTGTGACGGCGGCGCTCGCCCTACGGCGGGCGAGTGCTCAATCGGAGGGATTCTGATGGCGAGCGACGGCGTATCGGAATGAATCTCCCTGAAATTGCTGACACCTATGTCTGGCCGCCTGCTCCGGCTCGCGCGGCCAGGTGTCCGAAGCTGTTCCGAGGAATGGAGTGAATATGAGCGTATCCACGACCGAGATAAGCGATCGGCATGACCGGTTGCGTCGGTTGATGGAAGGCCAGGACCTGGACGCGATCCTGGTGAGTGAGAAGTACAACTACTGGTATCTGACCGGACATCAGAGTCGCGAGTTCGACAAGATCATGCGACCGATGTTGTTCCTGTTGCCGCGCGAGGGCGCGCCGTCCGCCATCATTTATCGCCAGCAGATCCCCAAGCTGGAAAAGACGTGCCCAGGGGTACGGGCTTACGGCTACGAGGACGTGCCCTTCGAGGTTGCCTTGCTGAAGGAGGCTCTGGCCGACTTGGGGATCGATCGGGGCCGGCTCGGCATGGAACTGGGCGAGAACCAGCGACTCGGCCTGCCGTACGCCGACGTACAGGAACTCTTGGCCGACTGCCCGGGCTTGACCCTGGCAGACGCCGGACCGGAGTTGCAGGAACTCCGGCTGCAGAAATCGAGCTACGAGATCGAAACTCTCCGGGCTGCTTGCGACCTCAGCCTGCAGGCCTGGGAAGCCACCCTCACGCAGTTGCGACCGGGTTCGACCGAGCTTGATCTTGGCAGGCTGATGGCTACAGAGCTGTCCCGACTCGGCAGCGAATTCGACGTGGCCGGGCATGTAAGCACAGCAACGAGCATGGGCGACCCGTCAGCGCCGCTGCAACGGGGCGACGCCATCTGGTCGGACTTCGGAGCCACCTACCAGGGCTACCAAGCCGACGTGGGGCGCCGCGCGGTGTTCGGCCCGCCGACACCGGAGCACCTGGCCACCATGGACCGGATGACTGCCCTGGTGGACGCCTCGTTGGCAGCGGTCCGGCCCGGAAATCGCGCCTCGGACGTCGCCCGAGCTTGCAGCGCGACCCTCGTTGATCTCGGGATGCCCGCCCTGACCGGCAAGAAGCGGATCGGGCATGGCCTTGGTCTGAATGCCGGCGAGCCACCTTCGTTGAGCTTGGCGGATGACACTCTGCTCGTTCCAGGAATGGTCGTCTGTATTGAACCGAGATTCTTCCTCCCGACCGGAGAAAAGATCCACGTCGAAGACGTTGTAGTCGTTTCGGAATCCGGCTACGACTATATCTCGCGCGGTGCGACGGAACTCCACGTCATCGACAGTTGAGAGAACCGGTCCGATTACATGCCTTGTGATACGAGGAAGACTTGATGAGCAGCCCCCCGTTCATTTCCAGTGCATTGTGTGAGAAGTTGATCGACCCCGCCCGCGCGGTCGACCTCGCGGAGCTTGCTCTGCGGTGGGAAGCCAGTGGCGAAGTGGAGTACCCGATGCCACGGGCGCTTCGGATGAAGGCGCAGGACGAGCGCCTTACGTTCCACTCGAAGGCTGTGGCGCTCCCCCCGATCGGAGTCTTGGGATGTCGCATCGTCGGCTATCGGGTCGAAGCCGACGGGTCAAGGCCTGGTGCCGAGTCATCCACTCGCCTTGTCATGCTGATCGACCTGGACACCGGCCGCCCCGTCGCCATCTTGGACGAGCATTACAACTACTCGCTTCGTACCGCCGCAAGTATCGGGGTAGCGGCCAAGTACTTGGCTGGTCCACGGCCGGTGCTCGGTTTGGTCGGGGCCGGAGCCGTGGCGCAAGCGGTGGCGGCCGTCATGCTGGACACGCTGCCGCTCGAGGCGATCCATCTCTTCTCTCGATCTCCAGCGAGATGCCACGCATTGGCCCAGCGCGTCGCGGAAAAGACCGAGTTGCCTGTGACCGTTTGCCAGTCGCTGGAACAACTCGTCGACTCGGCCAGCGTGCTGGTCACAGCTACGACGACGCGCTCACCGTTCATCAAGGCGCAGGATGTCCGGCCGGGCATGTTGCTGTGCGCGCTCGGATCCAACGAGCTCGAGGGCGAGGCGTACATGTCCTGTGATCGGCTCATCGTCGATGACTGGCTGCAAACTGAGTCCGCGTCGGACATCGCCGGGCTGATCGCATCGGGCTGCGCTGTCGAGTCGAAGCTGAGCGCGGAACTTCCGGAGATCGTTGCCGGGAGCAAACCCGGCCGGCAATCGGCGACGGAGACAATCATCGTCCGAACAGAGGGTCTTGCATCTCAGGACATCGCTTTTGCGCATTGGGCGTGGCAAGAGGCGGAAAGGCAGGGCCTGTGTCAAAGCCTCTGATGGGTCTGTCGAGCAGGGTTGCCGCGGTGGCAGCGCGAACCGACCTCGGGACCCTGCCCGAAGACACAGTGTGGGACGCCAAGGCGCACTTGCTCGACTGCCTGGGGATGATGTTTGCCGGAGTCACCGAGGGGAGAGTCCGCAAATTTCGCCATCGTGACCCGGAGGTCGGCTGGACACCGACCATGAGCGACCTCGCGTTCGGGTTGAGCCTCCGCTGCGGCGCACGCGGGCTGGATGACTTCGATGAATCCACCCGTGCTCACCCCGGGGCAGTCATCGTGCCTGCCCTCCTCGCCGGCCAGGATCGCCGGAGCGCCAGAGAATCCGAACGTCCGGTCAGCGGCGCGGAGCTTCTTGCGGGTTTGATCGTGGGCTATCAGTTCATGGGCGGGCTGGGGGAGGCCATGGGTGCCCCACACCTTCATTCGCGCGGTTACCACCCCTCCAGCATCCTGGGGCCGCCGAGCGCAGCGCTGGCCGTCGGCCGGATGCTCGCGCTCCCTGAAGCCACGCTCGCGCACAGCGTGGGCATCGGGGCCTCGTTCGCTTGCGGCACGACGCAGTTCGACGCAGAGGATGAGGTACGTGGGCTGCAGACCGCCTGGGCGGCTAGTAGCGGGCTCGCTGCGGTCCGGCTGGCTTCGCTCGGCTACCAAGCGTCCGACACCGCGCTGGAGGCGCGCAACGGCCTCATTGGTCGGACAGCACCGGACTTCGACGCGAGCGATGGTGACTTGATGAGTTACCTCCCACCCAGAATTCAGTCGGTGAGCTACAAGCCGTACCCGCATTTCAGCGACCTTCATCCTGCGACCAGCGCCTTGTTCGAGATACTGAGTGGGCAGCGCATTGATCCCCGCGACGTGGAGCGCGTGACCGTACGCGTTTCCGAGAGGGTTACCGAACGACTGCATACGGCGTACCCGCCGGTCAGTAGCCGTGAGGCCAAGCGGTCCCCAGGATTCGTGATGGCTGTGGTACTGACGACCGCGGCGCAGGGCGGCTCTGCGGGTTCGCTCGTCAGTGCCTTCGCAGAGTCGTCGCTCGCCGATGAGGAAATCTTAGAACTCGGGCGGCGTGTCACCCTCTGCAGCGATATTCCCGTCTCCACCTCCGGCCCCCAGGCGGTGGTCGACCTGAAACTGCGTGACGGGACGCACTTGTCCCGCGATGCGACTGGCTATCCGGGTGATGGGCGACACTCGAATCTGCGATGGGGCTGGACAGACGTGCGCCTGAGGTTCGAGGAAATGGTGCAACCGGTGCTCGGGGCCTCCCGCACCAGTTGGATCACGGACTTCGTTGCAGGCCTGGACCAGTCGCCTGACGTGTCCGACGAACTCGACCAGATCATCGACCTTCTGGTTCCCAGCCGGCGTGCGCAGAAGCATGGTTAAGCGTCTCCTGGCCGGCGATTTGGATGGACCGCAGGCCGTCGGCAACTGCGGTGGACTCGCGCTTTGGAGGAAACATGACTGAAAGAATCTGGGATCGCTTTCTGACCGAGGAAGACAAAGCTCACCTGGCGGTGTCGCGAGAGAAGAAGGGTTATGGCTTCGGTAAGAAGGCGGCGGTGCTGTCCGTCGACAACTACCGAGGCGCCCTCGGCGACCGCCCGGAGCCTCTGCTCGAGGCAATCGAAACGTGGCCCAGCAGTACGGGGCTGGCAGGGTGGGAAGCTCTGGGACACGTCAGTGAACTGTTGGCCGCAGCCCGGGCAGCGGGGGTTCCGGTCATTCACACGACAGGCCTGGCGGAAGACGAGTCCGGCATGCGTGGCTGGAGGACTCCTCGCGAGCGCGCCAAGGTCGAGCGGACCGAGGAAGAACAAGGACGGTTCCTGCGCCGCTACGACATCGTCGAGGAGGCAGCCCCGCTGCCGGGGGAAGTGGTGTTGAAGAAGAACTCACCAAGCGCATTCTTCGGCACTCCGTTGGCGGCCCATCTCGTGAGCCAAGGAATCGACACGCTGCTGGTCTGCGGGGAAAGCGCAAGCGGGTGCGTGCGCGCAACAGTCGTCGACGGCTGCAGTTATCGATTGCACATGATCATCGTCGAGGAGTGCGTCTACGAGCGCCACGTGGCGTCATTGGCGATGAGCCTGTTCGACATGGACCAGAAATACGGCGATGTCATCTCCCTTGCCGCTGCTCTCGATTGGCTGAAGCAGACGACCGACGTACCGATGACATGACGGATCGGGAGCTTGTATTCCAAATGACCGAGAAGCGAGTGACAGGGAAGGATTGGTAATGCCCGAGGACGAGTGGCCCGAGGCGATGCTCCGGGCATTTTCCGCCGCACGAGTGGAAATTCTTCCCTATGTCCCCGACGGCGTTCTGGCGCCGCTGCTGATCCAGGCCGCGGAGCGCGGATTCGACCTCGTGCCGTTGACGCGTGAAGAGGAGGGCATAGGTGTGCTCTCCGGTGTCTACCTCGGCGGCCGTCGCGGCGCACTGCTCATGCAGACCAGTGGGCTCGGGAACAGTCTCAACGCGATCGGCTCCCTGGCCATGGCGCAGCGGATCCCGCTGCCGATGGTCGTCACCGAGCGCGGAGGACTCGGCGAGAAGGTGGCTACCCAGATTCCGTTCGGTTCCGCGTTGCCACGGATCCTGGCGGCCATGGGCATCAGCGTCTTCGAGGTCAGCCAGGCCAGTCAGACCTTCGACGTAGTGACGGGCGCGACGGAAATGGCCTACGTCAGCCGCGTTCCGACCGTGATCTTGATCAAGTCGATCCTCTCGATGGAGGCCGCAGCATGACCGATTCCGTGGTGGATCGTCTTGACGCGATGCGAGTCCTGCGCGACTGCCTCCGCGACGAACTGGTGATCGGGGGCCTCGGCAATCAGTCCTACGACCTGTACCTGTCGGGCGACCGGCCGGCCAACTTCTACATGTGGGGCGCCATGGGGCTGGCACCCTCTGTGGCCCTGGGGGTCGCTGTTGCCGCCCCGGATTCCAAAGTCATCGCCCTGGAGGGAGATGGCGGGCTGCTGATGAATCTGGGTGCCCTGGCAACGATCGGGGCACTGCGGCCGGCGAACCTCGGGCTGATCATCTTCGATAACCAGGTGTACGACCTGACCGGGTGCCAGGCCACAGCGTCCGGCATGGGTACCGATCTTGCTGCTGTCGCCAGAGGCTGCGGTATCGAGCGGACACAGCGCCTCACCACCATCGAAGAATTCGCGACGAGTCTGGCGAAGATGCTGCTGGAGGAGGGACCCTGGTGTCTCGTGGTGACCACGGGACCGACGCGTAGCGATCGGAAGAAGCCGCTGACAGAGTTGCGGAGAAGGTTCGTTCAACTCGAGTCCTTCATCGACGCGGCCAGCCGATGAGCACCCGATGACGTCATCAGAGACCTCTCGGAACGAATCATCGATAGTCCTCCCGGCGCCGAGACTGACAACATCAAAATATATCCGTAACGTCATCCATGGTGGCGTCCTGTACGTGAGCGGCCAACTTCCGTACGACCATGAAGACATAAGGATCACCGGGGTCGTTGGCAATGAGGTATCCATAGCGGCCGCGCAGGATGCGGCCCGACTGTGCGCGCTCAACGCATTGGCGATCATTTCTCACGAGCTCGACGGACTGCACCGTGTTCATCAGGTACTGCGAATGACCGGCTATGTCGCAAGTACAGCGGACTTTGCCGCACATTCAGCGGTTGTGGACGTAGCCAGCGCCGTTCTGCTCGAGGTTCTGGGGGAACGGGGCCGACATGCTCGATCTGCCATCGGAGTATCGTCATTGCCCCGCAATGCGCCGGTGGAAATCGAACTGACGGTAGCCGTTCATCCTGCGGCAAGTGTTAGCGAGCATACGGCGTCGCCGTCTTTCGTCGAGACGTTGCGGTAGGGTGGCCGTGGCATTCCTAGAGGGGAGAAAACATGACGACTGACTCCACCTCTGAGCAATACGGTGTGCGATCGGTCGCGCGTGCCCTCGATCTGCTTCTGGAGCTCAGCGCTTGCGACCGGCCGATCGGACTGAGCGAGCTGGCCCGCCGGGCGAAGCTCCATCCCACTACTGCCCTGCGTCTGCTCGAGACCTTGCGGTCGCGCGGCTTCGTGCACCAGGGTGCGGACCGCAGCTACGTCCTGGGCAGTAGGACGTTCGAGGTGGGGAGTGCCTTCTTGCGGAATGTCTCTATCTGGTCCCAGGCTAATCAGCTCGCTGAGCAGCTAGCCGCGGTCACCGATGAGACGGCAAGTGTAGGTGTACTGGACGAGGGACAGATCCTGTACATCGCTATCGCGCGGGGGCAAGGAGACGTGGGGATCGCCTCAGCGCCCGGAACGCGCCATCCGCTTTATTGTACGTCCCTTGGTAAGGCAATCCTCGCAGCGCTCCCGATCGACTTTGCGGATTACCTTCTAGAAGATACGCCACTCGTGCGTATGTCTTCGAAAACGATTGTAGACATCGACGTGTTCCATGCCGAGCTGATCTCTATCCGCAAACGCGGCTATGCGGTGGACGACGAGGAGCGGACGCCGGGCGTGGTCTGCGTAGGTGCCGCGGTCCACGATCACCTGCGGCAGCCCGTAGGTGCAATTTCCATCTCAGGCCCAGCGTTTCGCATGCGCGAGCATGGGATCGAAAGGTTGGGGCGGGCTGTCATGGCGACGGCGAACTCCTTCTCGGTCCCGAGCGGTGACGGGCGCGGGTCGCGACACTAGTGTCGCGTGATGCTGGGAGAAACATGCAGGCGTTGGGTTGGCCGCGGGACTCGCGGCTTTGTGCTTTCTCATAGTTAGGAAGAGTCGAGTTGCAACTCCTTCTTGATGCTGGAACCGCGGTTATATCCGACATTTTTGACAGCAACGGAATAGAGCCACCGGTGCTTTCCGAAGGTCTCTTCGCCATTCAGCGCCGAACCCGGTTCGTCGGGCCGGCTTTCACGGTCCTTGGGGCTTCGGTGACATTTCACGGAGGTGGAGATCGAGAGAAGCTCGCGGCCATCGACGGCATGGCGCAGGGAGTGGTTCCGGTCTGGGCGGGCTCGGATATCCATGGCGTCTGTTGTTTCGGTGACCTGCTGGGGGAGGCCATGAAGGTACGGGGCTGTGCGGGAGTCGTCGTGGACGGCGGCGTCCGTGACGTCGCATACCTTCGCGAACTGATGCTTCCGGTGGTTGCCAGGTACCGCACGCCCGCGCAGGCCATCGGCCGCTGGAAGGTCACCGCACACCAGATTCCGGTTGAGGTGCGCGGCGCTTTGACGGACTGGGTCACGGTCAACCCAGGTGATCTGGTCGTCGCCGACGAGGACGGCGTGCTCATCGTGCCGGCGTCGGACGGGGACAGCATAGCCGCGGAGGCTGCGCGATGGGCCGGTGCAGAGTCCGAAGCCCGGGACGCCATCCGGCAGGGGATGTCGCTGCTGACCGCGCTGGATCGTTACGGGCACCTGTGATCGGCCTTCCCCATCAAGCTTCCGGATTCTCGAGGTTGTTGTCAGAGGCAAGGAGAAGCGGCTCCTGCTTCAAAGCCTTCGAGGCGATCGCGATCACGAGCGCCATCACCAGCGCTGGCAGCACCGGAGCGTAGGTGTGCGCGTGGCTGAGCATCCAGTCTCCGACCATGGCACCGACGGCCATGCCCACGAGAACCCCGGTCAAGCGACGCGCCGAGGTCGCCTTGAGCGACCGGGTGGCGATACCGCTCACCCAGCTGATGACGGTGGCGGTTTCGGCCGTGGTGGAGACGCCCGGCACGTGGAGGGACCGGATGGCGTTCATCTGCATACCCATCGCAAACGCGTTCAGCCCGAGCAGGACCCTGGACACATCTGTGGACGGCGAGGCCGCTATCCACACGGCAAGGAAGCTGACCTGCACGAGCAGCGCTACCCCGAGGGTGATCGACACGCGGCGCGGCCACACCTCGAAGACATCGCTATCTTCCACCTCCTCATCACCGTCGAACGCCTTCAGGATCCGCACCGCCAGCGCGGCACCCGCCCCGAACGCGACGAGGGATGTGACCACGCGCAATGGATCCGGGCCAAAGGGCGGCCGAGTGCCGGCGGCACCGAGTCCGAGGAACACGATGTTCCCGGTCTGGAACCCCGTGAAGACTTTCCCGAAGGAGAGAAAGCAAATCGCCTCGTAGATGCCTGAGGAAAACGCCAGCGCCACGAGCAACCGATCGCGAACCGCTAGGAGCGCGGGCGTCGCGTGGGCGGCAGCTCGGTCCACAACCCGTTCCGCTGGCGCTTTTGTGGACATAGCTCCTCCTGGCTCATTAGTAGCTGCGGATAGGCCGCGATTGCGGTGAGCCGCGCTGCCGGCATGCTCACGATCTCGTGTGTGTCGCGCTAGCCAAGTCATTCCCGGCGCCTCCGTTCGCTCTGGTCGCGCACCAGTACCGGTCGTGGAAATGGTTGATAGGCGGAGGATGATTGATGGTGGCGCCCGAGCGACCGAACTGTGCCGCCCGGTTCAGCGCGGCGCCCAGGCGGAGAGGAGTCGCTCGTGCTGTTCCGTCAGCTGGAGTACTTCGTGGCGGTGGCCAGGGAGAGGCACTTCGCGCGCGCGGCGCAAGCCTGCTATGTGTCGCAGCCCGCCCTCTCGGCAGCGATCGCCAAGCTCGAGCGGGAGCTGAACGTCACGCTGATCAACCGCGGCCACAACTTCGAGGGCCTCACCCCGGAGGGCGAACGGCTCGTCGTGTGGGCCAAGCGGATCCTCGCCGAGCAGAGCGCGTTCAAGGCCGAGGTGGCCGCCGTTCAGTCGGGCATCACCGGGACGCTGCGGCTGGGGACTGAACCCACGGCATCGACGACCGTGGCGCTTCCCGTGGCTGCGTTCTGCGCGGCGCACCCGCTGGCCCAGGTGCAGGTCTGCTCCCGGTTGTCGACTGCGGAACTGCACCGCCAGCTGTGCGATTTCGAGCTGGACGCCGCGATTGCTCATTTCGCCCCCGACGACCAGGAGAGCTTGCAAGTGGTGCCGCTGTACGAAGAGCGGTACATGGTGCTGGCTTCCGGCGACCAACTGGTGCCCCCGACCGGCACCATGACCTGGACGGACGCGGCCCAGTTGCCGCTCGCGTTGCTGACGCCCGACATGAGGATTCGACAGGTCATCGACAGCGCGTTCGCGGACAGCGGGGTCGTGGTGACCCCGCAGGTGGAGACGGACTCGGTCGCGTCCCTCTATGCACACGTGGGCGTCGGCGAGTGGGCGAGCATCGTGCCGCACACGTGGCTGCGCGCGATGCCGGTGGTCGGCAATACGAGAGCCGTCCGCTTGGTCCCGGACGCTAGGGCGCAGATCTCGGTGGCGATCCACGCGGTGACCCCTGGTTCGGTCGCGGCTCGGGCGTTCGTGACGGCGGCAATGAGCTTGTCGCTGGCTGAGTTCTTCGACCAGCCGCTGCCGACCGAGCACCGCGTCAGGTAGACCGGACCCCCCGGCTTCAGTGCGCATAGCGGGCATCCACCGCCCGCCGGTCGAGCCCGCCCTTGGAGGTATGAGGCAGAGCAGCGACTACTTCGAGCCGGTCGGGTACTTCGAAGGCGGACAGCCGGTCCCGGGAGTAGCGCAGGATCTGCTCGGACCCGATGCTCTCGCCCTCGCGTACGACCACGGCGGCGCCGACTCGTTCCCCGTACGTCGCGTCGGGGATGGCGAACACGGCCGCCTCGGCGACACCGGGACACCCGCCCAGGATGTCTTCGACGTGCTCGGGCGAGATCTTCTCGCCTCCGCGGTTGATGAGGCTCTTGATGCGCCCTGTGAGGAACAGGTCGCCGTCCTCGTCCAGTGAGCCGAGGTCGCCGGTGCGGAACCATCCGTCGGCGAAGCTGTGCGCTGTCTCGGCCGGGTCGGCGAGATAGCCGCGGGCGACGGTGGGACCGTGCACCCACACCTCGCCCACCGTGCCGGCTCGGCACGTACGCCCAGTCTGGTCGACGACACGAAGGTCCACTCCAGTTGCCCGGCCGACCGACCCATGCTTCAGGGGCCCGCGCTGCGGCAGCGGCTCGCTGGTCGCCTGGTGCGTGGACTCGGTCATCCCGTAGGCGGACAGCAGCGGCACACCGAGCGTACGCTCCAGCGCCAGCCCCGTGGCTGTGTTAAGGGGGGCACTGCAACTGCGCATGAACCTCAAGGGCGCCACCTGCGGGCCGGGGTACTCGAGCGCTGACCGGTCCAGGAGGATCTCGTAGATGGTCGGGACCGCGGTGAACCACGTAGCGGTTACGGCCCGTACGTCGTCCCAGAAGGTGTGTGCAGAGAACCGTCCCCGCTCCGGGAGCAGTACGCATCCCCCACTGGCCAGGGAGGCGAGGAGCGTCGCGAATAGTCCGTGGCCGTGGAACAACGGCATCACCGCGACCGTCGCGTCGGCGGATCCCAACTCGTAGGTCGCGCAGATGCCCTGTACCGAGGCGGCCACGTTGGCGTGCGTCAACGGGACCATCTTGGCCCGGTCGGTGGTTCCCGCGGTGAACAGGACGAGGGCATGGTCGTCCGAGAGTTCGGATGCCGCGCCCCGGACAGGTCGCACCGCATCCGCGCTGGTTTCGAGCGTGGCCGTCGCACGGGAGATATCTACGCGCAGGGTCCACGTCGGGACCTGGACTTGTGCGACCGGCGCGGCATCGACCGCGGGTGGGCCGACGAGGATCGCCTGCACCCCCAGCGCATCGAGCCGGGCGGACATCTGCGACTCGGGCAGTGCGGGGTCTATCGGAGCGACCACCAACCCGGCCCGAGCCGCACCCAGGAGCGCGACAACGAACTCGGCAGTGTTGGCACCGACCAGGCCGACCGCGGCTCCGCGGCTCAACCCAGTGCTGCGGAGTCGGGCCGCCATCTCATCGACCAAGGCGGCGAGGGCGCCGTAGGACAGATGTACCCGGTCCCCGGTGGCGACGAGCGCCTGGGCCCGGGGACGATCGCGCACCTGTTGGTCCATGAGATCGATAAGGCCCGTGATCGCTGGGGGTCGGTACCGGTTCGCGTCGCGCATAGATGCTGCGGTCGAAACGGCCATGACCACCACCTCCTTCGCGGTGTCGTTGATGAAGCCGCCATTCCGAGCCTCTGCCGGCGCGGTGTGCATTTCCAAGACACGTTGGCGAACAGCCGATAGCGAGCGTCTATCAACGCAACTGGTGGGGACGTGGGCCAGGGCCAGCCGGCAGTTGATAGCCGCTGCTTATCGCCTGGTCGTCGGACGGTCTTGAGTGCGACGACGCACGCTGCCGACAGTGGGGACAGAAGCGAACGGGCGTTACCGAACAGCAAGGACCTCAGATCATGACCACAGCTTCAGTCGAAACGACGCCGACCGTTGCCGACGCTCCGGCCGAGCTCACCGACGGTTACCACCTGGTCGTCGACGCGCTCAAGCTGAACGACGTCCAGACCATCTACGGGGTGGTCGGCATCCCGATCACCGACCTGGCGCGCCTCGCACAAGCATCGGGCATCCGCTACATCGGGTTCCGTCACGAGAGCGATGCCGGGCATGCGGCGGCCGCGGCCGGGTTCCTGACCAAGAAGCCAGGCGTATGCCTGACGGTGTCCGCCCCGGGTTTCCTCAACGGGCTTGTCGCGCTCGCGAACGCCACCCGGAACTGCTTCCCCATGGTCCAGATCTCAGGGTCCAGCGAGCGGCACCTCGTCGACCTCAAGCAGGGTGACTACGAGGAGCTCGACCAGATGGCGGCAGCCGAACCGTACGTCAAGGCCTCCTACCGGGTGGACCGGGCCGAGGACATCGGCCGCGGTGTCGCCCGGGCGATCCGCACCGCGGTGTCCGGGCGTCCCGGCGGGGTCTACCTTGACGTCCCAGCTGCCGTGCTCGGCGAGGTCATCGACGCGGCAGCGGCTGCCGCCTCGCTACGGAGTGTGGTCGACCCGGCACCGCGCCAGCTGCCTGCGCCCGAGGCGGTGGACCGCGCGATCGCCCTGCTCGCCAACGCTGAACGGCCGCTGATCGTCCTCGGCAAGGGCGCCGCCTACTCGCGAGCGGACGAGCAGATCCGAGAGTTCATCGAGACCACCGGCCTGCCGTTCCTGCCCATGTCGATGGCCAAGGGCCTGCTGCCCGACGACCACCCGCAGTCGGCAGCTACCGCTCGTTCGCTGGCGCTGCGCAGGACCGATGTCGTGATGCTCGTCGGCGCGCGGCTGAACTGGCTGCTCGGGCACGGCGAGGCGCCCCAGTGGGACCCGAACGCGCAGTTCATCCAGATCGACATCGACCCCACCGAGCTGGACAGCAACCAACCCATCGCCGCCCCGCTCGTCGGAGACGTCGGCTCGGTGATGGATGCACTCGTAGAGCGGACCAAGCCAGGGCAGATCACTGTCCCGGCGTCCTGGCGTCAGGAACTCGCGGCGCGCTCGGCGCAGAACGTCGCCAAGATGTCGGAGCGCCTCAAGGCCGACCCGCACCCGATGCAGTTCTACGGAGCGCTGCGGGCGGTTCGCGACGTCCTGCGTGAGCACCCCGACGCGTACGTCGTCAATGAAGGCGCCAACGCGCTCGACTTCGCCCGCAACGTGATCGACATGCAAGTGCCGCGCCACCGGCTCGACAGCGGCACCTGGGGCGTCATGGGGATCGGCATGGGCTACTCGATCGCCGCTGCGGTCGAGAGCGGCGCTCCGGTCGTGGCCATCGAAGGCGACAGCGCCTTCGGGTTCAGCGGCATGGAGCTGGAGACAATCTGCCGCTACCAACTGCCCATCGTCGTCGTCATTCTCAACAACGGCGGCGTCTACCGCGGCGATGACGTCAACACCGTTTCCGCAGACCCATCGCCGACCACCTTGATGCTCCATGCCCGCCACGACCGCATGATCGAGGCATTCGGCGGCAAGGGCTACCAGGCGACCACGCCCGCCCAGCTCACCACCGCCCTCACCGAGGCGCTGGCATCGGGCGGCCCGGCACTCATCGACTGCCTGATCGACCCCATGGCCGGCACTGAGAGCGGCCACCTCACCAACCTCAATCCGAAGGGCATCACCGTCGCCGCTCGCTGACGCCGACAAAACAGTGAGCGCGCTCGGCGACCGCACACCCTGCACACCCCGCACACACCCAGAAGATCTTCCACGAGAAGGAACCCGATCATGACCGACCTGCCACTTAACGGAATCAAGGTGATCGACTTCACCGGGGTCCAAGCCGGACCGGCCTGCACCCAGATGCTCGCCTGGTTCGGTGCCGACGTCCTGAAGGTCGAGCGCGTCAACGGCGGTGACGTGACCCGTCACCAGTTGCGCGACATCCCCGACGTCGACGCCCTCTACTTCACCATGCTGAACAGCAACAAGCGCTCGCTCGCGATCAACACCAGGACCCCCGAAGGCAAGGAGGTGATGGAGAAGCTGATCCGAGATGCCGACGTACTGGTCGAGAACTTCGCACCGGGAGCCATGGACCGTATGGGTCTTTCGTGGGAGCACATCCACGAGCTCAATCCCCGCCTGATCTTCGGCTCAGTCAAGGGGTTCAACGACGATTCGCCGTGGGCGGACCTCAAGGTCTACGAAAACGTGGCGCAGTGCGCCGGTGGCGCCGCGTCGACCACCGGCTTCTGGGACGGTCCGCCGACCGTCAGCGCGGCGGCCCTCGGCGACAGCAACAGCGGGATGCACCTGCTGATCGGCATCCTCACCGCGCTCCTCGCTCGCGAAAAGTCCGGCGCAGGCCAAAGGGTGTCGGTGTCGATGCAGGACGCCGTGCTCAACCTGTGCCGGGTCAAGCTGCGCGACCAGCAGCGACTCGACAAGGTCGGCTACCTAGAGGAGTACCCGCAGTACCCGAATGGCACGTTCACCGACGTCGTGCCCCGTGGCGGCAACGCCGGCGGTGGCGGCCAGCCCGGCTGGGTGCTCAAGTGCAAGGGGTGGCAGGCCGACCCCAACGCCTACATCTACTTCACGATCCAGGAACAGAACTGGGCGGAGACCTGCCGTGCCGTCGCTAAGCCTGAGTGGATCGACGACCCGGCGTACAACACAGCCGAGGCCCGCCAGCCGCACATCTTCGACATCTTCGACGAGATCGAGAAGTGGCTGGCCGACAAGACCAAGTACGAGGCGGTCGACATCCTGCGCAAGTTCGAGGTGCCCTGCGCGCCCGTGCTCAGCATGAAGGAGATTGCCCAGGACCCCGCGCTGCGTGCGAGTCGCAGCGTCGTAGAGGTCGACCAGAAGGGGCGCGGCACCTACCTGACGGTCGGGAGCCCGATCAAGTTCTCCGACTTCACGCCCACGATCGCTGGAGCGCCGCTGCTCGGCGAACACACCGACGACGTCCTTGCCGGTCTCGGCTACGACGCGGACGCCATCGCGAAGATGCACGCCGACCAGGTGGTCTGACCTGGATCGTCCCCCAGGCGGGCGGGTTGAGGGTGAGCCCCCATCACTTTTGCCAGCACGGCGTACCACCGGCGGCGTCCGAGGCCGGTGGCACGCCGGAGGGCGAGTACACCAATGAGCGTTCAACCGTTTGTGCGACGGTGCACCCTGGAATGGGCAGAGGAGGTACGACGATGGCCACCGACTTCACCGAGGAGACCGCGACCGCGGCGGTCGTGCAGAGCTTCGAGAAGACGCCGGAACCGCGGCTGCGCGAGATCCTGGGTAGCTTCACGCGGCACCTGCACGGCTTCGTCCGGGACGTCGAGCCGACGCAGGAGGAGTGGGAGCAGGCCATCGCTTTCCTCACCGCTATCGGGAAGAAGTGCGACGACACCAGGCAGGAGTTCATCCTGCTATCCGACGTGCTCGGTGTCTCGATGCTCGTGGAGGCGATCAACCAGCGAAAGGCGGACCGGGATGCGGCCACCGACTCCACCGTGCTCGGCCCCTTCCATGTCGTGGACTCCCCGCCGCGCGCGCTGGGCGACTCGATCGACCTCGTCGGCACTGGTGAGCCGTGTGTGGTCACCGGCCGGGTCGTCTCGACGGACGGCACACCGCTGCCCGGGGCGCTGGTGGACGTATGGCAGGCCAGCGAGCAGGGCTTCTACGACGTACAGCAGCCTGAGGTGCAGCCGCGGGGCAACGGGCGGGGCCTGTTCACGGCGGACGGCAACGGCGGTTTCTCGTTCCGTACCTGCGTGCCGAGCCACTACCCGGTGCCGACGGACGGGCCGGTGGGCGCGCTACTGAGGGCGGCCGAGCGGCACGCCTACCGCCCGGCGCACATCCACTTCATCGCGGGTGCCGAGGGCCATGCGCCAGTCACGACGCACATCTTCCTGGCGGGCAGCCGCTACCTGGAGTCGGACGCGGTGTTCGCGGTGAAGAAGAGCCTGGTCCAGGACTTCGCCGAGGTGGACGACCCGGAGCGGGCGGAGCGGTACGGGGTGGCCAATCCCTTCCGCCACGCACGCTTCAACCTAGTGCTGCAGCCGGTGTGGGCTTCCCCTCATAGCGTGTAGACACCCCCTTGAGGTGAAGCCGATGGCAGCGGGCTAGCGGCTTCGGAGGGGATTGCCCCCAAGCCGCTCACTGGTAGAGGACGGCTGCGATCTTCGAGTCGTCGATGTTGGTCTTGTCGTACCAGAAGAAGCCCGTGTCGATGACCTTCGGAACGCTCTGCCCGCGGATCACCTTCATCGCCGCGGCGACAGTCTGCTCGCCGATGCCGACCGGGTTCTGGGTGATCGCTCCGGCCATCGTGCCGTTCTTGATCGCGTCGATCTGGGCCTTGCCGGAGTCGAAGCCAACGATCTTGATGCCTTTCTTGCCGGCCTCCTCGACACCTTTGACGACGCCGATCGCCGAACCTTCGTTGGCCCCGTAGATGCCGGCCACGTCGGGGTTCGACGCGATGATCGACTTGGTGATGTCGGCCGACTTGGCCTGGTCGCCACCGCCGTACTGCGGCGGCAGCAGGGTGATCCCGGGCGCGTTCGCCTTCATCCACGCGACGAACCCGTCACGTCGGTCGATTCCGGTCCTGCTCGTCTGGTCGTGCACCACGAGTGCCACCTTGCCCTTGCCGCCGAGCAGCGCGGACAGGTGCTTGGCCGCCTCGGCGGCCGCTGCCTTGTTGTCTGTGGCCGCAGTGGTGACCGGGATATCTCCCTCGACGCCGGAGTCGAACGCGACCACCGGGATGTTCCTCGACTTCGCGTCCTCCAGCAACGGAGCGGCGGCCTTGCTGTCCAGCGCGGCGAAGCCGAGTGCGTCCGGATTCCTGGCGATCGCGTTGGTCAGCATGGTCACCTGAGCCTCGATGTCGGCCTCGGTCGGCGGACCCTCGAAGGTGATCCGCGCGCCCTCCTTCGCGGCCTGCTGCTCGGCGCCCTTCTTCACGGCTTGCCAGAACTGATGCTGGAAGCCTTTCGAGACGATCGCGATGTACGGCTGGTCAGCGCCGCCCGCGCCACCGCCACCCCCGTTACCACCGCACGCCGCGACCGCCAGTGTCATCGCAGCGGCAGCGAGTGCTGCCCCGAACCGCCGTCTGTTCATGTCGATCCAGCTCCCTGTCCGGTTGATGTCTGGTGCGTACTTGTCAGGCTTCCTTCTTGCGCATCATGTCGGCGTACACCGCGACCAGGATGACGCAGCCGAGAATCACGTTCTGCCACTCCTGCGGGATCGACAGGATCTGCAGGCCGTTGTTCAGCACCGAGATGATCAGCGCTCCGATCACGGTTCCGACAATGGATCCCTTGCCGCCGGCAAGCGACGTTCCGCCGATGACGACGGCCGCGATCGCCTGCAGTTCGTACCCCGTCCCAGTGGCCGGCTGCGCTGATCCCAGCCGGGCCGAGATCATCACCCCCGCGAGGCCGGTGAACAGGCCCGCGAAGGTGTAGACGATGATCTTCCACTTCCGTACGTCGATGCCGGACAGCGCTGTCGCGTCCTCATTACTGCCGATCGAGTACGTGTACCGGCCGAGGATCGTCTTGTTCAGCAGCACGCCCGCGATCACCGCCACCACGGCGAGGATGATCACCGCGTTGGGGAAGTTGGGGATCAGGTTGCCGCGGGAGATCTTCGAGTACGCCGGGACGTCGTTGAAGTAGATCGGCGTGCTGTGCGAGAGCACCAGCGCCAGCCCCTGTGCGACGAGCATCATCGCCAGGGTCGCGATGAACGGCGGAATCTTGAGGATCGCGACGTTGATGCCGTTGACCAGCCCGATCAGGCCGCCGAACACGACCGTGCCGAGCACACCGAGCACCAGCGGTATGCCGAGGTTGACGATGATGACGCCGGACATCACAGCGCACAGGGCCATCCCGGTGCCGATGCTCAGGTCGATGCCGCCGGTGATGATGACGAACGTCGTACCGAGAGTGCGAGGGTGCCGATCACCACGGTGCTGTACAGGATTGCGAGCACGTTGCCGTAGGTGAGGAAGTTCGGGCTTGCGACCGCGAAGACGATGAAGATGACCAGCAGGCTTGCGAAGGCGAGGAATTGCTGCAGCCGATCTCTCAGGCTGACCGTCACCCCACCCGCGACCGAACTCGGGGCAGGCGTCGAGGCTGTGGGGGTCGTCACCGTTCACCTTCTTCCTTCGTCAACTCGCCGACGTCCAGGCCGAGCTCGGCGGCGTCCTCTGGGTTCTCGTCGGGCCGCAGCGTCGCGTAGTGCATCACGGTCTCCGGCGTGGCCTCGCCCGCCTCGAGCGTCCCGGTGATGCGGCCCTCGCTCATCACCACCACCCGGTGTGCCATCCGAAGCACCTCGGGGAGCTCCGACGAGATCATGATGATCGACTTGCCCTGGTCGACGAGGTCGTTCAGCAGGGTGTAGATCTCCTCTTTGGCGCCGACGTCGATGCCGCGGGTCGGTTCGTCGAAGATCATGATGTCGCAGTTCTTGAGCAGCCACTTGGCGATGACCACCTTCTGCTGGTTGCCGCCCGACAGGTTCTTCGCCGTCTGCATGATCGACGGTGTTTTGATCCGCAGGGAGTCGACGTACTGCTGGGACTTCGCCCGCATGGCCCGGTCCTTCACGAACCCGAGCGACGAGAACAGCTCGTTGATCGAGCTGACCGTGATGTTGGCGTTGACGTCTTGTTCCAGCAGGAGCCCGAAGTGCTTGCGATCCTCTGACAGGTAGCCGATCCTGTGCCGGGCCGCGTCGGCGGGGGTGCGGATCTGGACCCGCTCGCCGCGCAGCGTGACCGTGCCGCCCTCGGCCTTGTCCGCGCCGACGATGGCGCGCGCGACCTCGGTGCGGCCGGCACCCATCAGCCCGGCGAACCCGAGGATCTCACCCTTGCGCAGGTCGAAGCTGATGTCCTTGAGGAGCGCCTTCGTGCTCAGGCCCCGCACGGACAGCAGCACCTCGCGATCGTCGCGTACTCCCTCCGGCTCGGCCTCACTGGTGATGGCGCGCCCGACCATCAGGCCGATGACCTCCTTCGTGGTGGTTGCCCGGATGTCGACTGTCGCGACGTACTGGCCATCCCGCAGCACGGTGACCCGGTCGGCGATCGCCTTCAGCTCATCCAGCCGGTGCGAGATGTAGATGATGCCGGTGTCGGGGCCTTTGAACCGCCGGATCAGTTCGTGCAGCGTCGCCACCTCGGCGTCATTCAGAGCGGCCGTCGGTTCGTCCATGATCAGGACGCGCGCGTCGTACGACAGCGCCTTGGCGATCTCGACCATCTGCTGCTTGGCCACGGTGAGACCGCTCACCGTCGCCCGGGGGGAGAGCGGGAGATGCAGGCGCTCGATCAGGTCGGCCGCCCGGGCGTTGAGCAAGTGGTCGCTGAGGAAGAATCGTCCGACGCGTGGTTCACGGCCGATGAAGATGTTCTGGGCGACCGTCAGGTCCGGCATCAGGTTGAACTCCTGGTGGATGATGCTGATGCCGAGTTCCAGCGCGTGCCGGGGGTTGGCGGGCTCGAATCGCTCACCGTTGAGGAAGAACTCGCCGTCGTCGGCAGCGTAGATGCCGGACAGCAGCTTCATCAGGGTGGATTTCCCGGCGCCGTTCTCGCCGACCAGGGCAAGGACCTCGTTGTGGCGCAGCTCGAGATGCACGTCGGAGAGTGCCTTCACCCCCGGGAAGCTCTTGCTCACGCCCTCCGCGTGCAGCAGTGTCGCGGCGGTCAAGGGCATCACCTCGGTGCTGCCCATCAGCGCCTCCGAATGCCTTCGCCGGTGACAACATCTGACCGACCGGCCGGGTGTCCCGTTAACGGGAGATTAGGTGGGTGTTCCAGGAACATCAACGCCCTGGCTCCACCGCACCACAGATCCGATGTCACCCACACCTTCGGACGACGTGTCCTCAGTCGGACTTGGAGCGGAACGGGCACGGTTGCCGGGCTCCGAGGGCCACTACCGCCGAAGCCGACGCCACAGATCGGATCAGGACCGTGTGCCGCGTTGGGTTGCGGCATCAGCGTGCGCCAGCGGCCCGTCGTCTGCGAAACCCCTTCAGCCCGTGTGCTGTTCGGACCACCAATCAGGCAGGTCGGCGACGCTGTCCAGGACGGACTGGGGAACCACCTCGCTGCGCAGGTCCGCATCGGTGTACTTGCCGGTCCGGACCAGTACGCCGGCGAGCCCGGCCTGCTGCGCGCCGTCGATATCAGAGCGGATGTCATCGCCCACCATCACGACCTCGGACTTCGGTACGCCGAGCCTCTGGACAGCGCGATCGTAGAATCCCGGGTCCGGCTTCCCCATCACGACGGCGGTAGCACCGGAGGCGTACTCCAGCGCCCGCACGAAGGCGCCGGCGTCGAGTTGCAAGCCGTCCGCCGCCCGCCAGTAGCGGGTCATCCCCAGCGCGACCAGCACCGGACGATCCTCTCCCATCAACAGGCGGAAAGCCCGATTGAGGGTCTCGAAGTCCCACCCGTGGCCCAGGTCCCCGACGACCACGCAGCCCGCGCCTTTCTCGTCGTCGGCCGGCAGCGGGTCCAGGTCGGCGAACTCGGACGCGGTTGCCTCGGGGACGAACAAGGCCGGGCGACCGACGTCGGAGTCCTGCAACCAGGCCGCGGCCGCCGCTGCCGGAGTCAGGATCTGCTCCGCCCGTGCCTCGACCCCGAACCGGTCGAGCTTATCGACGATGGCGGCACGCGGGCGTGAAGACGTATTGGTGAGGAATAGGTGAGGAATCTCCTGCGCCCGCAGCCAGGCGATCGCATCCGCCGCTCCCGGTACCGCCTCGTCACCGACGTACAACACGCCGTCGAGATCGAGCAGGATCCCGTGCACCGGACTTCCCTCACCAGCACGCCGTGTTCATACCCGGTCGCGGGCGGCGCCCACTCCGGCCCGCTGGGCGCAGTTGGCGCAGCAGTAGATCGTGCTGTCCTGCTGGACACCATGCCCGAGCACGCGGCATCCGCACTCCGCGCAGGTCGGGGCAATCTGCTGCGCGGCACACTCCAGACTGTCGAAGACATGCTCCTGACTGTCAGCGGTGATCACGGTGAAGGCCGCGTCGTACTCGTTCCCGCACACCTCGCACGTGGACATCGAATCCTCCTCATCCAATCGCTACGGTGCTGTCACCGGTCAAGTGCCCCGACATCGGTCAGCGCATTCTTACCTGGTCGCCGGACCGCTGGTGGCCATATCCTCGTAAGGGCTTGCTGACTCACGGCTCTCGGACGGCGACCAAACGGCAGGGGCAACCGATGAAGGGTGATCGAGTCGAGATAGTCGTCGATATCGGGGATGCCACCCGCACTTACGAGGTGACGGCAACCAAGGCCGGACGTCGAGTGGATACCGCAGTACGGCGTGGCTTGGTCGAGGTGACCGAAGTGACGCGCAGTGGCGCCGTAGTCCGTACAGCACGATTCATGGCAAGTCGAGTGGTCGCCCTGGTAGAACACCCTGCGCAAGAAGGTAACCCAACCGAGCCCACGCAACGAGTCTGAAGGACGGTCGGCCCCGCGCCGAGAGCCCGGGGGGAGGGCTCAATCGGAGTGCGAAGTCGACCGCCCATCTCAAGTGTGCATTACCGCCGTAGGGAGGCGTGCGCGGGTCGACCCGGTGCTCCCGCAAGCACGACTAGAGCGACTCCAGCGGTTTGGTCGCCGGGCCATCCAGCACAGCGCCGTCGGGGTCGAAGCGGGAGCCGTGACAACTGCAGTCCCAGGTGGCATCGGCGTTGTTCCAGTTGAGTGCGCAGCCGACATGCGTACAGACCGGGCTGACCTTGTGCAGCTCGCCGCTGTCGTCCCGGTAGGCCCCGACGGTGTCACCTTCGAGTTCGAACAGACCGCCCTCGCCAACCTCCAAGTGGTCCAGCCCGCCCTTGAGCGCACGAGACAGGTGGCCAGTGGCGAACTCCGTGCCGACTTTGAGATTTTCCTTCAGTAGCTTGGCGACTGCATGTGCATCACCGATTCGCCTGGCGTCGTACAGGTCGGCCGTCGGGTTGTCGCGGCCGGCGATCAGGTCGCGGAGGATGCCAGCGGCAACCGTTCCGTTGCTGAGCCCCCACTTGTGCATGCCGGTGGCAACCAACGTGGCCTTGCTGCCAGGAGATCGGCCGACGTACGGCAGCAGGTCCGGCGTGCTGTAATCCTCCGCGGACCAGTGGTATTCGGGCTGGGGGGAGAAGTTCCAGATCGAGGCGACCCAGTCGACCAGACTCTGGTAAACCGCCTCGGTGTCCTCCACGGTGCCGGGCTCGTGATCACCGCCGACCACGATGAGGCCGTTCGGTCCACCGCCCGGCCAGGGCCGGGTCGAACGGACCGGGGAGTCGAGCGAGATCGCCATCCCGACAGGCGCCTCGACCGGTAGCCGGACGGCTATTCCGTGCGACATGCTCGGCCGGGTTCTGGCGAAGAAGGCGCCAGTCATACCGAGCGGGAGCAGGGTTGCTATCGCGGCGTACTCCGCGCGGACCACCGGACCGGCCTCGGTCGTTACCAGGACGCCGCCGTCCTTCTCGTCGACCTGGACAGCACGGGTGTGCTCGAAGATCCGTCCACCGGCCTCCGTCACCGCGACGGCCAGGCCGGCGAGGTAGAGAGTCGGATGCAGCTGGATCTGGTCGTCGAAACGAACCGCCGCGACAGCAGGGAACCCGAACTCGGGCCCATCGACGAAGTGGGCGGGAAGCCCCAGGGAGGCGGCCACCTCGGCCTCGCGCCTCAACGCCTTCCCGGATTCGGTCGAGTACACGAAAGCGGGCGTCCGGATCAGCTCGCACTCGATCCCATGGAGCTCGGCCAGTTCGGCGACCTGATCGACCGCCGCCTGGTTCGCCGCGGCGTACGTGCGCGCCTTGTTGGTGCCGTGACGGTCCAGTAGGTCCGCATAGATCGCGCCGTGCTGGGACGTGACCTTGCCGGTGGTGTTGCCGCTCGTGCGTGAACCGAGTCCGCGCGCTTCGACCAGTACTACGTCGGCGCCATCCTTGGCTACCAGCAGGGCGGTAGTGAGTCCGATCAACCCGCCACCGATCACGACGACATCGGCCTGCACGTCGGCGCGGAGCGCGTCGTACTGCGGGACCTGGGCGGTTGCTGACCATACGGAAACCATGCGCGCCAGGTACCCCGGTTGCTGTCCGGGAATGCGGGATTTCCAGGACGAGCTTGCTACGGAGTCTTGACGACGCGAATGGTGTTCAGCTTCGGGTCGGCGGCATCGGGGATGACCATGCCTGCATCGACGCACGGGTATCGAGGGCGTGTTCGCGCTGGGCGACAGCTGCTCACCTGCCCTGCGCGCCATCGGCGACTGACCGGCGACGAGTGAGGGTGTAAATCCATTTGTGCCCGGGCACAGGAGACGTAGGTGGCCGCCGAGCCGGAGGGCAATGGCGGCACCGAGATCGTCGAACTCGGGACGGTCATCCAGCACCCGACGGTCCGTTGCACATAGTGGTGAACGACCACGATTCCGGCGTACAGGCGCGGGTACTGGAAAGCCTGATGACGGAGGTTCGCGATGTATCACGGACGGCTGGAACCGCGCCAGCTCCACGACGAGGCTGACCTCGTCGGCCGATATCTCGACGAGGTGGCCAACACCGCGCTGCTGACTGCGGCCGATGAGGTGGAGCTGGCGAAGCGGATCGAGGCCGGCGTGTACGCACACCAGTTGCTTACGCGGGCGGCCCAGGACCCTGGCGTGCACCGTGGAGGGGAACTGGAAGCCATTGCGTACGACGGGCAGTTGGCGAAGGAACACATGATCCGCGCAAACCTTCGCCTGGTCGTGTCGGTGGCGAAGCGCTTCGCCTGGAGCGAGTTGGCGTTCCTCGACCTGGTCCAGGAGGGCAACCTGGGCCTTATCCGCGCGGTGGAGAAGTTCGACTACACCCGGGGCTATAAGTTCTCGACCTACGCGATGTGGTGGATCCGCCAGGCGATCCAGCGTGGCATCGCCGACACGGGTCGGGCCGTACGGTTGCCCATCCATGTCCTGGACGAGTTGAACAGGGTCCGACGGGTCGAACGCCAGCTGGAGGCAAGCCTCGGCCGCAGCCCGACCGCCGCCGAGATCGCCGCCGAGGCGCAGCTTGCCACTGGCCGGGTGACGGAGCTGAGGCAGCATGCGCGGGCGACGCTGAGCCTGGAGGCGCCGGTCGGCCCTGATGCGGACATCCAGATCGGCGATCTCATTGTTGATCCGCGTAGCGGCGAAGAGGCGGCCGAACTGCTGGAGTCGCAGGCGCTCCGGCAGGCTCTGCGCGGCGTCCTCGGCACCCTCCCAGCGCAGCAGGCGCTGATCATGACGCTGCGCTATGGACTGAACGACGGGCGCCGGCACACGCTGGGAGAAGTCGCCGACCGGCTCGGCCTGACCAATGAGCGGGTCCGTCAGCTCGAGAAGCAGTCGCTGGCAGACCTCCGCGACCCAGAGCGTCGCCGTAGGCTGCTCACCTGGGCGAGCTGACCGCTCGATTCGCTGCGCACAGTTCACAGCTGACCGCAGCCTGCCACACTGCTGAGCTTGAGCCATTTGGTCCGCGTTGTCGGTGGCAATGGACGAAGGCATGGTGGGGAAGTGGACACTTCCGCCGCGGAGCTGGAGTTGTACGGCCTGCCGCCCGAGGACTTCATTGCGGCTCGCAACGATCTCGCCAAGGCTGCCATGACGGCGGGCGATGTCGCGGCCAGTGCACAAGTCAAGACGCTGCGGAAGCCCACACTGGCGGCGTGGCTGGCCAACCAGCTGGTTCGCGCCGTGCCCGAACGCATCGACGAGTTGACCGAGCTCGGCGCCGAGTTGCGCGACGCGCACCTATCCCGTGATGGTGCTCGGCTGCGCATCTTGACGCCGCGCCGCCACGACATCGTGACCGAGCTAGTACGGACTGCACACTCCCTCGCCCGCGATAGCGGCCGCAAGCTGACAGACGCGGTCGGCGACCGGCTCACGGAGACCTTGGATGCGGCTCTGGTCGACCCTGGTGCTGCACAGATGCTGCGTACCGGCCGGCTGACCAGCGCGCTGCGCCACGTCGGTTTCGGCGTCGTCAACGAGGCCGGTGAACCCGCTCAGATCGTCTCGACCCTGCCCGAGCGGCCCGCCCGCACACCTGCGGCGGCGAAGCGCGCGAAGCCGAAGGCGCGGCCGCGCGCCGACGACAAAGCGCTGCAACTCCGGCGCCGGCAACTACAAGACCAAGTCGCCGAGGCCGTCGCCGAGTACGACGAGGCGGAGGCGGAGCGCGCCAAGGTCGAATCGGAGCTGGACGCGAACGAGCACCACATCGCCGACATGAGGACCGCGATCGAGCGGCTGCACGATGAGCTGGAACGGGTCCGGCGAGAACTGAAGGACGCCCAGGCACAAACGGGACGGCTTGAGCGAGCCATGACTCGGGCGACTCGTGCCGCGGCGGTTGCGTCGCGGCGGCGCGACGCCACTCAACAGCGGCTTGCCAGCTTTGACGCTTGAGATCTCCTGTCGCCTGGACGCCAGCTGGCTGGGCGGGCCAGGGCCGCCGCCACCGCCGAGCGGGTGCTGTCGTCACCATTCATGGACGCGCCCGAGGCGCTGCCGGGAACATCGACCGGGCCTCCTACGTCGAGTAGGTGGAGGTGGGGTTCATGGATGGCATTTGGGTGCTGTTCGTGGTTTTAGCTGCCGTGGGCCTGATGCTGGTTGGCCTGGCGCGGCTTGCGGCGCGTGCTCGTCGTCGCGGTATCAGCGGTTCGATGCTGGGACCATTCGAGGAGATGTGGCGTGTGACCGCTTACGAATCTCGCATCGAAATGCAAATACAGACTGAGCGCAAGGCCCCGTTGCCGTCGCCTGAGGATCTTTGAGGCAGGACCGCGGCCAGTGAACTGGTCCTGCAACTTTTGTTGTCGTGGGCAACCAGCGTGATGTGGCGGCGTACGTGGTGGTGCGTCATGACAACTCGAATGCCGGCCTGTCATCCGTGCGTCGGTCGGGCCAGCTCCGAGACGGTGAGGGCTGTACGGTCGAGCACTGCCTGGTCGGCCTCCAGACCGAGTGCCCAGCCTCCGTCGGCCGCCGTACGGTAGGCGCGGCAGGTCTTCGGTGGAAGCGCACCACAGAAGGCCTCGATGATCGAGCCGTCGACGATGATACGGATCTCCGGCGCTCCGGCTTGCAACGTCGTACCAGTGCCCAGATCGGGAGCGCCCTGTACGACGCTCGGCCCTGTATCCCATCGAGCGGACCAGCCGTCTTGGTGCGCGGTCACTGTGACGCCGAGTGCGGCCTCGTTCCCGGCGGCATCATCCTCAGCGCTCGCAGGGCAGTTCAGGACGAGGCGCAACGTCTCGCCCGGCTGAGGATCGGGTCGAACGATCGCGACCCAGGCATCCGCAGCTATCTCGACGACCGGCGCGGGACTGTTCACCAGGGTGCCTGCCACCAGTTGATCCAGCTCCGGTGCCGGTCGGCTGTAAAGCTCGCCTGCTGACGTCAAGGAGAGTTCGCGCGGCCAGGTCAGGGTGCCGGCCCAGCCGGCGGCGTCGACCAGAGCCTGATCGCGGGTCTCCCAGCTCCAGCCCCACTGCAGGATGCGCCCGCCGATCGGCACGGCCTGTGGTGCATAGAAGTCCGGTCCTGTATCGACCCGGCCGCCGCCGGACACAGTCATCTGCAGACCGCCGTCCGTCGTCATCAAGTCACCGACCAGGTAGCTGACTCCGGGCAACTGATGGTCCGCGTCGCCGCCGTGCCACAACGAGACGATCAGCACCCATCGCCCGTCGAACTCGACCAGTTGCGGACATTCCCAGATATGAGCTGGTGCGTACCGTTGCGCGGTTGGATCGTCGCTCGTCAACAGCGTGCCCAGGTAGCGCCATGCGTCGAGCTGTTCGCAGTCGAACAGCAGGATGGCCGCACGGTTGCCGGTGAGCCCGGCGCCGACGACGGCGTACCGGCGGTCTCCGTGACGGAACAGGCAAGGGTCACGCATCGCGACAACTTCCGGATCATCCGGCATCTTGGCTGCAGGTTCGGTGTCCTGCGTCCAGGTAGTGAGGGACGGGTCGGCGTGCGCGAGGAGTATGACGCTGGAGCCGCTACTGTCCTCGACCGCGCTGTACGCCGCCACATGGCGCCCGCCGACCTCGGTGACTACACCTGTCCAGCAGCCGAACGAGTCGGGCCGGCCCGGTCGGGGCCGCAGCGCGATCGGTTCCGACGTCCAGTTGACGAGGTCGGGAGAGCTCGTGTGGCCCCAATGGATGTTCGCGGCCCGTGGGGCCACGGGGTTGTGCTGGAAGAACACGTGGTAACGCCCGTCTGCGTGGACGATTCCGTTCGGGTCGTTCAGCCACCCGCTGGGCGCGGTGATATGGAAAGCGGGCCGATTGCGGTCAGGGGACGTGGGCGTCTTGGACAACGATGGTCCGATCTCTGGCACGGCTTCCTTCGAACACGTCTGAGGAATCATCCGCAGCGCCCACCGAACGTGTCAACACAGCCCGGGGTAGGCTCGACGTGGCATGGCGGCCACCGGCCTTAGTCGCGCCACGCGACACTAGTGTCGCGTGGCGGTCGAGCCGACCACGCGGGAAACGGTCAGGCGGCCACGCCTTGGGCGGCGAGCGGATAGTGACATGCGACCTCGTGTGGTCCGTCTCGCAGTACGAGCGCCGGCTCCTCGCGGGCGCACAGCTCGGTGGCCAGTGGGCAGCGGGTGCGGAAGCGGCATCCACTGGGCGGGTCGATCGCCGAGGCGATCTCGCCAGACAGGCCGGCCTTCTGCGTCTCGTTTCGCCGGCCCGGATCAGGCGTGGGGATGGAGGCGATCAAACCCGCGGTGTAGGGATGGCGGGGTGCCGCGTAGACCCCGGAGCTCGATCCGAGCTCTACCAGCTTGCCTAGGTACATGACGCCGATGCGGTCCGACATGTATCTGAGCAGGGACAGGTCGTGCGAGATCACCACGTATGTGAGGGAGTAGGCCGCCTGCAGCGAGCGCATCAGGTTGAGGATCTGGGCCTGGATGGAGACGTCGAGGGCGGACACCGGTTCGTCGGCGACCACCACCTTCGGTCGCAGCACGAGAGCGCGGGCCATCGCGATCCGCTGGCGCTGGCCGCCGGAGAACTCGTGGGCGCGTCGGACGGCCGCCGTACGCGGCAGCCCCACGGCGTCCATCAGCTCCATCACCTTGGCCCGCCGTTCGCTGCGGCTGCCGATGTGCTGTGCGGCAAGTGGCTCGGCGATCAGGTCGGCGACGTTCATCCGCGGGTCCAGAGCGGCCGCGGAGTCCTGGAACATCAGCTGCAGGTTGCCGCTGCGGCTCCGTTGGCCCGCGGGGGTGAGGCGACTGATGTCGCGGCCGTCGAACGTGACCGCCCCGCTGGTGGGCGTCTCGAGACCGACGAGCATCCGGCCGATCGTCGTCTTGCCCGAGCCGGACTCCCCGACGATGCCGAGTGTCTCGCCCTCGATGACGTCGAGGCTGACGTTCGAGACCGCGTGCAGCACCCGCCGGGGCTTGAACGGTGCCGGGTTCTTGATCCGGAACTGCTTCTCGACCGCGTCGAGCGTCACCAGCGTCCGGCCCGTACCGCCGCGCGGACGAAGGTCCTCTGCGCTGAGCTCGGTGTAGAGGTGCTGGTCCTCGTCGCCGGAGATGTCTGTCGGTCGCGGATGGAAGCAGGAATGGGTGTGACCGGGTGCCACTTCCACCGGCTCGGGGTTCTCCGTCCGGCAGTCCTCGCCCGCGAAGCGACACCGCTCCGCGAAGCGGCACATCGGCGGCAGATCGATCAGCTGCGGAGGCATGCCCGGGATCGAGGCCAACGCATGGCGCGAGTCCAGCTCCATCGTCGGCATCGACTCGAACAGCGCCTGCGTGTAGCGATGGCGCGGAGCGGCGAACAACTCGCCGGTCGGCGCCTCCTCCACGATGCGACCGCCGTACATGACGGCCACCTTGTCGGCATGGCCGGCGATCACGCCCAGGTCGTGGGTGACCAGGATGATGCCCATGCCCAAGCGAGCCTTCAGGTCGTCGAGCAGTTCGAGGATCTGGGCCTGGATGGAGACGTCGAGTGCGGTGGTGGGTTCGTCCGCGATGAGTAGCCGTGGTTCGCACAGCAGCGCGATGGCGATCATGGCCCGTTGCCGCATGCCTCCCGACAGCTGATGCGGGTAGTCCTTCAGGCGCTCCTTCGGCCGCGGCATCCGGACCAGCGAAAGCACTTCTTCGGCGCGACGGTTGGCTTCGGCGGCCGAGACGCCGGGGCGATGGATGCGGTAGGCCTCGCGCAGTTGGCTGCCGATCGTCCGGGTGGGGTTCAGCGACGTCATCGGGTCCTGGAAGATGACGGCCATGTCGTTGCCGCGCAGGCGGCGCAGCTCGGCCGGGCTCATGGTCGTCAACTCCTGGCCGTCGAACTCGATGGAGCCGCCGACGATGGAGCCGCCGGGAGGCAGCAACTGAAGCACCGACATCCCGGTCATCGTCTTGCCTGATCCGGACTCGCCCACGATGCCCACGGTTTCGCCTGCTCGCACGGAGAAGGTCACGCCGTCCACGGGTCGAACCACGCCGTTCGGTGTGCGGATCTCGACCTGCAGGTCCCGAATGCTGAGCACGGTCTCGCCGAACGGCGTGCGCGGCGCGGTGGCAGTGGCGGTGGGCTTGCTGCTCATGCTTTCTCCTCGGGTGCCGTGCTGGGGCCAGGTTCGCGGCCGGATTCGGGGACAGGTTCGGCTTCGGCGCTGGGTAGGCTCGTCCGAAGCCCGCCGAAGGCGCGAAATCTTGTCAACGCCCGTCGCCCGCTGGGGTCGATCAGCGTCATCACCCAGTCACCGGCGAAGTTCGCGACCAGGATGGTGACCGTGATCGCGATACCGGGGAAGGTGGACAGCCACCAGGCCGTGGACAGGCTGGTGGCGCCGGCGGCGAGGTCGCTACCCCAGTCGGGGTTGGGCAACTGCACACCGAGGCCCAGGAAGCTCAGGGTGGTGGCGGTCAGGACTGCCCAGCCGACGGCGCTACTCACCATCACCACCACCTCGGTGACCAGGTTGGGCAGCAGGTGCCGCACCGCTGTCCGCACACCGCTGGAGCCGAACATCTTGGCCGCCTGGACGAACTCGATCGAACGCAGCTTGCGTACTGATGCCTCCACCACGCGGGCGAATCCGGGCGTGTAGGCGACGCCCAACGCCAAGATGATGCTCTTCACCCCGGCGCCGATGGTCGCGATCAGGATGAGCGCGATGAGCAGCACCGGGAGGGCGAGCAGGACGTCGACGATCCGCATCACCACGATGCTGACCAGCCGCGGTGCCGTACCACCGACCAGCCCGATGGCGACGCCGGCGAGCGTGGCGAGCAGTACGCCGCCCAGGCTGGCCTCCAGCACGGGCTGTGCGCCGTAGATCACCCGGCTGAAGACGTCGCGTCCGAGCTGATCGGTGCCGAAGAGGTGCGATGCGCTCGGCAGGGCCAACGAGTCGTCCCCGTTGGCCAGCGGGCTGGTGTGTGCGAACACCCCGGGATGTACGAGCAGGACCAGGAACGCGAGCAGGATGATCACCATGACCGCCGACGTCACAGTCCGGCCGTAACGGTTACGACTGGTACGACGGGCGGTGCGGGCGGCCTTGGCGATGGCAACAGTGGTCACGAGAACTCCCCTCGGTGCGGGCGCGGTGCGGTGGTCATGCCGACGCCGTGCTCAGCTGGGTGCGCGGGTCGATGGCGCCGACCACCAGGTCGACCACCAGGTTGATCACGATGTAGCTGAGGCCGATCAGCACGATTGCTCCTTGCACGACAGGAATGTTCTTCGTGGTGATCGACGTGGCCAGGAAGCTGCCCACTCCGGCACGACCGAAGATCACCTCGGTCACGGCGGCGCCGGTGAGGATGTTGCCGAACTGCAGGCCGATCATGGTGACGGCGGGGATCGAGGAGTTGCGGAAGACGTGGCCGAGCAGCACGCGCAGTTCTGAGCACCCCCGAGCCCGCGCCGACTTCACATAGTCACTGCGGTACTCGTCGATCACCCGGCCGCGGATGAGGCGGGTGAGGATCGCGGCATACCCCCAGCCGAGGGAGATGGCGGGCAGGACCAGTCCGCTCGAGGTGCCGTTGTCGATGGCCGGCAACCAGTTGAGGTGGAAGGCGAAGACCAGTACCAGAAGCAGGGCCAAAAAGAAGTACGGGATCGCGACGCCGACGAAGGACACGAAGCGCGCGACGTTGTCCAGCGCCGAGTTGGGCCGGATGCCGGCCACCAGCCCGAGCGGAACGCCGACCACGACGGCTACGAGCATCGCTGTCCCGGTGAGGGCGAGCGTGCTCGGCGTCCGGGAGACGAGCTCATAGGCCACCGGGTTGTGGGTGACATAGGACGTCCCGAGGTTGCCGTGCAGCAGTTGACCGATGAAGTCCAGATACTGCTGCCAGAGCGGCTGCGTCAATCCGAGCTGGTTGCGAAGCTGGTCGATCTGCTCCGGGCTCGCGTTCGAGCCGAACAGCATCGCTTGCGCCGGATCGCCGGGGACCAGGTGGATCAACAGGAACGCGATGATCGTGATGCCGATGACCACCGGGATCGAGGCGAGGAGGCGACGGAGTACGAAGGACATGCTGGATTTGTAGCCCGATATTGTCACGGCCAGATTTCCGGCCCTGGAGGAATCACGCTCATAACTGGGTTTCGGGCGGACCGGGAGAGTTCCCGACCCCGCCCGTTTGGCGGATATCTTCACCGGTGCCCAGGCGGCAGCAGGTCAGGATGCGGCGTCGGGCCTCGCCCGGTGCTCCAGCGTGTCGTCCCAGATGTTGATGGGGACGACCCCGACGGCGCGCCCGTTGGTATCCAGCAGGCGGCCCATGCGTTTCACCGTGCGCAACACGACGAGCCGGTCGACGACGCGGACCTGGGGGAGCCGGTTCGCGATGGCGAGCTCGAGGCGATGCACCTCCTCCACGGTTTGCAGCCAGGCGCACAGCAACATGCTCGGCGCAGACGACACCGTGGCACACAAGCGCACCTGGCGTATTTGCGAGATCGTGCGCGCTGTTGCCGGCAGCCCCTCGACGGGCGCGTCGGCCCAGAGGTAGACCTGCACCGGTGACCCTGACAGCTCGGCGGCCACGTCGGTGCGGGGCAGGAGAACGCCGCTGCGCAACAGGTTGCCGACGTGCCGCCGCACCGTGGTGGGGCTGATTCCCGTGGCCGCCGCGAGTTCGGCGTACGAGGCTCGTCCGTTGACCGTGAGGAGTCCCGCGAGCCGCTGTACGTCCGGAGTCATGGAGATGGCCTCGTCGGCTCGGTCGTCCTCAGGTTTGAGCCGGGATCGATCCAGCACCCGGAGCGTGTCTTCGGTGAGGTCCACGAGACGCCACCTGGATCCCTCCGTGTAGATCTTGGTGGCGATCCGCGCTTTGGTCCTGAGTACGCTTTCCATGCCGCCCAGGTGGTCCAGCAAATAGTGGGAAAGGGTCTGCAGGTTCGCCGCGGCAATCGTGAGCATGATGTCCGCGGTGCCGGTGGTGATCTCCACCGTCACGACGAGTTCGTGGCGTGCAAGTTCGGCTGCCACCTCGATCCGTTTTCCCGGCAGACAGTCGACCTCCACGTAGGCCACGCACTGCTCGATGCGGCGGTTCATGCCGGGAGCCGCGGTCACCCAGGCGACTCCGCTCGCATTGATGCGTTCCCAGCGGCGCGCGGCCGTGATGCCGCTGATCCCGAGGGCCTCGCCGATGTCGGTCCAGGGCGTTCGTGGGCCGACCTGTAGGGCTCCGATGAGCTCTTTGTCGTCATGGCTGAGGATGGTGGATTCCTTCACATATCTGCCGATCTGGAATGAAATCAAGCGCGAAACCAAGTCGTAACAGACGTGATCTTAGCTTGAGCCCGAACTACAGCAGCGAACAAGGAGAACTGCATGACGATCAGCAGCACACTTCGTTCGGACGTTGCGGAGCTGGCACCGGAGCTGACCGAGCTCCGTCACCAGCTGCACCGCAGTCCGGAGATCGGGCTGCAGTTGCCCAAGACCCAGGAGACTCTGCTGGAGGCGCTCGGAGACCTCGGCCTCGAGATAACAATCGGCCGCAGCGTCACTTCGATCACCGGCGTGCTCCGTGGCGGGCGCAGTACGGGCACCGCGGTGCTGCTGCGCGCCGACATGGACGCGCTCCCGGTGCAGGAGCGGAGCGGGGAGCCGTTCAGCAGCGAGATCGACGGCGCCATGCACGCCTGTGGCCACGACCTCCACATGGCCATGCTGGTAGGTGGGGCGCGGCTGCTCGCTGAGCAGCGCGAGACGCTCGCCGGCGACATCGTGTTCATGTTCCAGCCCGGCGAGGAGGGCTGGGACGGCGCCGGCGCCATGATCAGCGAGGGCGTGCTGACCGCCGCCGGCCCTCAGGTGAGTGCCGCCTACGGCATGCACGTGCGCTCGGGCAAAACCCCGAACGGGGTGTTCACCACCCGCGGCAACACCATGATGGCGTCGAGCAGCAAGCTCAGGGTGACAGTCAGGGGGCGCGGCGGTCACGGCTCGTCGCCGCACCTGGGCCGGGACCCCATCCCGGCGGCTGCCGAGATGATCACCTCGTTGCAGACCATGGTGACCCGACGGTTCGACGTCTTCGACCCGGTCGTCGTCACGGTCGGTGCCGTCTCGGCCGGCACGGCCAGCAACGTCATTCCCGACACCGCGGACTTCCAGGCCACCGTTCGGACGTTCTCCGCCGCGAGTGGTGACGCGATCGGCGGTCTGCTGACCGCGGTGTGCGAGGGCGTTGCCCACGCGCACGGGGTGGAGGTCGACGTGCAGTACTTCCGTGAGTACCCGGCGACCGTCAACGACCCCCTGCAAGCGGGCTTCGTCGCGGACGTGGTGGCCGACGTCTTCGGCGCTGACCAGTTCCTGCCGATGGAGTTCCCCGAGGCAGGCTCGGAGGACTTCTCCCGAGTCCTGCAGGCGGTTCCCGGCAGCTACATGATGCTCGGGGCGTCGATGTCGGACGACCTGCAGAACGCGCCGAGCAACCACAGCCCGCTGGCACGGTTCGACGATCGGGTGATGACGCGGGGCGCACTGCTTCATGCCGAGCTGGCGATCAGGTCGCTCGAGCGTCTGTCCGCCGAGTCCACGGACGCCGGCTAGACCCGCCACGCGGTCGCACGACGACTGCAAAACACTCAGATTCGAAGGGAACCGGCGCAGCTGGGCCGCTCGCGAAGCGGAGAGCCAGCAGATCCCGAAATTCAGAAGGAGGAGTCCATCGTGAGCGACGAACCGACGTACGCACGTGCCTTTCGCCCTGATCAGGAGCAGCCCACGAAGAAGATGGCGTCGGCTCTCTACAGCCGCCGAAGCCTGCTGAAAGCCGGCGGGGCCGGTCTGCTCGCGCTCGGTGGAGGATCACTGCTCTCCGCCTGCCAGGGCGGCGCATCGAACTCAGCCTCGAGCAGCAAGACGAGCACCCTGACGGTCGGGGTCTACCAGGAGCCGGACTCGCTCGACCCGGCGGCTACAGGTCTGGCCATGGTCTCCATGATGATCGCGCACATCTTCGACCCGCTGGTCTGGTGGCTGCCCGACAGTTCGGGGACGAACGTGTTCCACCCGGGACTCGCCAAGAGTTGGCAGGTGTCGAAGGACGCGAAGACCTACACCTTCAAGCTGCGCGACGACGTCGATTTCCACGACGGCACACACTTCGACGCCGCCGCGGTCAAGGCGACGCTGGACCATATCGTCGATCCAGCGACCAAGTCACGCTCCGCCAAGGGTGCGCTCGGCCCGTACCAGGAGACGGTGGTCGTCGACCAGTACACGGCGAAGGTTGTCTTCTCCGAGCCCAACGCGGCTTTCTTGCACGAGATGACAGGCATCGTGTTCGGAATGCAGTCGCCGACGGCGCTGAAGAAGTACGGAGCCGCCGGCATCGCCGGCCATCCGACTGGCACAGGTCCCTTCAAGTTCGTCGACTACGTCAACCAGGACCACATCGGCCTGGCGAAGAATCCCGGCTACAAGTGGGGTCCGGCCGCCTTCGGCCCCGCCGGCCCGGCCAAGCTGGAGAAGCTGACCTTCAAGATTCTGCTCGACACCAATGCCCGCTACAACGCGTTGCGCGGCGGTCAGGTGCAGATGGCGATGAACCTCGACCCGGACACGATCGCGACCATCAAGAAGACGTCTCAGTTCAAGCACTACGACATGCCGTCGACCGGGCAGCCTTACGGATACCCGATCAACGTCGAGAAGGGCCCGACGAATGACCTCAGGGTCCGCCAGGCGATCCTCTACGCGGTGGACCAGAAGAAGCTGAACGAGAGCGTGCTGCGTGGCGCCTACACGCCGGCGTACAACGTGCTCACACCCAGCACTCCTGGCTACGCCAAGGCCAACGACACGATGTATGCCTACGACCCGGCCAAGGCCAAGAGCCTCCTTGAGCAAGCCGGCTGGGTTGCCGCTGCGGACGGCACCCGGAGCAAAGGCGGCCAAAAGCTCACGCTGGACATCTTGATCCAGAGCGCGAACGGTTTCGACCTACCCACGCAGTACGTCGTGAACGCGCTCAAAGAGGTCGGCTTCACCTCAACCACCCAGTCGCAGCCGTTCACCACGGCAGCCGCGTCGTACAACCAGGGCGTGCAGAACCTGTCAGCGATCTTCTACTACGACGTCGACCCGTACCTGCTCAACAACCTGGTGACCACCGGCCAGATCAAGTCTGGCTTCAACTGGGCCCACTACAGCAACCCGCAGATCGACGCCGCGATCCCCAAGGCGAACACGATCGTCGACACCGCCGCGCGCACTGCGGCGTACGAGAAGATCACCACCACGCTGATGGAGGCTGCGGTCTTCCTTCCGCTGTGGAACGTCAGCGGCGTGTACTCCGGCTCCACCAACCTCACCGACGTGCACTTCGGCCCGACGGGGTACTCCTACTACCACGCGGCGCAGTTCAAGTGAGCGAGGCTCTCAGTGTGATCAGGGAGCTGCCGTGATCGAACTAGCCGGCAAGCAGGTGCTCACCGAGCTCGAGGAACTGGTCGACCCAAGTCGTGCCGCGCTGGTGATCATCGACATGCAGCGGGACTTCGTCGAGGAAGGGTTCGCGTTCGACCGGCTCGGCGTCGACATGACGATGTACCCGCCGGTGCGTGCCCGGATCGCCACGATGCTGGCGGAGGCTCGTGCGGCCGGCGTTCTGGTCGTCCATGTACAGATGACGACGCTGCCGGGCGGACTGAGCGAGTCGCCCGCGCAGCTGCGGTTCAACCTGCGCCTGCACGGGCAGAGCCACACCGGACCGCTTCGTTACACCCAGCAAGGCGATCCCGGTCGCGAGTTCGTCGACGAGCTTGCTCCTCGTGTGGGTGAGCTCGTCGTACCCAAGTGGCGTTCGAGCGGGTTCTGGGGCACCAACCTTGACCTGTTGCTGAGCAGCAACGGGATCGAGACCGCGGTCATCACTGGGTGCACGACGGAAGGCTGTGTCGAGTCGACCGCTCGAGATGCCTTGTTCAACGACTACTACGTGGTAATCGTCGAGGACTGTGTTGCCAGCGACGACCGGGCCCAGCACGACGCTTCGATGTTGTTGATGCGCCATCGCTTCGACGTCGCCACGTCGACCGACATCATCGCCACGTGGTCGGCCGAGCCCGACAACGAGAGGGTGGCTTCATGAGCACGACATCCGACCTGATCCTGAGGAACGGGATCGCCCTGATGGGCAGCGAGCTCGAGGAGGAGTCGTTCGGCTCGCTCGTAGTTCGTGGGGGCGTCATCACCGAGGTGACCCACGAACAGGTCGCCGCGGACGGAACACCCGAGCTCGATCTCCAAGGGGCGTTCGTGCTTCCCGGGCTCATCGACTGTCACGTGCACTTCGACCTGGCCGCCCACCCGGCGCCGTTCCTGCACTGGGATCGCGCGCCGTTCGTTCGGTCGACGACGTGCTTCCACAATGGCCTGCTTGCCTTGCGGGCAGGCATCACCTCGGTGCGGGATCTCGGCTCGACCGACGAGATGACCCTGGACTACAGCCAGCAGGTGAACTCGGGCCGGCTACTCGGTCCGCGCGTCGTCGCCGCAGGCAGGCCGATCACGATGACCGGCGGGCACTGCGCGGACTACGGGCGGATCGCCAACGGTCCCGACGAGGTGCGGCTTGCCGTCCGCGAGCAACTCGCGGCCGGTGCCGGCGTGGTGAAGCTGATGGCGACGGGCGGCATCTCGTCGCCCGGCAACCCAGGACTCCCACAGCTCGGAGTCGCGGAACTCGCGGCCGGGATCGAGGAAGCCCACAAGGCAGGCGTCCTGGTCGCCGCGCACGCCCACGCTCCGCAGGGAATCACCAACGCGATCCTGGCAGGCGTGGACACGATCGAGCACGCAGCATTCGCGGACGACGACAACTACAAGCAGATGATCGCCGCGGGCGTGACACTGGTGCCGACCGTCATTGCGCTGAACCCCATCGCCGACGGCATCGGCATTCCGGCGGCGACGGTCGAGAAGAGCCTGAAGGCGCGGGAGACCTATCGCGCCAACACCGCCAAGGCGATCGCCGCGGGTGTGCAGATCGCCGCGGGCACAGATGCAGGGACCGCCTTCAACCCGATCGGCGGACTGCTTGACGAACTGATCATGTACGCCGAGCGTGGCATGAGTACGACGGAGGCCTTGCGCGCAGCCACGGTGACGGCCGGGCCGCTGGTTCGTCGTGCCGGCGAAGACGTCCCGACCGGGGTGCTCGCTGTCGGGGCGCGTGCTGATCTCCTGATTGCCGAGCGAGACCCGCGGGCTGACCTCGAGGTGCTGCGCCGGCCGAGGGGTGTCGTGCTCGGCGGCCGGCCGGTCGACCTCGGCTGGGTCGAGCGCACGCTGGACGAGATCGCGGCGGTGCTGGTGGAGCCCCCGGCCTGAGACCCGCAGTACGAAGCGCAGGATCGGACATGACGAGATGACGGAGGAGGACTGCAGATGATCTTCGACATGCACATGCACATCGAGCAGGGGCCGGCGACGCCGTGGCAGGTGTCCGCGGAGGACTGTATCCGCGCGATGGACGAGGCGGGTGTGCAGCGGTCGGCGGTGATGACGCTGACGGACCTGCCCGGGCTCAATCCCCGGGGGCTCGAGCTGATCGCCGAGGCGTGCGAGCGCTACAGCGACCGGCTCTACGGGTTCCTTCGGCTGAACCCGGCGCACATCGAGACCTCGAAGCAGCTGCTGAAGCAGGCCATCACCGAGCTTGGCTTCAAGGGGCTCAAGCTGCATCCGGTGTCGACCTTGCAGCACCCTGGTGGGGCGGCGACGATCGAGCTCATCCGGTTCGCCGGTGAACTCGGCGTACCCACCCTGTTCCACTGTGGCGACGAGCCGCTGAGTACTCCGCTGGCGATCGCTCAGGCGGCAGCTGCCTGCCCGGACGCGACCATCATCCTCGGACACATGGGCGGTTACTTCCATGTCGACGAAGCGCTCGACGTCGCCGAGCAGTTCCCGAACATCATCCTGGAGACCTCTGCCATGCCCTACCCGGACAAGATTCGTAGCGCGGTCGAGCGGGTCGGCGCCGAGCGCGTCGTGTTCGGCAGCGATGGGCCGGTGAGCTCGCCCGCGCTCGAGAAGCAGAAGGTGATCATCTCCGAACTCGGCGAGGAAGCAGCCGGGCTGGTCCTCGGCGGTAACGCCGAAACCCTGCTGGGGTTGGCAGCATGACGACCGTCGACGGGCTTGTCTTCCTGGGTACCTCCCACTTCGGTTATGAGCTCGACGCCGCGGGTGCGCTCGCCGGAATGGATGCCGTCGGGACCGATATCGCCATCGCCGTCCCGATGCACCCGCACCGCGGCGACTTCGCGGCAGCCAACGACGCGCTCGCCGAAGCCGCCGCGAATTCCGACGACCGGCTGGTCCCGCTGTGCCGGGTCGATCCGTGGGAAGGCGAGGCCGCGGTCGCCGAGGTGCGGCGCGCGGTGGCGCAGGGAGCCCAAGGGGTCTTCCTGCATCCTTCGGAGGAACGCTTCCGCATCAATGACATTCGGGTCCGGCCGATCGTCGAATGCGCGGCCGAGCTGGCGGTGCCGATGATGGTTGCCGCTGGCTACCACCTGTTCGCCGAGCCGTTGCAACTGGGTGCTGCCGCGCAATGGACACCGGACAACCCGTTCGTGCTGACCAACGGTGGCCAGTTCAACATCTCAGGCGGGTCCGGCTTCGACGCCGAACTGGCGTTGGGGAACGCCAACGTGCATGTGCAGACAACCGCGATGTACCGCGAGGACTTCCTGGAGGGCGTGGTGGCAAAGTTCGGCCCGGAGCGGCTGCTGTTCGCCACCGCCGCACCGCTGTTCACGACGAAGTACGAACGCCTGCGGGTCGACCTGGCGCATTTCAGCGAGGCGGAGCGCGAACTCATTCTCGGCGGCAACGCTGCCCGGATCTTCGGCAAGGTGGCCCGATGACCGCTACAGAACCCACTAGGACCACTGGCGTGCCGATCGCATCCCTGGCGGGTCGAACCGCTCTGGTGACGGGAGCCGCGAGCGGTATCGGGGCCGCCATAGCCTTGGCGTACGCCGAAGCCGGGGCGCGGCTGGTGCTCGTCGACCGCGCCGCGGGGGCGGGGCTGGACACGGTGCGGAAACGGTGTGCTGAGTTCGTCGCAGACGTGACAGCACTGCAGGCCGACGTGTCCAGCGAGCCGGACGTCGAGAGGATGTTCGGCGAGGCCCGCGACGCACTGGGCGCTATCGACGTCGTGGTGAACAACGCGGGCATCCTGACCGAGTCGCACGTGAAGGACATGCCGACGTCGATGTTCGACGAGATGATCTCGGTCAACCTGCGCAGTGTCTTCCTGTGCTCGCGAGCGGCGCTGCCCCCGATGCTCGAGGCCGGCTTCGGCCGCATCATCAACATCGCGTCACAGGTCGGTCAGCGCGGGGGCGCAGGGTTGGCTCACTACGCCGCCGCCAAGGCTGGTGTGATCGGCTTCACGCGTTCCCTGGCGCGCGAGGTAGGCGGCACCGGGATCACCGCCAACTGCATCGCACCCGGGCCGATCAACACCCCGCTCGGCGGTACCCTGTCCGACGAGTGGACGCAGTCGCTGATGGCCGAGTTGCCGTTGAAGCGATCCGGAGAGCCCTTCGAGGTCGCCCCAACCGCCGTGCTGCTCGCCAGCGAACCGGGCGGCAACCTATACACCGGGCAGACACTCGGCCCGAACAGCGGGCACGTGATGCTGTGACGGAGCGCGGACTGCTCGTGACAGGGGCGGCCAGCGGTATCGGCCGGTCAACTGCGATTCGCGCTGCCTCGGCCGGCTATGCGGTCGCGGTTGGCACCTTCGATGGCGATCCTTACGATGCCGAGGCAGTGGTGGCCGAGATCACCGACGCCGGCGGCAAAGCCCTCGCGGTACAAGCCGACGTACGCGACACCGACGAGATGTCCGCGGCCGTGCACGCCACGCTGGCGGCGTTCGGTCGTCTGGATGCTGTTGTGGCCAACGCCGGCGTGCTTAAGCTGGCGCCACTCGATGTACTGCGCGACGAGGACTGGCACCGCATTCTCGACATCGATCTGACCGGTGTCATGCGGACGGTCCGGGCCGCCCTTCCGGCGCTTCCCGCGGACGGATCGCTGGTCGTGGTGTCCAGCATCGCGGGGGCAGCAGTCGGCTGGTCAGGGCATACGCCCTACTCAGCCGCTAAAGCGGGCCTGCTCGGGTTCATCCGCAGCGCGGCGCTCGAGTTGGGTCCCCGCGGTGTCCGGATCAACGCAGTGCTGCCGGGGGTGATCGAGTCACCGCAGTCTCTCGACCCCGTGAACTCGGGCGGTCCGGCAGGGCTCGAGCGCTCGGCTCCGACCATCCCACTCGGCCGCGTCGGTCAGCCGGCCGATGTCGCCGACGTCGTCATCTTCCTGCTCTCCGACTCGGCCCGCTACGTGACCGGGCAGTCGTTGACGGTGGACGGCGGGCTGACCGCAGTTTGGCCGACCTGAACACGCGTCCCGAACCTGAGCCACACTTGGGCGGGGCCGCGACCAGCCGGCTCGACAACCGCGCGAGAACGAGGAGCCATGCTCAGCCATCAGGTGATTCAGCCGACCCCCCAGACGACCGTCGACGCCGGAAGACTGTGGTTCTCCAGTCCGGCGACGCGGTGGTTCGAGGCGTTGCCGATCGGGAACGGGCGATTGGGTGGCATGGTCTACTCCGGCGATCAGGTCGAGCGGATCCAGCTGTCGGAGTCGACGGCCTGGTCCGGGGCGCCGGCGACCTCCGACGTGAGCCCGACTGCACTGCAGTTCCTGCCGCGGGTCCGTGAGCTCCTCCTGGCCGGCCGGTACGCCGAGGCGCAGCAGTTGGCCGGGGAACATCTGCTCGGCCGGCCGACGTCGTTCGGTACCAATGTGCCGCTGCCCGAACTACAGATCGAGTTCACTGCCGAGGGTGAGACGACGGATTACACCCGCTCGCTCGATCTCAAGCTGGCGATGGTGCGGACCGAGTTCCGCCGCAACGGGATCACCTTCACCCGGGAAGTGTTCGCCTCGCACACCGACGACCTGATCGTCGTCCGGCTGGAGAGCAGCACTCCGGGTGCTCTCGGCTTCAAGGTCTCCTTCAGCGATGGCGTCGTCCCTGCTGAGACCTCGACCGACGGACATACTGTGATCCTCCAGGGCCATGCTTTCGAGGAGTTGCACAGCAACGGCCGGCAGGGGACCGCTTTCGACGTACGCGCCCGAGCCGTCTCGGAGGACGGCAACATTCAAGCGGGTGCCGACCACCTGCTGGTCGAGAACGCGACCACCGCCATCGTGCTCATCGCGGCCGGGACCAGTTGGGGTGGCGAGACTCGTGCGGACCGGCCGAGTGCCAGGATCGAGTACGCCGCTTCTTCGCTCAGCTACGACGGGTTGCTGCTGCGCCATGCCGAGGATTACGTGCCGCTGATCAACCGGGTCCAGCTCGACCTCGGCCGAAGTGACGACTCGGTGCGCGCATTGCCGACCGACGAGCGCCGGGCTCTGCTGGCGAAGGGCGGCGAGGATCCCGAGCTGTTGGCCTTGTACTTTCAGTACGGCCGCTACCTGACGATCGCAGGGTCTCGCGAGGATTCGCCGCTTCCCCTTGCCCTGCAGGGACTCTGGAACGACGGTCGCGCCAGCAGCGCGCCCTGGAGCAACGACTTCCACCTCGACATCAACACTCAACAGAACTACTGGGCAGCAGAGATCACGGGCCTCGCCGAGTGCCAGTACCCGTTGTTCCGATTCATCAACGGCTTGCGCGAAAGCGGCCGGAGAACAGCGGCTGAGATGTACGGCGCTCCAGGCTGGGTGTCCCACACCGTCACCAACGCCTGGGGATACTCCGCTCCCGGTTCGGGACTCGGCTGGGGTCTGCACGTGACCAGCGGGATCTGGATCTCGCTGCAGCTCTGGGAACACTTCGAGTACAACCGCAACCTGGGGTTTCTTGCGGAGGAGGCTTATCCGGTGCTCCGAGACGCAGCCCGCTTTTTCTTGTCCTATCTGGTGGAGGAGCCCACCAACGGCTGGCTGGTCAGTGGTCCGTCCGACTCCCCCGAGAACTGGTACCGCTCACCCGACGGTGAGCAGTGCTCGATCTCGATGGGCGCCACCTGTGACCGGGTACTAGTCGAAGCCCTCTTCAGGATCTGCGTCGAGGCCTCCGAGCTTCTCGGCATCGACGAGGCGCTCCGGCAGCAACTCCAGCAGGCGCGGGAGAAGCTGACGCCGTTCCAGATCGGCAAGCACGGCCAGTTGCAGGAGTGGCTGGTCGATTTCGACGAGGCCGTCCCCAGCCACCGCCACACCACCCACCTGATCGCGCTCTACCCGGAACGGCAGATCACCCCACGAGACAACCCCGAGCTGGCCAGGGCGGCCGAGGTCACCATCCAGCGCCGGCAGAGCGCTGAGGGTTGGGAGCAGACAGAGTGGGTCGAGGCGAACTTCGTCGTGTACTACGCCCGGTTGCTGAAGGGTGATCTCGCGCTGCAGCACCTGCGGAACCTGATCGGCGATGCCAGCGAGCACAACTTGCTGTCCTACTCCGCCGGCGGGATCGCTGGAGCCGAGCAGAACATCTACTCGTTCGACGGCAACGCAGGCGGATCGGCCGGAGTCGCCGAGATGCTCGTCCAGTCCACAAACGAGGAGATCGAGCTGTTGCCAGCCCTTCCGGCCACCTGGACCGAGGGAACCGTTCGCGGTCTCCGAGCACGTGGCGGCTTCATCGTTGACGTCACCTGGCGGGAAGGCCGTCTGGAGAGCGCCCTGATTAGGTCGTCTGAGCTTGCCTTTACGTCGTCTGAGCTTGCCAGCACCACGGTTCGGTATGGCGACGACCTGATCGACGTGACCGTCGTACCGGATTCCACGGTGGAGATCCGGCCCACGGTGCCGATCACCGGCTCAGAGTGATCTTGCCGTGCCCCCGCCCGCCGCACCGATGGGCGCTTGCCTCCGATACCGAGCTTGCACGGAGGAATTACTTGATGGCGAGGACGTCGGCCGGGTTGATCTCAGGCGGCACACTGAGCAGGCGGTCGGCGTTCTTCATCAGGGCGGCGGCGATAGGCCCGTTCAGGTGGGCTTGCCGCTCGGTGTCGCCGGGGAAGGCGTCGACGATCCAGAAGGTGGACTGGTCGGTCCGCAGCGCCATCCAGACCTCGGTGCCTGGCTCCTCGTTCGCGAGGGCGAGCGCGCCGGCGAGGAACTCGGCCACCTCGTCCTGGGTGTCCGGTTTGGCGACCAACTTCACCACGAGTCCTACGGAGACCATGATCTTCCCTTCCCCTGGAGGTTCTGTCGTCCTGACAGTAGGCCCGCGCAAACCCGCTAGCTAGTAGCGGGTCTTGAAACCCCCTGGTGAGGAGCATGCCCCGCGTAGTGTTCTGAGCCTTGATTGGCAAGCTATCTTTCGAAGATGGTTGGCCGGGTGGCTGTGGTGCTTGTTGCGTCGGCGCTGGCCGCTGCCGTCGTCGGCTGTTCGGACGTCGGTGAGACGATCAGCGGCACACGTACAGAGCCAACGCCAAAGCCGAAAGTAGTCGTCACGACGAAACCGGCGGTGCCACCAGTGAAGACCCCGGTGCCCACACCGGCCCGCACGACGACCACGACCGCGGTGACCTTGGGCATTCCCGCGATCGGCGTCGCCGGGTTGCGGGTCGTTCCCTACAACGGGACCGCAGACGACCGGGCGGGCACGATAATCCAGGACCGAGGGGTGGCTGCCAGCCCCCGGGGTCCGCGCGGAGGCGTCGGGCCCGGTCAGCTCGGAAACTTCATCATCACCGGACACCGTACGGCGCACGGGCGGCCGTTCGGGCGACTGCCGGAACTGCGGAACGGCGAGCACATCCTGATCACGTCGGGCGGGATCGTCTACGACTACGTCGTGACCGAGACCATGACGATCTCGTTCCGCAAGCCCGCAGACCTGACCCGGCAGAACGCACCCGTGCCGGGCCGACCGGGCGAGGGCCCGACGCGGGCGATGATCACGCTGTCGACGTGTGCGACTCCCGAGGATCATGCCAAGGGCAACTACTGGCACGACGCGCTGGGCAACCCGGAGCACCGCATCGACAAGGTCGGCGTACTGACTGGAACTCGCCCGGTGTGACGATCAGCGTCGGCCGAACTTCCACCACTTGGGCTTGGCGTCCTTGATCTCTTCCTCGGTGAGCGGCGGCGGCACGGGCGGCCTCGACTCCTCGGTGAGGAAGTTGCCGGACTCGGTGTCGTACGGCGTCACGCCGAGGTTGCTGCTGATGTTCATGATGAGCGGGATCGAGCCCTCGCCGCCGTTGATGTAGAACGTGACGTCGTGGACCTGCACGCCCTTGCCGATCGTCATTTCGACGTCATGGTCCGGACCGGTCAGCCTCAGCCAGGACGTCGTGGAGGCATCGACGTCCGGCGCGACCTCGCGAACCCTTGCCACCACCTCATCGGCGGTACCGAGTGGAGGCGGCGCGTAATCGTCAGGAATGTCCTCGAGGCGGCGCACGCCTCCCGGTCCTCGCAATGCATAGATAGCCCAGCTCATACAGACAGCATTGCTCAGGCGTGGTTGAGAGCGATCACCAGGGCGGACGAATCACTCGGGTTTCCGCGCAGGGACCATGGCGAAGAACTCGGCGCCGCGACGCGCGGCCTGCTTCTTCGATCCGGGCGCACGAGATGTCGGTGACCGACTGGAAACCGTTGGACGCGACTGGGAGGGGATCGTCGCTGAGTTGGGGGAGGTTAACCGGCCTCGCCTGGGGTGTAATCCTCCCAAGTTCGAGCGGTAACCCTGGCCGGTTCGGCCAGGGGGTCCACCGGGGCGGCTTCCGCAGCAGAACACCTGCCGGCCCTACTCAAGCGATT
>JAWWPC010000122.1:0-16677 GCA_033851055.1 Kribbellaceae bacterium | reverse complement strand
GAAGCGTTGTCGGCGACGGTGGCCGAAGACTTGCCGGCACGCTGTCCAGCCCGATGACCCTGGTACTCGGGGAGAACCCCACCAGCAGCGAGTCCATGTTCGGTATGCGAATGCCGCCGTAGACCCGCCCGTTGTAGTAGATGCCGCCGAGGTACTCCGAAACATGGGTGGAGGTAGTGCTGACGTACTCCATTGCCGCGAACTTGATCGGCTGGTCAGCCGCGATTGCCCGGGCCGCTGTGTCGCCGATGACTAGCTGAACAGGAGTGAGGACTGCAGCCACCGTAAAGGGGATCGCGAATCCGGTCCGGTGGTAGCGGTCGCGTCGTCCGCGCAGGAAGCCGACCGCATAGATCGAGGCCACAAGAAATCCGGAGACCATGTAAGCGGCCAGGAGCATGTGCGGAGTTTCGTAGGCCGATGCGGGATTGAAGAAAACTTTCCACGGTTCGACCTGGGTAACGCGGCCGTTGACGAGTTGGAAACCGGCCGGGTGGTTCATCCAGGAGTTGACGGCGACGACCGACATCGCGCCGCCGATCCCGCTGACAGCGATCGGCACACCCGTCCAGAAGTGCTTCCAGCCGCTGAGGCGACCCCAGCCATAGATGTAGATGGCGGTGAACACGGCTTCAAGGAGGAAGAACACCCCCTCGAACCCGAAAGGCAGCCCTAGTACCTCGCCGTACTGGCGCATCAAGCCAGGCCACAGCAGGCCCATCTCGAAGGACAACACGGTTCCGGTCACTGCGCCGACAGCAACGAGGACGCCAAGCGCCTGTGACCAGCGCCGGGCAAGCAGCATCGCCACCGGGTTGGAACGCTTGAGACCGATGTACTCCGCGAGCAGCATGATGGTCGGGAACGCGATCCCGATGCAGGCGAGGATGATGTGGAAGCCCAGTGTGGCGCCCATCTGCACGCGAGCCGGGACGTCGCCCGTCATCCCTCTGCCTTCCGGTCGTGAACAGTCAGAATTCCAGCATGGCATCGCGTGCCCGTGCTGCACATCGCGCAAGTTGACAAATTCGCCCACCCGCCAGCGGCCGGCCAGGACCCGGTCAGCGAGTGATGACGACCGGTGACCGGCCGGACGAGGTGTTAGGCCATCCCGTAGGCGTGCTCCACCTGCATGCTCAGGACGAGCCGCTTCTCGCGCACCATCGCGGTGCGGAAGTCGTCCCAGTCAGGGTGCTCGCCGGCGATCGCGCGGTACAGCTCGATCAACGCCTCCACTGTGTCGTCGTCGACGCCCTCGGCCACAGGGCTGAGGGCGGCTGTGCCCTCGACCACGACGTAGGCCCGGCCGTTCTTGGCGTTCACATACAGGCTCGCGCGCGGGTCCCGGCGGAGGTTCTTCGTCTTCGCCCGGTCGTCGGTGATCGAGGCCCGCACGCGGCTGCCGTCGTACGCGTAGCCGACGTTCGACAGCTGCGGCCGTCCGTCCCGTTTGAGGGTGACCAGCACGCCCTGACCGTGGTCGCCGAGCAGTGCCAGCAGGTCGTCTCGTGTGTTCATGTCTACACGGTAGGGATTTCAAAAGTGGTTGAGCTCGGCACTGCATGATCAGAGGGGCCGACGAGTGACGACGCGCCGTGTCACAACGGCCCGACGAACGGGTGGGTCTCGCGGAGCGGGACCCTGGGTTCCGGGGCCGGATGTGGCACGCTTAGGATGGTGTTCATCATGTGGCACCGGGTTCTTCTCCTTCGCTGCCGCGGCGAGGCCTGACGTAGGCCGGTTCCCTCGCCGCGGAGTCTCGTCGTACGCCGGTCGTTCCTGACCCTGGTACCGCTTCCCGCGAGGAGAACCCGCAAGATGTCACCCAAGAATCAGCCCAAGCCCGTTCAACAGACCTCAGGTATGCCGATCGGGCGCTACCGTGCGTTCCCGCCGATCGACCTGCCGGACCGGACCTGGCCCGCGAAATCCGTGGACCGGACCCCGCGCTGGCTGTCCACCGACCTGCGCGACGGCAACCAGGCGCTGGTCGAGCCGATGTCGCCGGCCCGCAAGCGGCGGATGTTCGACCTGCTGGTGAAGATGGGCTACAAGGAGATCGAGGTCGGCTTCCCGAGCGCCAGCCAGTACGACTTCGACTTCGTCCGGAGCCTGATCGAGGGCGACGCGATCCCGGCGGACGTCACCATCTCGGTGCTGACCCAGGCCCGGGACGAGCTGATCGAGCGGACCGTGCAGTCGCTGGAGGGCAGCCCGAAGGCAACGATCCACCTTTACAACGCGACCGCGCCGCTGTTCCGCCGGGTCGTCTTCGGCGTCGACAAGGAGGAGTGCCGCAACATCGCCGTCCGGGGGACCGAGACGGTGATGAAGTACGCCGACGATGTCCTCGGCGACTGCGAGTTCGGCTATCAATACAGTCCGGAGATCTTCACAGCCACCGAACTGGAGTTCGCCCTCGAGGTCTGCGAAGCGGTCAGTGACGTCTGGCAGCCGGGCGAGGGGCGCGAGATCATCCTGAACCTGCCCGCCACCGTCGAGATGTCCACGCCGAACGTGTACGCCGACCAGATCGAGTGGTTCGGCCGGAACCTGACCCGCCGCGAGCACAGCGCGATCAGCCTGCACCCGCACAACGACCGCGGTACGGCGGTCGCCGCCACCGAGCTGGCCCTGATGGCGGGGGCAGACCGGGTCGAGGGCTGCCTCTTCGGCCACGGCGAGCGGACCGGCAACGTCGACCTGGTCACGCTGGGGATGAACCTGTTCGGCCAGGGCATCGACCCGCAGATCGACTTCTCCGACATCGACGAGATCCGCCGGACCGTCGAGTACTGCACCCAGATGCGCGTGCCCGAGCGCCAGCCGTACGCGGGTGACCTGGTCTACACCGCCTTCTCCGGCTCGCACCAGGACGCGATCAAGAAGGGCCTGGAGGCGCTGGACAAGCAAGCCGTTGCCGAGGGCAAGCCGGTCAGCGAGATCGCCTGGGAGGCGCCGTACCTGCCGATCGATCCGAAGGACGTCGGCCGCAGCTACGAGGCCGTCATCCGGGTCAACTCCCAGTCCGGCAAGGGTGGCGTCGCGTACATGATGAAGTCGGAGCACCGGCTCGACCTCCCGCGCAGGCTGCAGATCGAGTTCAGCCGGGTGATCCAGCAGCACACCGACGCCGAGGGCGGCGAGGTCGGGCGTGACGAGATGTGGGAGATCTTCTCGAACGAGTACCTGGCCGCCGGCAAGCTCTCGCTGCTGTCGGTCCAGAGCTCGTCCACCGAGGGACAAAACGATGCCCTTCGCGTGCAGGTCTACTCCGGCGGCGTACCGCACGAACTCGTTGGCGAGGGCAATGGTCCGGTCTCGGCCTTCGTCGATGCGATCAAGCCGCTGAAGCACGACGTCCGGGTGCTGGACTACCACGAGCACGCTCTCTCAGCCGGCGGTGACGCACTCGCCGCGGCGTACGTCGAGTGCGAGGTCGGGGACGAAGTGTTCTGGGGAGTCGGCCGGGACGCCAACATCCTCACCGCATCGCTCAAGGCAGTCGTTTCCGCGATCAACCGCGCCACCCGCTGACCCCGGACCAGCTCTCGGGCTCGCCGGCTGTGGTTTGACGCCCAGGCAGGAGGCCAGGCGGGCGGGACGCCAACGTCGGTGTCCTGCCCGTCGGCCGCGGTCACGCCCGCCGATACTCCGACGACACCTGCACCGCCGAATCCAGGACCCTAGACGCCCTCCTGAGCGGCGAGCACGGCTTCTCCGTTGTCCGCCGCCCAGGTGGTCAGCATGCGGATCGGCTCCATCAGCGTCTTGCCGAGTTCCGTCAGGTCGTACTCGACCCGGGGTGGCACGCCGCCGAAGTCCTGCCGCGTGACCAGGCCGTTGGTCTGCAGCCGGCGCAGCGTCTGGGTGAGGACCTTCTTCGAGATCCCGCCGATCAGCGCCACTAGCTCACCGTGCCGTCGAGGTCCCTCGCTGAGCCCGTAGAGCACCACCACCGACCACTTGTCGGCGATCACCTCGACCGCGAGCCGAGCCGGGCAGTCCGCCAGGAAAACGTCACCGCCACCGATCCCGTCCACGGTGCCCAAGGGTACCCAGCGGTTCCCGTTGGGCTGACTAACGTCTTGCCGACATCACTTCCGTCGCAGAATCAGGGAGGACCGGCTATGCCAGCGGTACCGTTGCCGGAAAGCACGCACAGGCTGTTCGACACCGACAAGCACGTCGTCCTCGTCACGGTGGACGCGGACGGTTCGCCCCAGGCGTCCCTCGTCTGGGCAGAACGAGACGGTGACCAGCTACTCATCGGGATGGAGGGGTACCAGCGCAAGACGGGGAACCTGCGCCGAGATCCCCGGGTCACGCTGGTGGTCCAGGACGACCAGCCGAGCAAGCGCGGCCTCGCGCAGTACCTGGTCATCCGCGGCACCGTGGAACTGGAAGGGCCGGACATCCGGGCGGAGTACACCGAGCTGATGGACAAGCAGTCCCACCGGTACCTCGGCAAGGACTACCCGTTCGAGAACCGACACTCCCATACTGCGGTGATCGCGCGGGTGACCCCGGAGAAGATCACCGGCGAAGGCCCCTGGGCGGTTCGGGGATGAGTGGCTAGGCCAGGTGATCGAGCGACGCCTACCGTCGGCCTGGGTCCGGCGTACAAGTGGAAAACCCGTGGTGCGGTGGCCTGGTAGCTGATTGGCTCGGCAGGTGATCACCGCGCGCGAGATCGATCCGTCCGACGAGCCGCTCTTCGACGCCTGGTACGCCGCGCTACGCGAAGCGGTCACCGCGGACCGGCCGGCGGCGATGGTGGTCAGCCATCAGACGCTCTCGTACTCGCTGCGCAACCCTGGGACGCTCAAGACCCGGATCCCGGTCGCGGCGTTCGACGGCGACCTGATCGTCGGGGCGATGCTGTTCGAGTTCCGGCTGCTGGACAACCTTGACTCGGTCGAGGTCGAGATCGACGTACCGCCGGCCGAGCGACGGCGCGGAGCCGGTACGGCGCTGTGGGACTGGGCGAAGGCCCGTGCCGCGGTGGAGGGGCGGACCATCTTCCAGACCGAGATCAGCGTGCCGGCCGGATTCACCGCGGAAAGTTGGCCGGGCAGCATCTTTGCGGCCAAGCTCGGCTTCAGCATCGAGAACGTCGAGGATCACCTCGTCGTGCCTCTCCCGTACGACGAACGGGTGCTGCGGGAGATCCGCCGGCAGACGCCTCCGCTGGAGGGATATCGCCTGACCTCCTGGACAGGTCAGTGCCCGGAGCAGCACCTGCAGGAGTACGCCGACTTGCACACGGCGATGGCGCGGGATGCCCCGACCGGCGGGATGACCACTGACTCGACGGTCTGGGACGTCGACCGGCTCCGCGAGACCGAGGAGCGGACGGATCTGAACTACCTGGCCTTGGTCACCATGGTGCACGCGGCCGACGGTCAACCGGCCGGTTACACCTTGATCTATCTGCCCCGAACGGATCCCGATCATGCCCAGCAGGATGACACGCTGGTGCTACGTGAGCACCGGGGTCGCAACCTCGGCACTCAGTTGAAGTTGGCGAACCTCGATCAGTTGGCCAAGCACCGGGTGGATCAGCGCTGGCTGCACACGTGGACCGCCGAGAGCAACGACGCGATGCAGAAGGTCAACGCCAGGTTCGGTTTCCGGGCCGTCGAGCAACTCCACGAGTGCGAGTTGACCATCGCGTCACAGCCTGACGCGAACCAGCCCAGGCTGCGGCCGGCGGCGCGCGGCGTCGTACTCGATCGGGCTGATCGGCTGCTGCTGGTGCGCTTCGAGTTCTCGGACGGGACCAAATTATGGGCCACCCCGGGCGGCGGTATCGAGCCGGGCGAGTCTGTCCAGGAAGGCCTGGTTCGTGAGCTCAGCGAGGAGGTCGGTCTGCAGCCGCCGGCCGATCCGCCGCACCTGTGGCACCAGGAGGTCGTTGCCGAAGGCCACGCGGCCGGGTACGAAGGCGTGGTCAACGACTACTTCCTGATCCGCGTCGACTCCCTGACGGCGAATGGCACGATGAGCGACGAGGAGCTCCGAGCCGAGGGAGTCTACGGCCACCGCTGGTGGACGCTCGAAGAATTGCTGGCCCACCGGGGCCCGGAGCTGCTCGCGCCCCGAGCGCTGCCTCAGTTGCTCCGGGACCTGCTCCAGCACGGCCCACCCGCCAAGCCGATCCAGCTCGGCCTGTGACCGCACCCAACCTGCGACACGGCGCCCGAGCAGTCGTCCTCGACGCTGACGACCGGATCTTCCTGCTGCACTGCGAGCTGCCGCACCTTCAGTTCTGGCTGGCTCCGGGCGGGGGTGTGGAAGCGAACTGGACGAGGAGCTCGGGCTGAAGCCAACCGGACTCCTGCCGCAGCTGTGGCACCAGGTGGTGATCGGCGAAGACTTCGCTCCCGGGTACGACGGCGTGATCAACGATTACTTCTTGGTCCGGGTGGAGCGGTTCACACCGGGAGGTCCCACGAGCGAGGCAGAACTGCTGGTCGAGAACATCACCGGGCATCGTTGGTGGACGCTCGAGGAACTTCTCCTCGCCCATGCACAACATGGACAAGAGGTGTTCTCGCCGCGCGACCTGCCCGTTCTGCTGCGGCAGGTCCTGGCCGATGGTCTGCCTGCATCGCCGCTGCTGATCGCGTTCTGACCATCCGCGCCGTACGGCGTGCGATCGCAAGGCGATGAATCGACCGGGCTGTCGGAGGCCTGAGTAAACGTGTCAGCTGGTCTGGTCATGCCCGGCTGCGCGCAGATGGCGCTGCCGTATCGCCGGGGCCAGGTTGTTGACGAAGTCAGCAACCATGCTCAAACTAGCGTCAATATCCGCACGTCCGAGCAGTCTTAATCAAGAAGTCTTAACCAATATGTTACGGCAAGAGGAGGCGCTCGGGGTGGCCGCGAAACTACTCTCGGCTTGCTGGAGCCGGTCAACCGGGTCCTCCGTTCCGCCTTTCTGCCCGTGGGAATGCCCGTGGAGGTGAGTTGTGAGCGATGCGCTCGGGATATCGGACTCAACGCCGGTTGAAAGCCCGACCAGCGAACCGGAACCGTCGCTCGTCCGACGATTCACCAATGCCTGGCTGGTACGACGTGTCGCCAAGGCCGTCCTGACGGTCTACCTGGTTTCGACGCTCACGTTCTTCCTGGTCCGGCTGTTGCCGGGCAACCCGGTCGACCAGTACATCCAGTCGCAGATCGCGCTGACCGGCGCCTCCTATGCCGACGCGGCCGCACAGGCCCGCAGCCTCTTCTCGCTGGATCCCAACCAGCCGATGATCCAGCAGTACGCCAACTATCTGGTGAACATCCTGCACGGCGACTTCGGCACATCGCTGCTCTCACCCGGCACCTCAGTGGCCGAGGTCATCAAGATCTACCTGCCCTGGACGCTCTTCTCGGTCGGCATCGCCACGATCCTCAGCTTCACCATCGGCATCCTTGCCGGAATGCTGATGGCCTATCGCCGGGAGAGCTGGATCGACCACGTCCTGACCTCGATCGGATCGCTGCTGCATGCGATCCCCAACTACCTGCTGGCGATCGTCATCGTCGTCTTCCTCGGTGTGAAGCTGCAGATCTTCAACCTCACCACGATCCGCGGCTCCTACTCGCCCGGTGTCAAACCCGAGTTCAGCCTGAGCTTTCTCAACGACGCGCTCTACCACGCCACGCTACCGATCCTTGCGTACGTCTTGACGACAGTCGGTTCCTGGGCGCTGGTGATGAAGTCGTCGACCGTCGAGACGCTCGGCGAGGACTACGTCACCGTCGCCCGGGCTCGGGGGCTGACCGACGCGAAGATCCGGCTCGGGTATGTCGGCCGCAACGCCGTTCTCCCGATGTTCAGTCAGCTCGCGGTTTCGCTCGGCTTCGTCGTCGGCGGCTCGATCTTCGTCGAGAAGATCTTTGGCTACCAGGGGATCGGTTACAGCCTCTACAACGCGGTGTCCGGCCGTGACTACCCCGTCCTGCAAGGGATTTTCCTGGTCATCACCCTCTCGGTGGTGCTGGCCAACTTCCTTGCCGATGTCCTCTACAGCCGGCTGGATCCGCGGATCCGCATCGGTAGCAAGGCGAAGGGGTGACGGCAGATGGCTGACACGGCTACCACCGCAGGCGCTGTCGCAGCGATCGGAACGACGAGCGTCTCCCGCTTCTCCGGCATCATCAGCTCGTTGCGGCGCAGCCCGTCCGGGTTCATCGGGTTCATCATCGTTGCGCTGCTGGTGGCGATCACGGCGATCGGGCCGTTCTTCACCCCCTCGGTGAGTCCCGACGTCAGGTCGATCCTGCTGCCGTTCGGGTCGCCGGGCCACCTGATGGGCACGGACAACGAGGGCAAGGATGTCCTCATCCAGATGATCGACGGAGGCCGGGCGGTCATCTTCATCGGCTTCTTCGCCGCGGCGATCTCGACGGTGATCGCGATCATCTTCGGGTCGCTGGCCGCCTATCTGGGCGGAGCGGTCGACTCGGCCGTCGTCACCCTTGCGGACGTCGTCCTCACCATCCCGCAGATCGTGCTGCTGGCGGTGCTCGGTTCGTTGGTCAAGCTCGATTCGCCGGTTGTGCTCGCCCTGCTGGTCGGCGGTCTGTCCTGGCCGGTGCTCACCCGAGCTGTGCGTTCCCAGGTCCTCTCGCTCAAGGAGCGAGAGTTCGTCGAGGCAGCGAGGCTGCTCGACCTGGGCACGGCACGCGTGGTGTTCGTGGAGATCCTGCCCAACATGGCCAGCTTCATCCTGATGAACTTCATGATCGGTGTCACCAACGCGATCTACCAGCTGGTCGGGCTCTACCTGCTGGGGCTGGCGCCGCTGACCGGCTCCAACTGGGGCATCATGCTCAACCGTGCCTGGATCGCGGGAGCGATCTTCAACGACGCCAGCCTGGGATTCATCCTCAGCCCTGTCGTGGCCATCGTGCTCCTATTGCTCGGACTGGTGATGATGACCAGATCGCTCGAAGAGATCCTCAACCCGCGCCTCCGGGACCGGTGACCGCCATGACGACGACATCTCCCGGAATCACGCGCGCCGCCCGCGGTGGCGAAGGTGACCCGTTGCTGTCTGTGCGCGACTTCGTGGTCGAGTACCGGACGGGGGCTGGCGGCACCGTGACGGCTGTCCGCGGTATCGACCTGGACCTGTACCCAGGAGAGAGCCTGGCCTTGGTCGGTGAGAGTGGCTGCGGCAAGACGACGTTCGGACTCGGCCTGCTGCGGCTGCTGCCGAAGCTCGGGCGAGCCACCGGCAGCGTGACCTTCCGGCGCCAGGACGGCACGGTGGTCGACGTACTCGGGCTTGACGGACGCGATCTGCGTGAATTCCGGTGGAACGACGCGGCGATGGTCTTCCAGGGTGCGATGAACGCGTTCAACCCCGTGATGAAGATCCGCGGTCACATGCTGGACACGATGCGCGCGCACACCCGCGCGTCCCGCAAGGAGATCGAGGAACGCTCCGGCGAACTGCTGCGGCTGGTGCGGCTGGAACCGAGCCGGGTGCTCGACAGCTACCCCCATGAACTCTCCGGCGGCATGCGCCAGCGGGTGCTCATCGCGATGAGCCTGCTGCTCGACCCGGAGGTGCTGATCCTCGACGAACCGACCACCGCGCTGGACATCCTCACCCAGCGATCGGTTGTCGACGTACTGCACGAGGTCCGCGAACGCCTCGGCTTCTCGATGATCTTCATCTCTCACGACCTGTCGCTGGCCGCCGAACTCGCTGACCGCGTTGCCACCATGTACGCCGGCCGGATCGTCGAGACCGGGGGTGTTCGTGACATCTTCTACCGCCCCCGGCATCCGTACTCGCTCGGCCTGATCAAGGCGGTCCCGCCGATCGTCGGTGAGCTGCCCGATCTCGAGTCGATACCCGGCGGGCCTCCGAGCCTGGCCGACCTCCCGTCCGGCTGCTCGTTCCACCCGCGCTGCAAGTTCGCCGACGAGCAGTGCGAGCAGGTCGACCCGTCGCTCCTGCCGGTGACCGACCAGCCCGGTGCTGGCCACGAGGTCGCTTGTCTGCACTCCGACCAGGTGCACCTCGATCGGTCCGTACCCGCCGTCGACCCGAGCGCTAGCGGACAGGAGACCGCCTGATGACCTCCACCGATACCCCCGCGACGCCGATTCCCGTGGTGAGTACGCCGCTGATGACCCTCGCGGGTGTCAGCCAGGTGTTCAACACCAACGCCGGGCCGATCCGCGCCGTCGACGACGTCAACCTGTCCATCAATCCCGGCGAGGTGCTCTGCCTGGTGGGCGAGAGCGGGTCGGGCAAGACCACCGCGGCCCGGATGGCGGCAGGCCTGGCACGCCCGAGCGGAGGGCGGGTCGCCTTCGGCGGCAAAGACATCTGGTCGATGAACAAGAACGAGTTCAAGGCCTTCCGCCGCAGCGTGCAGTACGTCCACCAGGATCCGTACGCCTCGCTCAATCCGACCCGGACGGTCCTGCAGATGCTCAGCGCGCCATTGCTCAAGCACCGGGTGGCCAAGGGTTCGAAGGACGCGGCGGAGCGGGCGAGTCAGCTGTTGTCGGAGGTGGATCTGACTCCGCCGGAGAGCTTCCTGCAGAAGTATCCGCACCAACTGTCCGGCGGTCAGCGGCAACGGGCGTCGATCGCCCGGGCCCTGACCCTTGATCCGAAGATCATCATCGCGGACGAATCCACCTCGATGCTGGACGTGTCGATCCGGATCAGCATGCTGGCGATGCTCGGTCGGCTCCGCGACCAGTTGGGTGTCGGTTTCCTGTTCATCACCCACGACCTCGCGATCGCCAAGTATTTCGGCTGGCACGGCAAGACTGCCGTGATGTATCTGGGCCGGATCGTCGAGTTCGGTCCGACCCGGCAGATCATCAATTCGCCGACGCACCCCTACACCCGGGCGCTGATCGACGCGATTCCCGAACCCGACCCCGACCTGACCAAGACCAAGGGGATGGGATCGCTGCGGAGCATGGAGCTCCCGAGCCTGACGCACCTACCGCCCGGGTGCTCGTTCCATCCCCGCTGCGGCATGTTCGAGCCCGGCCTGTGCGACGGTGACGTGCCCGCGCTGGTCGAGGTGCGATCGAAGCAGTCGGCTGCCTGTCACGTGGTCGCCCGGGATGGCGCCGGTGGGGGTGGATCGAATGAGTCGGTGGCCTGATGCCGCCCGCCGTCGGCCGGGTCGCGCTCGGTTGGGCAGCTTTCCTGGTGGTTGCCAGCGGGATCCTGCTGCTCACGCTGACGCCGGGCACGCCGGAGTTCGTCATCACCTTGTTCACCCTGTGCATCGGCCTGTTCCTGGGCTTGCTCGTCGTCGCCGCCGCGCTGCTGATGCGGCGCGGCACGAAACGTGAGGACGATACGCATTGATGTTCTACGGCTCGACCAATCAGTGAGTTCCAAGATCGGCAAATAGATAGGAATTCTGAACTGCCCATTATGCAACTCCTGACCACGCGGTGCGCGTAGTCGGAACCAGGAAAGGACCATGGATGAGTCCCACCCACAAGCACGAGTCAGGTGCAGGTGCAAGCCCGGAGACGAACGCAATCTCGCGGCGGAACGTCCTGCAGTTGTTCGGTATCGCCGGGGCTGGCGTGGCCGGCATCGGATCGCTCGAGGCGTGCTCGCCGAGCACACCGAATACCGGCGGGAGTTCCGGGAACAAGGAATTCCACGGCGCTTATCCCTACCAGATTCCACCGAAGGGCCACTACAACCTCGGGGCCGGTGTCACCGACGGTATTCAACAGCAGAGCCCGTACCTGGACCTGATCTATCCGAGCTTCGGCATGTACTACTGGGCGGACAAGAAGTGGGAGTACCTGGTCGCGGAGTCCAGCAAGCTGGACGCGACTGCGAACACGTACACGGTCAAGCTTCGTCCCGGCCTGACCTGGAGCGACGGTAAGCCACTCACCAGCAAGGACGTCGTCTCGACGTTCAACCTGCACTGGCTGATGCGCCAGCAGTCGTGGACCTTCCTGTCTGACGTCAAGGCTTCCGACGACACTACCGTCGTGTTCACGATCGGTACGCCGTCCACGGTCCTGGAGCGGTACATCCTGCGTGCGCCGATCCTGCCCGATTCTGTCTACGGACAGTTTGCTTCCCAGGCCGAGACGCTGCGGAAGGCCAAGGCCAGCCTCGACAGTGGCGACGGCAAGAAGCTGAACGCCGACTTCCAGACGTTGCGCCCGGAGAATCCGGTCGTGTCGGGTCCGTTCAACTACGACCCGAAGAACATCACCAACGCCCAGATGACCTTGGTCAAGAATGACAAGGGCCTGATGGCGGACAAGATCGCCTTCACCAAGGTGGTCCTCTACAACGGTGAGACGTCGGACGTGACGGCTACGGTGATGAACAAGGACGTCGACTACGCCACCCATGGGTTCGCGGTCGCCAGCGAGAAGGGCTTCGAATCCAACGGTTTCCGGATCCTGCGCCCACCGGTCTACTCAGGTCCCTCGCTGGTGTTCAACTACACCACGCACCCGGAGTTCGCCGACAAGCGAGTCCGGCAGGCGATTGCCTATGTCATCGATCGCAACGAGAACGGCACCATTTCGCTCGGTGACTCGGGCAAGGCCGTCAAGTACATGGCCGGCTTCTCCGACATCACTGTTCCCGACTGGATCTCCGCTACCGACGTGGCGAAGTTGAACACGTACCAGAAGGACCTGAACAAGGCCACCTCGCTGTTGCAGGCCGCGGGGTGGAAGCAGAGCGGCGGCAAGTGGATGACGCCGGCCGGCAAAGCCGCTGCCTACGACCTCAAGTTTCCGACCGAGTTCGCCGACTGGAACCCGGCGGCGACCAACGCGGCCGATCAGCTGAACAAGTTCGGCTTCAACATCACCAAGCGTGGTATCACGTTCACGCAGCTCAACCCAGACGTGCTGGCCGGCAAGTTCGACGTGGCGATCCAGGGCTGGGGTGCGTCCTCGCACCCGCACCCGTACTTCGCGTTCGTCCAGGACCTCTACACCTTCAACTACGTGATCGCAGCGAACTCCGGCGGCAAGGGGATGAACTTCCCGCTCAAGCAGACGCTCGACTCGGGGCCCGTCGACCTCCAGGCCGTGGTGGAGAAGTCAGCACAGGGCCTGAACCTGGACGAGCAGAAGAAGAACGTGACGGCCGCCGCGCTGGCCTACAACGAGTTGCTGCCCGAGGTTCCGCTGTTCGAGCGGTACGGCAACAACCCGGCTCTCGAGGGGGTTCGAGTCGCGAAGTTCCCGGCCGACGACGACAAGATCCTGCTCAACGCGCCGTACGCGGACAACTTCGTGATCATGTACATGTACTTGGGCAAGGTCGCTCCGGTGTAGCTGCTCAGCCACGTGTCAGAGCGCCGTGCGGAAGCGGCGCTCTGCCGTGGGAAACGTGTGAGGAAACCCGGTGGTGCGGTGCGGACACACCTAGCGTCGGAGGCGTGAGTATCCGATGCCAAGGGGAATCTATGAGCGACTCCATACCGCTATTCGTGCCCACCCGTTCGACCTCTGCCAACGACGTACTGTCACTCCTGTGGGGACGTTGCCCAGGAGGTCAGCGGGTGGGCATCGCCTTCACCGGCCTGGACCTGCTGCGGGCTGCGTGTGGCCCCCAGCAGGACTGGATCCGGCTGCACGAATCGGCCTTGCGTGACATGTTGGCACCGCACGGTGTCACGATCATCCAGTTCGATCCGGTCCTGGTGGGACCCGACGTCGGTCAGCCGGTGGAGCCGGTCGATGCACCGGCTCAGGCCCCGACTTTGGCCGGAGCGTTGGCAGGTCAGCGTGGCCGCTGAACCCTACGACCCACATATGCACGGGCCACGTCGTGAGCGGATCGACCCGGAACTGCTGGCCATCAGCAGAATCATCGTGGCGATAGCGGTCCTGACTGCACTCCTCTGGCTCATCAACCACGTGTTCTAGAGGTGGCGAACCCAGGTCAGGTGGCCTTCATCCATCTCTTTGGCCACCGCCAGCCGCCGTACGCCACCGATCGGTGGCGTACGGCGGACTTACGGAGTGGAGGGGCGACGCGACAGGAGATCGCCGGACAATTGCCTAGTTCCAGACCAGCGCCGTTGGTGATCCGACGGTTGCTGTTGGTAAGGCCTGCCCGTTCGGCCTTCTCGGCGGGCAGGTAAGTTCGAAGTATGCGTGAATCCCACCTCGGAGAACTGACCGTTTCCTGCCTCGGCCTCGGCTGCATGGGGATGTCCCAGTCGTACGGCGTACGAGGTGACGACGCCGAGTCGATCGCCACGATCCATGCCGCGATCGATGCCGGGTGCACCTTCATCGACACCGCCGACGTGTACGGCGAGGGCACGAACGAGCAACTGGTCGGCCGAGCGTTGGCCGAGCGGCGCGACCAGGTTGTGCTCGCCACCAAGTTCGGGCTCCAGTGGCCCCGAGGTGGCGGTGCAATGCCCACGGGTGTGAACGGCAGCCCGGAGTACGCACGCAGTGCCATTGACGCCTCGCTGCAGCGACTCGGCGTGGACCACGTCGACCTCTGGTATCTGCATCGGAAGGACCCGGCGGTCCCGATCGAGGAGACAGTCGGCGCGATGGCCGAGCAGGTCGCAGCCGGCAAGGTCCGCTACCTCGGGTTGTCCGAGGTGTCCGGTGACACGGTCCGGGCCGCGCACGCGGTGCATCCGATCAGCGCCGTGCAGAGCGAGTGGTCGCTGTGGACCCGGGATCCGGAGAGCGGCGTGCTGCCGACACTGCGCGAGCTTGGCATCGGGTTCGTCCCGTTCAGCCCGCTCGGCCGGGGCTTCCTGACCGGGCAGCTCAAGACGCCGGACGACTTCCCACCGGACGACATGCGCCGGAGTCTGCCCCGGTTCACCGGCGAGAACTTCCAGCGCAACCTGGATCTGGTGGAGAAGGTCAGCGAGCTGGCTGCTGCCAAGAACGTCACACCCAGCCAGCTGGCGCTCGGCTGGCTGCTTGCGCAGGGCAACGACATCGCGCCCATCCCCGGCACCAAGCGGCGCAAGTACCTCGCCGAGAACCTGGGCGCCGTCGACGTGACGTTCACCGCGGAGGAACTGGCCGAGTTGGACCAAGCGTTCCCGCCCGAGGCGGTCGCAGGTGATCGCTACGCCGCCAGTGCGATGGGGATGGTGGACCGCTGATCGGTGTCACCGGCGCCACCGGCCAGCTCGGCGGCCGGGTGGCTCGCCGGCTGGCCGCGGCCGAGGTCCCGCAGCGCTTGGTGCTCCGGGATCCGGCTCGCGCGCCGGAGCTCCAGCTCGCCGAGGTGGCCCAAGCGTCGTACGGAGACAAGGCGGCACTGCTGAACGCGCTGCACGGGGTCGAGACGCTGTTCCTCGTCAGCGCGTCCGAGACCGTCGACAGGATCGCGTTGCACAAGGCAACGGTCGACGCCGCGGTGGCCGTCGGCGTACAGCGGATCGTCTACACGTCGTTCACCGGTGCCGCGCCGGGGGCGACGTTCACGTTCGCCCGGGATCACTGGTACACCGAAGAACACATCCGGGCGAGCGGGGTGGACTTCACCTTCCTGCGCGACAACCTCTATCTCGACTTCGTGCCCAGCTTCGTCGGTGACGACGGAGTGATCCGCGGACCGGCGGGCGACGGCCGGGTCGCTGCCGTGAGTCGTGACGACGTCGCCGACGTAGCAGCCAAGGTGCTGCTGGCGGACAAGTACACCGGTCAGACCTACGACCTGAGCGGGCCGGAGGCGTTCAGCCTGACCGAGGCGGCGGAGCAGTTGAGCACCTCCTGGGCACGGCCGATCCGGTACGAAGCAGAGACCCTGGACGAGGCCTACCGCTCGCGGGAGCAATACGGCGCGCTGCCGTGGGAGGTCGCCGGCTGGGTGACGTCGTACGCCGCGATAGCGAGCGGTGAGCTGAGCGATGTGAGCAGCGCTGTGGAGGACATCACCGGCCATCCGCCGATCGGGTTGGCCGAGTATCTGGCCCGCTGACAGGATTCTGGTCAGGGCGCTGGTTCCCTTCGGAGGGCTGCCCGGGATGAGAGACTGGCAAGGTGCCGCTCTACCGTGACGAAGCCATCGTGCTGCGCACTCAGAAACTGGGTGAAGCCGACCGGATCGCCACGCTCCTGACCCGCACCCACGGCAAGGTCCGCGCCGTCGCGAAGGGCGTCCGCCGGACCTCCTCCCGCTTCGGCGCCAGGCTGGAACCGTTCAGCCACGTCGACCTGCAGTTGGCCACCGGCCGGACCCTTGACGTGGTCACCCAGGCCGTCTCGATCTCGGCGTACGGCGAGGGCATCGTCGGCGACTACGCGCGGTACACGACCGGTACGGTCCTGCTGGAGACGGCCGACCGGCTGGTCGTGGAGGAGAAGGAACCGGCGACCCAGCAGCATCTGCTGCTGGCGGGCGCCCTGCGGGTGTTGTCTACCGGCGAGCGCGAACCGGGGCTGATCCTCGACTCGTTCCTGCTGCGGTCGTTGGCAATCTCCGGTTACGCACCATCGTTCGGGGACTGTGCGAAGTGCGGCGAACCAGGGCCGCATCGAGCCTTCAGCCCGCCCGCCGGAGGCATGGTCTGTACGACGTGCCGCCCGCCGGCGTCGGCGATGCCCGGACCGGCGACGGTGAAGCTGCTGGCGGCGCTGCTGAGTGGCGACTGGGTGGTGGCGGAGGCATCCGAGCCGCGCGCGCGGCGAGAGGCCGACGGGTTGGT
>JAWWPC010000011.1:0-16785 GCA_033851055.1 Kribbellaceae bacterium | reverse complement strand
TCGCCAGCCAATTCAGCGAACTCCTCGGCCACGACCAGATCGTCGTCAAGCCGGTCATCGACCTGAACGACCGGGTCAGCGTCGACGCGTACGAAATCCCCGACCGGATCCGCGAACGAGTCAAACTGATCCACCCGGTCGAACAATTCGTCTACGGGACGGCAGAGACCACGATGCGGACCGACCTGGATCACACCGTGGCCTACGACCCCAATGGCCCACCGGGGCAAACCACCGCCGAGAGCCTGGCCCCCCTGGGCCGGTTCAGCCACAGGCTGAAAACGCACGGCGACTGGATAGTCCGCCGACTCGACGACGGCGCCTATGAGTGGGTCAGCCCGCACGAGTTCAAGTTCCGCGTTGACCACACCGGAACGCACCCACATCGCACCCACTCGACCGACGACGGCACCGACCCCGACACAGCCGACAACGCCGACAGCGCAGACAGGGCAGACAGCGCCGACGGTGCGGTCGACGACGACACGGCCGTCTAGCCACGCCGTCAGAGTGATGCCCCCTGAGTGATGCCCCCTGGTACGCCCGTGCGGACGGACGACCAGGAGGCGCGTGTCGCTGCCGGCCTGGCTTGATGCGGACAACCCGGCTGATCACTACCGGTCGAGCACAGCTCAGCCTCGGCCAGGTGGACCCAGACCTCGCGGATGAATAGCTCATCGGAGCGGCCAATCTCGCGATGGCGAACCTGCGAGGCGTCAGTTCTGAGGCAGGAGCCACCATCCTTCGGGCGTTGATGAGGAGGCGGCTGTTAGGAAGTCACTACGGTGGCGATGAGGGCGGTCCCGGGGGCGGTGCGGCCGCCGGGACCTCGCTGAGGGGTGACGGTGGAGGTGCTAAGGGGGTCGCCGCACTCGGAGCAGCAGACCGTTGGTGTGGTCGTGTGGCCGCAGGTGTCGTGCCGGAAGCGGATGGGTGGGCCGTCCTCGGGAGTCGCCCAGCGATCGCCCCACGCAGTGAGTGCGAGCAGGACGGGCACTAGCTCGCGGCCGGCCTCAGTGAGGTTGTAGGCGTAGCGCACCGGGCGGTCCTGATATGCCTCCCGCTGGACCAGGCCGGCGTCGACCAAAGTGGCGAGCCGGTCGGTGAGCAGATTGCGGGAGATTCCCAGGTCGGCGACGAGTTGGTCGAAGCGGTCGAGGCCGAGATAGAGATCGCGCAACACCAGTGGAGACCACCAGTCGCCCATCACCTCAAGGGACCGGGCGAGGGAGCAGTGAATCTGGGCGAAGCTCTTGTTCCGCATCTCACCATCGTAGTCAGTTGCGGTATTGAACTAACACCTTCTAGTGTCGAGGAACACCAATCGAGAAGGGAGATCGTCATGTACCACCGGTTCGTAGCGGCCCAGATTCGCAAGGCGTTCGCCAAGATCAGCGCCGGCGATTGGGAGTCGATGGTGGACGGGATGGCGCCGACCTTCACCTACCGCTTCTACGGCGATCACGCGCTGTCCGGCGAGCGGCATACCCATGAGGCGTTGCGGCGCTGGTGGGAGCGGGCCTTCCGGCTGCTGCCCGAGACCCGGTTCGAGGTGCACGACGTGATCGTGGCGGGCTGGCCCTGGTCGACCCGGGCGGCGACCGCGGTCACGGTGGACGTCGGGCTTGCCGACGGAACGCGGTACCAGAACGTCGTCCACCAGTTCATCCGGATGCGCTGGGGCAAGATCACCGAGGTCCGGACGCTGGAGGACACCGCCGTCCTAGAGCGCACACTGGACCGGCTCGCGGCAGCCGGGATCACCGAGGCACATGCCGCGCCGATCACCGACCAGGTGCCGGTCCAGGTCCGCTGAACCAGCGGGCTGCGTGTCGACGCTTGCCATCACGGTTGGCTCGAAACGCTGGAGATGTTCCGCGGCAGCATCACGGCGGCGATCAGCAGCGAGGCCAGCGCGAGGCTGGCGGCCACCGCGAAGGCGAGGTGGTAGCCGCCTGTGAGCGCGGCGATCTGGGCCTCGCCGGCTGCGCTGAGCTTGTCCGTCCGGGTGGCGGCCAGCGCTGCCAGGACAGCAAGGCCCAGAGCGCCGCCGATCTGCTGACTGGTGCTGAACAAGCCCGCTGCGAGCCCGGCGTCCTGGTCGGTCGCGCCGGACATCCCGAGTGCCATCAGGGCCGGCATCGCGGCGCCGAAGCCGACGCCGATGAGCAGCATCGCCGGTAGCAGGTCGACCCCGAAGGTGCTGTCGATCGGGGCCCGGCCCAGCAGCGCGAGCCCGAGAGTGATCAGCGCCAGGCCGGCCAGCAGGATCGGTCGCTCCCCGAACCGCGTGTTCAGCCGGGCGGACAGTCCGAGGGAGACCGCGCCGATCGCGACCGCGACCGGGATCATGCCGAGCCCGGTATGCAGGGCGTCGTACTGCAGGGACTCCTGCAGGAACAGTGCACCGAAGAACAGGAAGGCGAACATCCCGGCGATCAGCAACGCCTGCGTGAGGTTGGCCACGGAGACGGTGCGCGAGCGGAACATCCGCAGTGGCAGCAAGGGCTCGGCTGTGTTTGCCTCGCGAACCCCGAAGGCGATCAGCAAGCCGACCGCCGCTGCTCCGAAGACGACGGTGTGGCCGGACGCGAAGCCGTGGTCCGCCGTACTGACGAGGGTGTAGACCGCCGCCATCAGCCCGGTGGTCACCAGCAGCCCTCCCAGCAGGTCAGCAGACCGGTCGCCCCCTCGCGCTTGGTCGGCGTCGAGCAGGCGGAACGCGAGGGCTACCGTTGTGACACCGATCGGGAGGTTGATCAAGAAGATCCAGTGCCAGGAGAGCGCTTGGGTGAATACACCGCCGAGCAGCGAGCCAAGCGATCCGCCGGCAGCCTGGACGAAGCTGAAGACCCCGATCGCCTTGGCCCGGTCGGCGGCGAGCGGGAAGAGCGGGACCAGCATGCCGAGTACGACCGCCGAGGACATCGCGCCTCCGATGCCCTGGAAGAAGCGGGCCGCTATCAGGGCCGGAGCGGCGGTGGCGAGGCCACAGGCCAGTGAGGCCGCGGTGAAGACGGCCATGCCGGAGATGAACATCCGCTTCCGGCCGAACAGATCACCCAGCCGGCCGACGAGCAACAGTAGTCCGCCGAACGGGGTCACATAGGCATTGACCACCCAGGCGAGACCCGAGTCGGAGAAGCCCAGGTCGGTCTTGATGAAGGGCAGCGCAACGCTCACGATCGTCTGGTCGATCACGATCATCAAGGCGCCTCCACACAGCACCGCCAGGGCTGCCCAGCGAGAGGTGCGGGGCGGTGCGTCGATCCGGGTCATCGATCATTCCTTCCATGGTGCACGACTTGTAACTAAGGCCATGTTCCGTGACCATGAAGGAAGCTGGAAGGAGGCACTTTGATGTCCCAGAGGAACACCGATGTACCCGAACAGGTGTTGGCGGAGGCGTGTCCGGTGCACGAGGTGCTCGACCGGGTGGCCGGCAAATGGAGCATCCTGATCATCGTCTCGGTGGCCCGCGGACCGATCCGGTTCACCGAGCTGGAACGCTCGATCGACCGGATCAGCCGGCGGATGCTGACGCTGACCCTGCGCAACCTCGAGCGAGACGGACTGCTGACCAGGACCGTCTACCCGACCGTTCCACCCAAGGTGGAGTATGCGCTCACGCCGATCGCGCGGGAGCTGTACGAGTCCTTGCTGTCGCTGACCGCCTGGGCCGAACGCCACCGGGTCACCATCACGGAATCAAGGCAGGCGTATGACGAACGGACGGCTCCCTAGTCCGGGCGGATCCAGCCGAAGGTGCGCTGGACGGCGGCTTGCCAGTTGGCGAGCTCGGCCGCACGGCGGTCCGGATCCATGTGCGGCACCCACTGCCCGGCCCGGTGCCAGTTGCTCCGCAGGCCTTCGAGATCCGGCCAGTAGCCGACCGCCAGCCCGGCGGCGTACGCGGCGCCGAGGGAGACTGTCTCGGTCACCATCGGTCGCACTACCCGGACGTCGAGCAGATCCGCGAGGAACTGCATCAGCAGGTTGTTCGCGGTCATGCCACCGTCCACCTTCAGTGCGGTGAGCGCGATACCGGAGTCCGCATTCATCGCGTTGACCACCTCCAGCGTCTGGAAGCCGGTGGCCTCCAGCACCGCCCGGGCCAGATGTCCCTTGGTGATGTACGAGGTGAGTCCGGCGATCACGCCGCGGGCCTCGCTCCGCCAGTACGGTGCGAACAAGCCGGAGAACGCCGGCACGATATAGGCGCCGCCGTTGTCCTCCACGGTCCGCGCGAGGGTCTCGATCTCGGCCGCGGTGTGGATCAGCCCGAGCCCGTCGCGGAACCACTGCACCAGCGACCCGGTGACGGCCATCGACCCTTCCAGCGCGTACGCCGCCGGTTCCGAGCCGATCTGATACGCGACGGTGGTCAGCATTCCGTGGGTCGAGCGGACGATCTCCTTACCTGTGTGCAGCAACAGGAAACTGCCCGTGCCGTAGGTGCACTTCGCCTCGCCGGGGCTGAAGCAGGTCTGCCCGAACAAGGCCGCCTGCTGATCCCCGAGCGCCGCCCCGATCCGTACGCCGGGCAGTACCTGGGTGGCGGTGGCGAACACGCCGGAGGACGGCCGGATCTCGGGCAGCACCGCTCGCGGTACGTCGAAGGCGGCGAGCAGTTCGTCGTCCCACTCCAGCGACTCGATGTTCATCAGCATCGTCCGACTGGCGTTCGTGACGTCGGTCGCGTGCAGCCCACCGTCCGGACCGCCGGTGAAGTTCCAGATCAACCAGCTCTCCATCGTGCCGAAGAACACCTCACCGCGCTCAGCGCGGGCGCGCAGTCCGGGGGTGTGGTCGAGCATCCAGCGCAGCCGCGGTGCCGAGAAGTACGTCGTCAGCGGCAGGCCGCAGCGGTCGGCGAACCGGTCCGGGCCCACGTCGCCGGCCAGTTCAGTGACGAGGCGGTCGGTCCTCGTGTCCTGCCAGACCACCGCGTGGCCGATCGGCTGACCCGTCAGGCGGTCCCACAGCAGGCTGGTCTCGCGCTGATTGGTGATGCCGATGGCAACGACCTGTTCCGGCTGGGCGCCGATCTGACGGATCGCCGCCGGCACGACCCGGGTCACGTTGCGCCAGATCTCGGCGGCGTCGTGCTCGACCCAGCCGGGCTTCGGGAAATGCTGCTTGTGCTCGCGCTGGGCGACCGAGACGAGCCGGCCGCGGCGATCGAAGAGGATGCAGCGAGTGGAGTTGGTGCCCTGGTCGACGGCGGCGACGTAGTGCTCGGCCATCAGCGGTCCTCCCGGAGATCGCGGCCGATTGCCTCCGCGGTGGCGCGGACCATGCTGACCAGGTCGGATCGGTGCCGCAGCCGGCTGTCGCAGATCCGCTCGATCCGGCCCGTCATCCCGACCGCGCCGACGACGAGACCGCCGAGTCCCCGGATCGGTGCGGCGATGCTCGCTGTCTCGACCGTGTGCTCCTCGAACTCACCGGCCCAGCCCTTGGCCCGCACCGATGCCAGTTCCTCCACCAGCCGGGCCGGGTCGGTGATGGTCCGGGTGGTGTAGGCCTCGAGCTTGCGGGGATGCGCCGCGCCGCTGGCGTCGAAGGCGAGCACCGCTTTGCCGAGGGCGCACGCATGCGGCGGCAGCGTCGTACCGACGTCGAGGTACTGGTCGCTGTCGTCGGGCCGGAAGACGTGGTGCACCACGACGACCTTGCCGTCGACCAGCCGGACGACCCGGACCACCTCGCCGCTGCGCGACGCCAGCGAGTCGGCCCAGTTGATCGCCATGCTGCGCAGTTCGTTCGGGTCCAGGTAGCTGTCACCTAGCCGGCCGAGAGCGGTGCTCAGGTGATAATGCGCGCCGGTGTGATCCTGCTCGATGAACCCCACCTGGTTCAGGGTCCGAAGGATGCCGTGCACGGTAGGCTTGGCCAGCCCGAGCGCATTGCCCAGGTCGGACACGCCGAGCCCGTTCGGCGCGGCGGCCAGCAATCGCAGCACAGCCGCCGCCCGCTCTATGGACTGCACACTGCCAGGCACACCGGCAGGCTACCTGTGATTCCCGTGCCTGTATCGGTTCACTCGGTGGCGATCGCCCGCAGTACGTCGAGTTTGGCAGCGCGGCGTGAGGGCCACACTGCAGCCAGTACACCGACGGCGGCCGAGACGAGGACCGCGCCCGCCAGTTGCAGCACCGGGATGTCCAGGACGCCCAAGCCCTGGTCGGACATCACCGACTGGATGGCCGCCCCGAACAACACACCGATCGCCACTCCGAGCAATGCGCCCAGCAATGCGATCGCGATCGACTCGACCTGCAGCATCCGGCGCAGCTGGGGACGGTCCATCCCGATCGCGCGCAGCAGGCCGATCTCCCGGGTCCGCTCGACCACACCGAGCGCGAGGGTGTTGACGATGCCGAGCACGGCGATCAGGATCGCGAGCGCCAGCAGCATCCCTACCACCCCCAGAGCCACGTTGACCGGGCCACGCTCCGCGGCCGCGTAAGCCTGCTGGTCCCGCACCTGAACGGACGGGTAGTCGTGCAGCTGACCAAGCAGGGCCAGCCGGACCTGATCGACGCTGGTGCCGTCGCTGAGGTCGACGTACAGGGTTGAATCGGTGGGGCCGCCGCCGACCTGGCCGAACTTCGGCAGTGCGAGCACGACGGCATCGAGCTGGCGGTTCGGCTTGATGACCGCGGCGACCGTGAGCTTGTGGGCACCGGTCGCTGTGATGAGGTCGAAGGTCTTGCCGACCGACAGGTTCAGTGTCTTCGCCAGATTGGTGGGCAGGATGGCCTGGCCGTTCTGCAGGCCGGCGGGGGAGCCGGCGTCGACCTTGGTCACGACCGGACCGTTCAGTACGTTCGGGTCGACGCCGTTCACCTGGAGCGCGGTCCCACCGACCTGCCCCGGCATGATCCGGACCCGGTTGACCGAGGCCACCCCCGGTACGCCGGCGATCCGGTCGCCGACCTGGGAGCTGAACGGATGGCCGCTGTCACCGCTGACGACGAGCTCGGACGTGCCGATCGCGTCGGCGATGCTCTGGTCGATCGACGCCTTGGCCGATGCGGCGATGACCACCAGGCCGCTGACCAGGGCGAGCGAGATCATCAGCGCGGAGGCGGTTGCGGAGGTGCGCCGCGGGTTGCGCTCCGCGTTCTGCCGGCCGAGGACCACCGGCGCCCGGCGGCCGGCGGGAAGCATCAGCACGCGGACGGCGTACCGGCTGATCAGCGGGCTGGTCAGCATCACGCCGAGCAAGGTCACGCCCGCGCCGAAGCCGAGCAAGATGGCGCCGGGCAGGCCGCGGATCTGCTGCGCGACGGAATAGCAGGCAGCGGCCATCAGCAGCAGGAAGAACCCGATCGCCAGCCGGACCCGCAGCGAGCGCGGCGGCAGGGCGACGTCGTCCCGCATCGCGGCGACGGGTGACAGCCGTCCGGCCCGGCGGGCGGCGGGGTAGGCAGCGGCGAGCGTCACGCCGATGCCGACCAGGTACGACACGACGATCGTGTGCGACTGGATCTGCAGGTTCGCGCTCGGGATCGCCAGATCGAACTGTTGGTAGATGAACTGCAGGGCTGCCGCGACGCCCGCGCCGAGCAGCAAGCCGAGGGTCGAACCGATCGCGCCGATCACCACCGCCTCAGCCAGCACACTGCTGGTGACCTGCCCTTGCGAGGCGCCGATGGCTCGCAGCATCGCCAGCTCGCGGGACCGCTGCGCGACCAGCATCGAGAACGTGTTGACGATCAGGAAGGTCCCGACGAACAGGGCCAGTGCGGCGAACATCATCAGCACCGCGCTGAACCCGCCGAAGGTACTGTCCAGCGCCTTCTCGCCGTCCGTCGAGACCTGGGCGGCCGTGCGCACCTTGAAGTCCTTGCCCACCATCCGCTGTATCGCCTGGCTCACCTGACCAGGGTCTTGGCCGGGGCGGAGCGCGACACCGATGGAGGTCCAGCCTGGTTCGCCAAGCAGGAAAAGCTGGGCGGTGGCGGCGTCGAAGATGACCAGCGGCGCGCCCGCGGAGCTTCCGGAGAGGGTGGAGGTGGTCAATGCGGTAAGGGTCGCCGTGACCGACTTGACCGGCGTGACGATCTGTACTTTGTCGCCCAACTCGTAGCCCGCGCGGCGAGCCGTGGACTGGTCGAGCGCCAGTTGTGCTGTCCCGAACGGCTCCTTGCCGTCGACCAGTTTGAACGACTGGGTCCGCGGATCATGGGGCCAACTGGCGCCGAACGTCGGCAACCCGTATGTCTCGGTGGGCTTGCCGTCCTTGCCGAGCACCTGTAGACCGCCGACGAGGAGCTGAGGATCGGTACCGGCCACCCCTTCGACTCCGGCGACCCGGTCGGCCAGTTCCGAGGGCAGCGTCGGCCGCCGCGCGTTCGTCGTACCGAGGGTGTCGTTGTTGGCCAGGGCGGAGACGGGTGTGACGGTGATATCCGCGGCGCTGCCGGCGAAGTTCTTCCGCAAAGCGGTGGACAACGTGTCGGTGAAGATCAGCGAGCCGGCCACGAAAGCCACGCCGAGCAGGACCGCCACCATGCAGAGCGCGAAGCGGAGCCGGTGCGCCAGGACCGACCGCCAGCCGAGCTTGAACATCAGGCCACGGTGCGGGGGTCGAGTTGCTTCATCGTGTCCAGCACCGACTCGGCCGTCGGGTCGAGCAGGTCCGACTGCAACCGGCCGTCGGCGAGGAACAGCACCCGGTCCGCGTACGACGCCGCCGTCGGGTCGTGCGTCACCATCACCACGGTCTGGCCGAAGTCATGCACCGACCGATGCAGGAACCCGAGTACGTCGGCCGACGACCGCGAGTCGAGGTTGCCCGTCGGCTCGTCGGCGAACACCACGTCCGGCCGCGAGGCGAGTGCTCGCGCGCAGGCGACCCGCTGCTGCTGACCACCCGAGAGCTCCGACGGCTTGTGCCCGAGCCGGTCCCGTAGGCCGATGGTGTCCACCACGACGTCGAGCCAGGCCGGGTCGGGCTTCCGGTTGGCCAGGTCCAGCGGCAGCGTGATGTTCTCGAGCGCGGTGAGCGTCGGGACCAGGTTGAAGGCCTGGAAGACGAAGCCGATCCGGTCGCGGCGCAGGTGCGTCAGGTGCTTCTCGTCGAGCCGGGTCAGGTCGATCTGGCCGAGCAGAACCTGACCCGAGCTGGGCCGGTCGAGCCCGGCCAGGCAGTGCAGCAGGGTGGACTTGCCGGAGCCGGACGGACCCATGATCGCGGTGAACCGCCCGCGGCCGAATTCGACACTGACATCGGCCAGGGCGTCGATCCGGGTCTCGCCGGCGCCATAGCTCTTGCCGACGGCCACGGTCCGGATCGCGACGGCCTGGTCGACGAGGTTCGCGGTCATGCCCGAACGCTAGCCGGAAACCGGTCCTCCACTCCTCAGGCGTCGATCACTACCGGGATGACGACCGGGCGGCGGCGCCAGGTGCGGAAGGTCCAGTTGCCGACGGCCCGCCCGATCAACTCCTCCAGCTGGCGGGCATCGCCGATGCCCTCCTTGGCGGCCCGGGCCAGGGTGTCCTCGATCACCGGCACGACGGCCTTGAAGGTGGTGTCGTCATGGACGAAACCGCGGGCCAGGAAGTCCGGCGGCTCAGCGAGCTTGCCGGTGTTGGCGTCAACGATCAGGACGACCGTGACCACGCCCTCCTCGGCCAGCGCGCGGCGGTCCTTCAGCGACGCCTCGGTCACGCCGCCCACCGTCATCGCGTCGACGTAGACGTAGCCGGCCTCGACCACGCCGGTGATCTTGGCGCGGCCCTTGTCGAGGTCCACCACCACGCCGTCCTCGGCGATGATCACCCGATCGGCCGGTACGCCGGTGCTGGCGGCGAGTGCGCCGTTCGCCTTCAGATGCCGGAACTCACCGTGCACCGGCATCACGTTGCGAGGCTTGACCAGGTTGTAGCAGTAGACGAGCTCGCCGGCACTGGCATGGCCGGACACGTGCACCTTGGCGTTGCCCTTGTGTACGACGTTGGCACCCCAGCGGATCAGGCCATTGATCACGGCGTAGATCGCGTTCTCGTTGCCGGGGATCAGCGAGCTGGCCATCAGCACGGTGTCGCCCTCGCCGATCCGGATCATGTGATCGCGGTTGGCCATCCGGGAGAGTGCGGCCATCGGCTCCCCCTGGGACCCGGTGCAGACCAGCGTCACCTTGCGGTCGGGCATCTGCTCGAGCGCCTTCAGGTCGACGATCAGGCCTTTGGGAATCTTGAGATAGCCCAGGTCACCCGCGATGCCCATGTTGCGGACCATCGAGCGGCCGACGAACGCGACCTTGCGGCCGTTCGCCTTGGCCGCGTCCAGGACCTGCTGGATCCGGTGCACGTGGCTGGCGAAGCTGGAGACGATGATCCGGCCGGGTGCGGTCCGGAAGACCGACTCGATCGCCGGGCCGAGGTCCTTCTCGGCGGTGGTGAACCCTGGTACGTCGGCGTTGGTGGAGTCGGTCAGGAACAGGTCGACGCCCTCCTCGCCGAGCTTGGCGAACCCGCGCAGGTCGGTCAGCCGGCGGTCCAGCGGGAACTGGTCCATCTTGAAGTCGCCGGTGTGCAGAACCAGGCCGGCCTTGGTCCGGATCGCCACCGCAAGACCGTCCGGGATGGAGTGGTTGACGGCGAGGAACTCGCACTCGAACGGGCCGAGGCGGCGGCGGTCGCCCTCCTTGACCTCGATCTCCTTCGGCTTGATCCGGTGTTCCTGCAGCTTCGCCGCCAGGAACGCCAGGGTCAGCTTCGAGCCGACCACCGGGATGTCGGCGCGCTCCTTCAGCAGATACGGCACACCGCCGATGTGGTCCTCGTGGCCGTGGGTCAGGACGATCGCGTCGATCTTGTCGAGTCGCTCCCGGATCCAGCTGAAGTCGGGCAGGATCACGTCCACGCCAGGCTGGTGCTCCTCCGGGAACAGCACCCCGCAGTCCACCACCAGGAGCCGGCCGCGGTGCTCGAACACAGTCATGTTGCGGCCGATCTCGCCGAGGCCGCCGAGAGCGACTACACGTAGGGCGCCGTCAGCGAGTCGGGGCGGCGGGCCGAGGTCGGGATGGGGGTGGCTCATAACGTGACGGTATCCGAGACCGGCGATTGACTGCGGCACCGACCTATCCACGATGTGAGCAGAGACTCAGCCATCGACACCGACCAGGTCCACTCCGGCGGACTCCTGCGCAACCTCTTCGACCGACCGATCGGGCAGTGGTGGCGGCGTTCCGCCCCAGGCCGGGCAGATCGCCTTGTGGTCACACCAATCGCATAGCGGACCCGGGCTGGGCCGCCAGTCGCCCGACTCCAGTGCCCGGGTGATCGCCTTCCACAACGCGGAGACCTTGCGCTCGCAGGCGAGCAGATCCGCCTCGTCGGGCACATAGCGAACGATCTCGCCGTTGCCGAGGTAGACCAGTTGCAGCATCGACGGCACCACACCGCGCAGCCGCCACAGCACCAGGGCGTAGAACTTCATCTGGAACAGCGCCTTGGCCTCGAAGAACTCCGACGGCGACCGACCGGTCTTGTAATCGACCACCCGGATCTCGCCGGTCGGCGCGACGTCCAGCCGATCGACATAGCCGCGCAGGGTGAGTCCGGAGTCGAGCTCGGCCTCGACGTACAGCTCGCGCTCGGCGGGCTCCAGCGCGTTCGGATCCTCGAGTGTGAAGTACTTGCCGAGCAGTTGATGGGCCTCGGCCAGCCACGCAGCCAGCTCGTCCCCGGTGGCGTCGTCCGCGAACAGCTCGGCCACCGCGGGCTCGGCGGCGAGCACCTGCTGCCACTGCGGCTCGACCATCTCGACAGCGTGCTCCAAAGTCCGCTCGCCTCGGGGCAGGTCGTACAAACGCTCCAGCACGCCGTGCACCACCGTGCCGCGGACGGCCGCCGAGGATGGCTTCTCAGGCAGCCGGTCGATCACCCGGAACCGGTACTTGAGCGGGCAGGACATGAAGTCCGCCGCCCGTGACGGGGACAACGCCCCACGAGGGTGACCGTGCACGTCGACTGCTGCTGCAACGCTCATGTCGTCAGGTTAGGCGACCCCACCGACACTCTCCGCACACCTAGCCGCGGCTAGGCAGTAGCGTTAACCCGATGTCAGAGCCGCGTGATTCCCGACCCCCCTCCCGGCCTGCCGGCCCACCACCCGGCACCTGGGTGATCGGCCGTGTGCTGGGGATCCAGCTGACCATGCGGGTCACCTGGCTGCCGGTCGCCGTCCTGTTGGCTTTCAGCTTCTCCGCTGTGATCGGTCGGCAGTTCCCATATCTGGGCAGCTGGCGCTACGTCGCGTCGTTCGCCTTCGTGGTCGCGTTCACCGTGTCGATCCTGATCCACGAACTCGCGCACGCCCTGGTCGCGCTGCGGTTCAAGATCCCGGTGACGGAGATCAACCTCGGCTTCTTCGCGGCCGGCACCCACATCGAGGGGGAGCGCAAGACCCCGTTCGAGGAGTTCGCCATCTCGGTGGTCGGTCCGGTCGCCTCACTGATCGTCGGCGGCGCGTCGTTGCTCGCCGCCCGGGCGATGAACGAGGGCGTGGCCGAGGTCGCCCTGTTCGAACTTGCGGTGGCGAACCTGATCGTCGGCGCGACCAACCTGCTGCCCGGACTGCCACTCGACGGCGGCTGGGTACTGCGCGCAGCGGTCTGGAAGCTCAGCGGCAACATGCACACCGGCACCATCGCTGCCGCCTGGGCCGGCCGGCTCCTGGCCATCGCGGTGCTGGCCGCGCCAGTGTTCCTCGAGGAGGTGCTGAACCGGCCGCCGGGCATCTTCGACTTCGTCATCGCGCTGGCCGTCGGCTTCTTCCTCTGGATGGGCTCGACCACGGCCCTCATGCAGGCCCGCCTGAGCCGCAAGCTGCCGGCGCTCCAGGTGCGGACGCTGGCGCGTCGTGCCATCGCGGTCCATGCCAGTACGCCGGTGTCGGAGGCGATCCGGCTGGCGGGCGAGCAGCAGGCCGGGGCGGTCGTGGTGATCGACGGTGACGGCAAGCCGCACGCGCTGGTGTCGGAACAGGCAGTGAATGCGGTGGTCCCGGCACAGCGTCCATGGACCACCGTCGGCGAGGTCTCCCGGACGATCGGAGCGGGCCAGATCCTCGGCGTCAACGACACCGGCGAGGAGATCCTGGCCACACTGCGTGCCCACCCGGCCTCGGAGTACCTGGTCCTGGACGCGAACGGCCAGGTCTACGGCGTCCTCGCCGCCGCCGACGTAGAACGCGCCTTCCGCAACCGCTGACCGCCCCCTCCCGACATTCATCGGTCCGTAGTTCCCCGGCGTGTCGCCGTTCATCGGCCCCATGGGACCGCCCGATTCCCGGAGGCCCCGCGTGGAAGGTAGGGCTGCCACTTCCCGCTCGACAGGCCGCGACGAGTCGCCCTCACCGTTTCAAACACCGCCGTACGACGCGCGGTGGATTCAAGCGGTCAATGCATCACGGGGGTGGGTTGAGGCTGGGTGGTCGAGGGCGGTCCACGTGCTGCGTCGGACTTTGTGCATCGCTCAGCCATTGACACTGGCTTCGGCTCACTAGGCCGTGCACAAGGCCGACTCATCGATCCATTCGGTGCGCCATCCAGCTATCAGTCGGCCTGCCCGGGCGTCCAAGCGCGTACGACGGCACACGGCCCGGCGTGGCCCCCGCACCGGGCTGCGACCACGTAGCTCCGCTGCCACCGGCCTCCGACTTCCCACTGCCCGATAGCAGGTTGCTACGCCGATAGCCTGTTGCAACCTGCGATCGGCGCTGGCAGGGGGCCATCGGTGCAACAACCCGCTATCGGGTGTCGGACTGTCCCTCCGAGTGGCGGTGCCGCGGTGGCAACTTGGGACCGATGAGTGGCGACACGCCGGGGAACTACGGACCGACGAACTGCTGTGGGCGGGCGCCGAGGACGAAGGTACGCCAGGAGCCGAAGTCGACCTTCGTGTACTGGCGCACCCGGCCACGTCTCGTACCGATGCCCTGGGCCGCCACTGCATATGAGGATGCGGGGGGTGGGGTAGGGCATGGGTGGTTCTGGGGGTGGCGGACAGTAGTCTGATCGCCCTTATGTCTGACCTTCGTGATTTTCCCGACGCATCCTTCTCCGGGGTCCATCATGGGCCGTTGCAGCCGGGGGAGTGGATCACGCTGTCCGACCCGAAGGGGCGGCGGCACTCGGTGCTGCTGGAACGCGGCAAGGTCTTCCACACCACCAAGGGCGGGATCAGCCACGACGACCTGATCGACGGCCCGGACGCGGTGGTGATCCGGTCGCTCGGGGGTGTTGAGTACCTGGCGCTGCGACCGCTGATGGCGGATTACTCGGTCTCGATGCCGCGCGGGGCGGCGGTGATCTACCCGAAGGACACCGCCCAGATCATCACCATGGCAGACATCTTCCCGGGCGCGAAGGTGATCGAGGCCGGCGCCGGTTCGGGCGCACTCACCACCGCGCTGCTGCGGGCGGTCGGCGTGAACGGCTCCGTCATCTCGTACGAGCGGCGAGCCGACTTCGCCGAGGTGGCCCGCCGGAATGTATCGAACTTCTTCGGCGCCGAGCACCCGGCGTGGCGGCTCGAGGTCGGCGATCTGGTGGACTCGCTGGACGTCACCGACGCCGATCGCGTCGTACTGGACATGCTGGCCCCCTGGGAGTGCGTGGACGCCGTCGCGGGTGCCCTGGCGCCTGGTGGGGTTTTCTGCGCGTACGTCGCGACTACGACCCAGCTGAGCCGGTTCGTGGAGACGCTGCGGGCGCACGGCGAGTTCACCGAGCCGCGGGCCTGGGAGTCGCTGGTGCGGGACTGGCACGTCGAGGGGCTGGCCGTCCGGCCGGGGCACCGGATGCAGGGCCACACCGCGTTCCTGGTCACGGCTCGGCGGATGGCGCCGGGCGTCAAGGCGCCACGGAAGAAGCGGCGGCCCGCGCCAGGGGCGTACGGTGAGGACTATTCGGGACCGCGAAGGTCCGATACAGATTCATCCGCAACCGACACGTGATGGGATTCAGCTTGCCCAGTGAGGTTTTCTGGGTAAGGTCCATAGGGTCGAGCCCCACATGGTGAGGTGATGATCGTGGCTGGAGACGATAGTCCTACTGCGGCAGAGTTGCGTAATCAGGTGCGCTACTTGGAGGCGGAGGTCGCAGCGTTGCGGCGCCGTCTGCTGGAGCACCCGGCGGATAGCCGGTCCCTGGATAGCAGACTGTCCGAAACCCAGGCGTCCTTGGCGAGTGTGACCGCGCAGAACGAGCGGTTGGCGGAAACACTGCGCGAGGCCCGAGAGAAGATCATCGCCCTCAAGGAGGAGGTCGACCGGCTGGCGCAACCGCCGTCCGGCTTCGGCACCTTCCTCGGGCGTAATGGCGACGACACGCTGGACGTGTTCACCGGTGGGCGCAAGCTCCGGGTGGCGGCCAGCCCGTCGATCGACCTGGACGAGCTCAAGCTCGGCCAGGAATTGATGCTGAACGAAGCGCTGAACGTCGTCGAGGCATGCGACTACGAGGTCGTCGGTGACGTGGTGATGCTGAAGGAGTTGCTCGCCGACGGTGAGCGCGCCCTGGTGATCGCCCAGGCCGACGAGGAACGGGTCGTGCGTCTCGCGTCCCCGCTGCTGGACCAGCCGTTGCGGGCCGGTGACTCGCTGTTGCTGGAACCGCGGTCGGGATATGTCTATGAGCGGATCCCGAAGTCCGAGGTCGAGGAGCTCATCCTCGAAGAGGTGCCGGACATCGACTACTCCCACATCGGCGGTCTGGCGGGTCAGATCGACCAGATCCGGGACGCGGTCGAGCTGCCGTACCTGCACAAGGAACTGTTCAAGGAGCACGAGCTCAAGCCCCCGAAGGGCGTGCTGCTCTACGGCCCACCCGGCTGTGGCAAGACGCTGATCGCCAAGGCGGTCGCGAACTCGCTGGCCAAGAAGGTCGCCGAGCGGACCGGCGTCGAGGGACAGAAGTCGTTCTTCCTCAACATCAAGGGTCCGGAGCTGCTCAACAAGTACGTCGGTGAGACCGAGCGGCACATCCGGTTGGTCTTCCAACGGGCCCGGGAGAAGGCCTCCGAGGGCATGCCGGTGATCGTGTTCTTCGACGAGATGGACTCGCTGTTCCGCACCCGCGGTTCCGGTGTCTCCTCCGACGTGGAGAACACCATCGTTCCGCAGTTGCTGAGCGAGATCGACGGTGTCGAGGGCCTGGAGAACGTGATCGTCATCGGTGCCTCGAACCGTGAGGACATGATCGACCCGGCGATCCTGCGGCCCGGCCGGCTGGACGTGAAGATCAAGATCGAGCGGCCGGACGCCGAGTCCGCCCGGGACATCTTCTCCAAGTACCTGACCACCACGCTGCCGCTGCACGCCGACGACCTGCACGAGTTCGGCGGCGACCGGTCCGAGTGCGTGAACGGGATGATCCAGCGCACGGTCGAGCGGATGTACACCGAGACCGACGAGAACCGCTTCCTCGAGGTCACCTACGCCAACGGTGACAAGGAGGTCCTGTACTTCAAGGACTTCAACTCGGGCGCGATGATCCAGAACATCGTCGACCGGGCGAAGAAGATGGCGATCAAGGCCTACCTGGACGCGAACCAGAAGGGTCTGCGGGTGCAGCACCTGCTGCAGGCGTGCGTCGACGAGTTCAAGGAGAACGAGGACCTGCCGAACACGACCAACCCGGACGACTGGGCCCGCATCTCCGGCAAGAAGGGCGAGCGGATCGTGTTCATCCGTACGCTCATCTCCGGCAAGCAGGGCACCGAGCCCGGCCGGTCGATCGACACGGCCACCAACACGGG
>JAWWPC010000045.1:0-27508 GCA_033851055.1 Kribbellaceae bacterium | reverse complement strand
CTGGCGGCGCCCAGGCGGGCACCACGCAGCGTTGGAGAAGAAGCCACGATGGAAAAGCATCGAGGCTCCTCCTCCGCCTTGCGATGCACCCACCTGGACACCGCCAGCACTCAAGCTATTTGCCAGACACACCACTAGCGACTATCTACCAGCACCTGACGGACAGGTCATACAGCGCGCCCGAGGCGTCCGTCCTGCTGATCCCGTACGGCGGCAAAGTGAACACCGTGGCGCCGACCGCGACCGCGACGGCGCAGCGCGATGTCGTGGCCAAGATGGTGATGACCGTCGGCTGGAGCGACCCGGCCGAGGACGCGAAGCACATCGGCTGGGCCCGGACCGTGTACGCGACCTCTACCGGGAGACCGGCGGTGTGCCGGTGCCGGACGAGATCAACGCGGGCTCGTACATCAACTACCCGGACGTCGACCTCGCTGATCCGGAGTGGAACACTTCGGGCGTCCCGTGGCACGAGCTGTTCTACCAAGGGAACTACCCGCGCCTGCAGCGGATCAAGGCGAAGTGGGACCCACGGAACGTATTCCGGCACAGGTTGTCGATCCAGCCGGCTTGAAAACGAATGGGGCGCCGGGCCTGATCCTCGGGGGACGGCCCGGACGCCCGAGGGTCGGGCTAGAGCGACCTTGCGACGGTGCAGCGCGATATCCGCGATGTCCGCGATGTCATGGCCAAGATTGCGTAAATCAACTGCCCGATGTCGGCCTTGTCGATCCGGAGTGGAGCTCCACGGGCGTACCGTGGCACGGCCGGCCTGAAGCGACTGGAGCGCCGGGCCTGATCCTCGGGGGACGGGCCCGTCGCCCCAGCCTCAAAGCGATTCGTCTTGTGGCGCTTGGGAAAGTGTGCTCGGAGCCTAACGCCCGCTGATTTGGTGCAGAGACCTCACCAGCCGGGGTAGCGGCGCTCCCAGCCGGTGGACGGGCCGTACTCGCTGTGCAGCCTGGAGGTCTGGGTGAACTCGAGTACGAGGTCGTCGGCCAGTTGCAGGATCACGCTGCGCCCTTCGACGGCGAACACCAGCTCGGCCGGTAGCGCGGTCTCACCATGCAGCGCCCCGAGGATGTTGCCGCAGATCGCACCGGTCGAGTCGCTGTCGCCGGAATGCGTCACCGCCAGCGCCAGCGCATCGAGGAACCGCTCGGGCTCGGGGTAGGCCAGGGCCGCATAGACCCCGATCGCGAGTGCCTCCTCGGCGATCCAGCCGCCGCCGAGTCGTTCGACGGTTGCCGGGCCTGGATCAGCTTCCACCGCCAGACGCCGCGCGGCCGCGAGCGCCGTACTGGTCTCTTCATGATGGGGGTGTTGGGCGAGTACAGCCTGAGCGGTGTCGAGGGCAGCGCCGAGGTTGGCGCCTTGGGCGAGTTCCCGGACGATCACCGCCAGGGCGCCCGAGGCGAGCTTGCCGGTCGGGTGGCCGTGGGTGTAGCCGGCAGCGTCGGCTGCCGCCTTGAAGATCCACTCGGGGTCGAACCAGGTCCCGGGCAGTAGGCCGAACGGAGCCACCCGCATGACACCGCCGCAGCCTTTGGAGTTGTTGTCGGACTGACCGCCGAACTGCTGAATCGCGTCGCCGCCCTGACGGGCCTGGGTGAGTGCGGAGAGGCACGTGTTGCCGGGCGCGCGGCGGGCGTACAGCCACTGCTCGGCCTGCAGCCAGCCGTCCAGCTGACCACTCGGCCCCGGTAGCAACTGGGTGTCGAGCCAGCGGTCGTACGCATGGTGGACGACAGCGACGGTGAAGCCGATCCCGCGGTCGGTCCGGACACCCGCCCGGATCAGGCCCTCGACGGTGAACAGCGTCATCTGGGTGTCGTCGGTGATCGTGCCGGCCGGCCAATCGGGGCCGCCGGGAACGAAAGTCCGTACGCCGTCGGGGTGGGCGGCGAGGATCTTCCCGACGGTGTCGAACTCGACCGGACCGCCCAGCGCGTCGCCGATCGCGCCACCTAGCAGACAGCCCCGCACCCTTGCGTGGTAGGCCTCCGTCGTCGCCCGCGTCATTCAACATCCTCCTGGTGGACGGGTGGTGCGACGAGGCTAAACGGGGGTGGTGTCAGGGTTACGGCAATGCTCGTTTTCTGCGCCGTTCGGTCTAGTCTGTCTAGATAGGAGGCGTGAAAATGTCTGGTCAGTGGCAGGTCCAAGAGGCCAAGCAACGCTTCAGTGAGCTCATCCGGGCGGTGCAGACGGACGGACCACAGTTCGTCACCCGTCATGGTGCTGAGGTTGCGGTCGTGCTGGACATTGTCGAATACCGACGACTTCGTGGCGGGGAGGAAAGCTTCAAGGACTTCTTGGCGAGTGCCCCTGACCTGAGCGTCCTGGAGATCGACCGGTCCACGACCCCAGTCCGAGTGATCGAGTTCGGCGGTGATGAGTGAGCTACCTGCTGGATACGAATATCGTCTCGGAATTTCGTCGCAAGGCGCCCGACGAAGCCACAATGGCGTGGGTCGAGACAGTCTCGTCCTATGACCTCTTTCTCAGCGTCCTGGTGGTCGGCGAGATTCGGCAGGGCATCGAGCGGCTGGCTTTCCGTGAACCCGGGCAAGCGGCGATTCTCGATGAGTGGAGCCGTCGCCTCGTCACTGACTACGCGGACAGAATCGTCCCGGTTTCCCCCGAGGTAGCCGAGTTGTGGGGGCGCCTTAACGCGGGTTCCCCGTTGGCCCTCGTTGACGGACTGCTCGCAGCAACCGCACTGGTGCATAACTGGACTCTCGTCACCCGCAACACGACGGATGTCGAACGGACCGGGGTGCGGCTCCTCAATCCTTTCGAGAAGTCCCGCTAGCGTCCGGGTTCGGGACACTAGCCGCAGGTGCCGGTGAGACTGACTGACAGTCCGGCGTGACCCCGTGAAAGAATCGCGGCATGCTGCGCTGGCTCACCGCCGGCGAGTCGCACGGACAAGCGCTCGTCGCCGTACTCGAAGGTCTTCCCGCAGGGGTTTCGGTCACCACGGATGACGTGGCCGACGCCCTTTCTCGTCGTCGTCTCGGCTATGGCCGGGGTGCCCGGATGAAGTTCGAGCGGGACGAGGTGACGTTCATCGGCGGGTTCCGCCACGGGCTGTCGCTCGGGAGCCCGGTCGCCATCCAGATCGGCAACACTGAGTGGCCCAAGTGGGAGCAGGTGATGTCCGCGGATCCGGTGGACCCGGACGTGCTGGCCGACCTGGCCCGCAACGCCCCGCTGACCCGGCCGCGGCCCGGTCACGCAGACCTGGCGGGCATGCAGAAGTACGGCTTCGACGAGGCCCGGCCAGTGCTCGAGCGCGCGAGCGCCCGCGAGACGGCCGCCAGGGTCGCACTCGGCGAGGTAGCCGCGCGATTCCTGAAGCAGGCGTACGGCGTGACGATCGTCAGCCACGTGGTCGAGCTCGGCACGGCCAAGGCGCCGTACGGGTCGATCCCGACGATCGAGGACCTGGCGAAGCTGGACGCGGACCCGGTGCGCTGCCTGGACGCGGACGCGAGCGAGGCGATGGTGGCCGAGATCGACGCCGCTCAGAAGGCCGGCGACACACTCGGTGGCGTCGTCGAGGTCGTGGTCGACGGGCTCCCGCCGGGCCTCGGCAGCTACGTGCACTGGGACCGCCGGCTGGACTCGAAGCTGGCCGGCGCGCTGATGGGCATCCAGGCGATCAAGGGCGTCGAGCTCGGCGACGGGTTCGAACTAGCCCGTACGCCGGGGTCGAAGGCGCACGACGAGATCGTCTCCGAGAACGGCGAGGTACGCAGGGCCAGCGGCCGCTCGGGTGGTACCGAGGGCGGCATGAGCACCGGCGAGACCCTGCGGGTGCGGGCGGCGATGAAGCCGATCTCCACCGTGCCGCGGGCGTTGCGCACGATCGACACGGCCACCGGTGAGGCGGCGTCGGCGCATCACCAGCGCTCGGACGTCTGCGCCGTACCGGCTGCTGGAATCGTCGCCGAGGCGATGGTGGCACTGGTGCTCGCCGACGTGTCGATCGAGAAGTTCGGTGGCGACTCGGTGACGGAGACGTCGCGCAACCACAAGTCGTACCTCGAGAATCTGCCCTCGACGATCGCTGCCCGCGAGTGGGCGCAATGAGTCCGGTTGTGGTCCTGGTCGGTCCGCCCGGCTCGGGCAAGTCGACGATCGCCGAATTACTGGCCGTTCGCCTTGGCAAGCCGCATCGCGACACCGATATCGACATCGAGAACGCAGCGGGCAAGCCGATCTCGGACATCTTCGTGGACTCGGGCGAGGCTCATTTCCGCCAGCTCGAGCGGACCGCGGTGGTCGCCGCCCTGGCCAGTGACGACGTGGTGTCGCTCGGCGGCGGGGCGATCCTGGACGCGAAGACTCGGACGGATCTAGCCGGGCACATCGTGGTGTACCTGGAGGTCAGCCTGGGCGAGGCCGCGAAGCGGGTCGGCCTCGGCGTGGCCCGGCCGCTGCTGCTCGGCAACGTCCGCACCCAGCTGAAGAACCTGATGGACGCCCGCCGCCCCCTGTACGTCGAGGTCGCGAAGCTGGTGGTGCAGACCGACGGCCGTACGCCGGAGGACATCGCCGACGAGATCGCGGGGCAGCTGGTATGACCGAGCGTTTCCCGGGGGGATCGACCGCGGGTTCGACCGGGCAACCGCGCCGGATCCGGGTCGAGGCCGCCAGCCTGTACGACGTTGTGATCGGCAACGACTTGCTCGGCGAGCTGCCCGGGCTGCTCGGAACGGACGTGCGGCGGGTCGCCGTGATCAACCCGCGGGCGCTGCGGACCAGCGGCGACGCGATCCGCGACGACCTGACCACGGCCGGATTCACCGCGCATGCGATCGAGATCCCGGACGCGGAGGAGGCCAAGTCCGCCGAGGTGCTGGCGCACTGCTGGTCGGTGCTGGGCCAGGCCGGTTTCACCCGGTCGGATGCGATCGTCTCCGTCGGCGGTGGTACGACGACCGACCTGGCCGGCTTCGTCGCTGCCACCTGGTTGCGTGGCGTCAAGGTCGTGCACATCCCGACCACCCTGCTGGGCATGGTCGACGCGGCTGTCGGTGGCAAGACCGGCATCAACACGGCCGAGGGCAAGAACCTGGTCGGCGCCTTCTGGGAACCGGCCGGGGTGCTCTGCGACCTGGCCGCACTCGAGACGCTGCCGCGCAACGACTACGTGAGCGGACTTGCCGAAGTGGTCAAGTGTGGCTTCATCGCCGACCCGGTCATCCTGGACCTGGTGGAGACGGACCCGGGAGGCTCCTCGACACCGGCGTACGAGCACACAGAGGAACTGATCGCCCGGGCCATTCAGGTGAAGGCGGACACGGTCGGAGCCGATCTGCGGGAGCGGACCACTACCGCCGGGGGACAGATCGGTCGGGAGGCGCTGAACTACGGCCACACGCTGGGCCACGCGATCGAGCGGCTCGAGGGATACAAGTGGCGCCACGGTGCCGCGATCAGCATCGGCATGGTGTTCGTCGCAGAGCTTGCCCGGGCCGCGGGCAAGCTCGACGACGTCACGGCGGATCGGCACCGCGCAGTACTGGAGTCCCTCGGGCTGCCGGTCGGCTACCGCGCCGACGCGTGGCCGCACTTGCAGGATGCGATGAAGCTGGACAAGAAAACGCGTGCCGACCGGCTCCGGTTCGTCATCCTCGACGCCCTCGCCAAACCGGCGATCCTCGAGGCCCCCGACCCCGGCTTGCTCGTCGCCGCCTACGCCGAACTCACTTGAACAGCGCTTGCGTCCGAAGAACCTTCCCGCCGCCGCCCGCGGCTTACCTGACCTTGCTGATGTCCACCCGGGTGGTGCCGGGGCTCGGGGTGAGCCCACCGCCGTCCTTCTGGTCAGCCGGCGCGTCCAGCAGTTCACCGTTGCGGCCGAGCACCTGTGTCTCGACCCGCACGACATCGCCCTTCCGCAGGATCGCGGAGTTCCAGGACCGGAGGAACACCAGTCCGTCGCTCGCTTCCGCGACGTACCAGGGACCGGTCCTGCCCTTGATGACGTAGCGCTGCCTCATTGCTGCGACGCGGGCGTCCGTCCGGTACCAACCTGCCCGAACGAGCAGATCCGGCGAATTGTCGAACTTGACGGCGAGGGTGCTGCCGATCTGGTCGGTTGGCACGGCCGGGTGGGTGGCGTCGGTGGGGTTGAAGACCGATTTGAGTTTGCGACCTGCCGCAGGGTCGCCACCGACGGCACCGCCGGTGACGCCGGCCCCCGGTGGCCCGTTAAGCGCCTTCGTCGGCTGACCGACGCAGGCGTTCAGTAGGCCGGTGCTCTTGTCGAGGAAGGCGACGGTCTGCAGTGTCTGGTGCCAGCCCTTGACCCGGATCGCGTGGGTGATCGCTCCCGCCTTGCCGTTGTGCGGCGGGCCGTAGTGGTCCGTTTCGCTGAGACAGGCGTCCACCATCTTGGTCGTCTCGGCCGCGCTGAGTGGGCTGAGATTGATCTGCACGTCTTTGGGCCCGGCAGGCTTCGCATTGCTGGGCCGGCTGCTGCTCGGACCTGCAGCGGGCGTCGGATTCGGCGGCTGCTGCGTGTTGTGTTGGGAGGTGATCGCCAGCAGTCCGCCGGCGACCACCGCGACGGACGCAGCCGCAGCGACCGGGACGACCCAACGCCGTCGCTTAGCCGCTGCGTCGTTGGCGAGGACCCGCTCGAGGATCTCCTGCTTGTGGGGGAGTGGACGCTCCGCCGGAACCTGTCGTGTCATGCCAAACCTTCCGTCGTACCGAGATCGATAAGGCTGGCGAGGCTGTTGCGCGCTCGGGCCAGCCGGGACTTGACCGTGCCTTCCGGGATGCCGAGCGCCCGTGCGGCCTCGGCCATCGAGCACTCCGACCAGACGACCAGCTCGACCACTTCGCGCTGCTTCGCCGGGATCTTGTGGAGGATCCGGCGCACCTCGCTCATCGCCCGCTCGTCGTCGATCCGGGCCGCCGCGTCGCTCGCATGATCCGGTACCGCCCCGACCTGATCTGTGAGCTCGATCCGGTCAGTGAGCGCGGCCTGGCGCCGAGAAGAGCGCTGCACGTTCAGGCATTCGTGACCGGTCATCACCAGTAGCAGCGGACGGGCCGATTCCAGGGTCAGTTCGTCCACACTGCCGGACCGGGCTCGTCGCCACAGCGCGGTGAAAGTCGCCTGGACGATGTCCTCGGCGGCAGACCACGACGACGTACGGCGGAAGGCGAAGTTGTAGACCGCGTCGCTGTGCCGGTGGAAGAGATCGGTGAGGGCATGCTGATCGGCGGATCGGAGCCGGCTCCACAGGTCACGGTCGCTGCCGACCACTTGGCTGTGTCCCACGCTTGGTCCCACCCTTTGCACCCCCAACGTCGCTGTTCGTGTGCTCATACCCCGGAGAGTCCGGCTGGGCAGTCGCCGGTTCGGTTATCCCTCCAACAGGGGTGGCAGGTCTCGGTGGTGCAGCACGTCCAGCCTGGATACCGCTCTGGTCAGGACAACATAGAGCCGATTCAGTCCACGCTCTTCGGCCTCGACGATCTCGGCCGGCTCCATCACGACGACGTGGTCGTACTCCAGCCCCTTGGCCAGAGTCGCCGGTACGACGGCAACCCGACCGTCGCCCTCAGGCAAGGTGTCGGTCCGCATGGTGTCGATCTGCATGGTTTCGATGCCTTCCAGTTGGAGCGCCGCGGCGAGCAGGTCTGTTGCCGCGTCGGCCGCGATCACCCCGATGGAGCCCTCCTCCTTGAGCGCAGCCCGGACGGCGTCCACGCAGCGGCCCGGAAGATCCTGCGAACGGGCGACGGTCAGGCGGCCGTCGGAACGAAAGGACCGGGTCGGTGGCACGTCGGCAGATGAAGCGTTCGCGCGCCTGGCGTTAGGGTGATGGGTGTGACTGATGTGGCCGCTCGGCGGCGGGTGCTGGTGCTGAACGGACCCAACCTGGGCCGGCTCGGATCGCGCGAACCGGACGTGTACGGCGCGACAACCTTCGCGGACCTGGTCGCCGACTGCGAGAAGACCGGCGCCGAACTAGGCCTCGAGGTCGAGGTGCGCCAGACGGATGACGAGGCCGAGCTGATCGGCTGGCTGCACGAGGCCGCCGATGCCAAGAAGCCGGTGGTCCTGAACCCGGCCGCCTTCACGCACTACTCGTACGCGCTTCGCGATGCCTGCGCCCAGCGCACGGCACCACTGATCGAGGTGCACATCACCAACCCGGCCGCGCGCGAGGAGTTCCGCCACACCAGCGTCGTCGGCGGCGTTGCCACTGGCACCATCGCCGGCTTCGGCCTCGACTCCTACCGCCTCGCCCTCCGCGCCGTCACCGGCCTCATCACCGCTCAAGCATCAGGCGGCTGAGCCCCTCGGCGCCCGCCGGAGCCACGCGGCAGATGAGAACCGCTCGCACGGCACCGCCCGTCGCGGGAGAAACCAAAGTCACGCGGCACCGGAGGCGTCAGGAGGGCTTGGGCGCCCGGCGTTGCGGACGGTCTGCCAGAGCTCGTCCATATCGGTGCGGTCGTCCTGCTCGGGCTTGTCGACCCAGCCGCTGGCCCAGACGTTCTCGTCCGGATCCATGCTGAAGACCGACTCGGCGAAGGCGGCCGATCCGACGTACCGGCTCTCCTCTTTCGGTCCTGCCTCGGCGGCCGGGCGGTCCGTCGTACCGGAATCCTCGGTACGACGAGTTGTGCCCGGCGGCAACACCAGGCTGCGGGCGTACTTCTGGGCCTCGATGATGCCCATCTCCTGCTCATCGCAGAGCAGGCGGACCGCGCCGACCTCGTTGTGCGCCGCCATCAGTTCACGGACCCGGCTGTCCACATCGCCCTTGGGAGCGGGCAGGTTGTTCTGCGGCGGCCGGTGCTGTTTCAGCCCGCGGCCGACATGCGGCGGAGGGGGAGGCGGTTGGTACGCCGGCAACCACGGGACCGGGTACGGCTGCCCAGGCTGCTCGAACCCAGCAGGCTGCTGGAACGGCGCAGCCTGTTGATACGGCGCAGGCCGTTGATACTGGCCCGGCTGAGGAAACTGCGAAACCGGCAGCGGGACATGCTGACCGGGCGGTGGGAACTGGCCCTTGGACCTGAGCGCCTCGAGCAGACCAGTGACCTGTCCGGGGACCTGGTACTGCCCGATCTGGTCAGACGGAACTGGCCGAGCGGGCAGCTGACCCGGCTGGTTCGGGGGAGGTGCAGCGAGTCCCTGCTGGGCCTGGTTCGACCGGGCGGACTGCTTGCTTCTCTCTCCGGCGGCGGTGATCTGCTTGATCATGAAGGCGATGATCGCAATGACCACTAGCCCGATTATCTCCATCGGATGCCTCCTGGCGCGTGATGGAACTGCCTGACTCGCATGGTAGATGCCTTGCGGACCAGCCAGTAGACCAGCTAGTGCCGTGCACCCCCTGCCCGACCGCTACAATTCGGCGTACCGCTTACAACCTTCGAAGGGCTTCTCGCGTGGCAACGACGAACGACCTCAAGAACGGCATGGTGCTCAACCTTGATGGGCAGCTGTGGTCCGTCGTCTGGTTCCAGCATCACAAGCCCGGCAAGGGCGGTGCCGTGATGCGGACGAAGCTGAAGAACGTGCTGTCCGGCAAGGTCGTCGACAAGACCTTCAACGCCGACGTCAAGGTCGAGGTGGCCAACGTCGACAAGCGCGACATGACCTACCTGTACAACGACGGCGGCTCGTACGTCTTCATGGACAGCGGGACCTATGAGCAGATCCACATCACCCCCGAGGTGGTCGGTGACGCATCGCACTTCCTGCTGGAGAACCAGGAGGCCATCGTCGCGGTGCACGATGACATCCCGCTGTACGTCGAGCTCCCGGCCTCGGTCGAGCTACTCGTGGAGTACACCGAGCCCGGCCTGCAGGGCGACCGCTCGACTGGTGGTACCAAGCCGGCCAAGCTGGAGACCGGCTATTCGATCCAGGTCCCGCTGTTCCTGACGACCGGCGAAAAGGTCAAGGTGGACACCCGGACCGGGGACTACCTCGGCCGCGTCGCGTCCTGATCCCTGAAAGCTGACAACAGAACATGTCTGCCCGCAGCAAGGCCCGCAAGCGTGCCCTCGACGTGCTGTACGAGTCGGAGCTCCGTGGCCTGCCGGTCGGTGGCACTCTGGCCGAGCGGGTGGCTGATGGCGACCCGCCGGTCAACGAGTTCACCGTGGCTTTGGTCGAGGGGGTCTCGGAGCACATCGGCCCGATCGACGACCTGCTGAGCACTCACTCGGTGGGGTGGACGCTGGACCGGATGCCGGCCGTGGACCGCAACATCCTGCGGATCGGCGTCTACGAGCTGCTGTTCGACGAGCAGGTGCCGGACGTGGTCGCGGTCAGCGAGGCGGTGACGATGGCGCGGGACCTGTCCACCGACGAATCACCGGCGTTCGTGAACGGATTGCTGGCCCGGCTGCTGCAGTTGAAGCCCACGCTCGGAGTCTGAGCAAAGGGCACAGAAAAGGCCCGGTACCGCCGTGTTGCGGTGCCGGGCCCTTTTGGCGTCCCCGTGCAAGGCCGGGGGGAACGGCCCCGGCCAGGTGTTATTCGTCGCCCACGGCTCGAGGCGCAACCAGTGCGCCCAGGGTGGGCCGGGGCGGCCGTGGGCAAGCTGCTACGAGCCCCGACCGTCTTCACGCCCTCAGGCGCCGGCTGCCTCTGACTCTTCGATCTCGCCCTTCGCCTCCGGGTTCAGCACACCCCAGGAGATGAAGCGCTCGGTAAGGGTCGTCGGCGATTCGTCATAGATCACGGCCAGGGTTCGCATGTCGTCCTGACGGATCGACAATACCTTGCCGTTGTAGTCCCCGCGCTGAGCCTGAATCGTGGCCGCGTACCGCGTCAGCGGACCGGCCTCGCTCGCGTCGAGGTGTTGTAGGGCCTCCAGGTCGAGGATCAACCTCGGAGGAGCAGCTGCCGCAGCAGCGGCACTCGCAGACCCGGGTAGCAGCTCACGGATCGGAACGCCGTAGAAATCGGCGAGCTCCGCAAGTTTCTGGACGGTGACGGCTCGGTCGCCGCGCTCGTACGAGCCGACGACGACCGCCTTCCAGCGACCCTTGGACTTCTCTTCAACGCCGTGCAGCGATAGGCCCTGCTGCTGGCGGATGGCGCGCAACTTGCCGCCAAGTGTCTTCGCGTATTCGCTAGGCACGCTGGTTCTTCCCTCCGACTCTGGCAATCCGGTAGTGGACACCTTGAATGGAAACCCCCTACGATTACACAGAGTAACAATATTCCGGGCAGGAGACCAGAGTCAAGACGGCGCGTCACTTCGGCTAGCATGTGAAGCGGTCCGAACGTCCTTTAAAGACCCGTCCAGAGAGGCGGGAAAGGAGGAACGGTAGCGATGAGCCCTGCCTCGGTGCCCGATTCAGTAGTTGGATCAAAGGCCGTACCGCGCACAGTGCTGGATGCTTCCGACATTTCCCGGGCACTGACCCGGATCGCGCACGAGATCCTCGAGCGCAACCGGGGTGCCGACCCCGTCGTCCTGCTCGGCATTCCCACTCGAGGGGTGGGGCTGGCGACCCGTATCTCCGACCGGATCGCCGCGGTGGAGGGGCGGAGCGTGCCGACAGGGTCACTCGACGTGACCATGTACCGCGACGACATCAGCCTGAAGCCGGCCCGCGCGCTGGAACACACCGACATCCCGCCCGGCGGCATCGACGGCAAGGTCGTCGTGCTGATCGACGATGTGCTCTTCTCCGGCCGGACCATCCGGGCAGCACTCGACGCGATCGGGGACATCGGCCGGCCGAAGGCGGTCCAGTTGGCCGTACTGGTCGACCGCGGCCACCGCGAACTGCCGATCCGCGCCGACTACGTCGGCAAGAACCTGCCGACCTCACTGGTCGAGCGGGTCACCGTCCACCTCACCGAGTACGACGGCGCCGACGCGGTGCTGATCGCCGACGAGACGGTGGTGGCAACCGCATGATGCGCCACTTGCTGAGTGCGGGCGACCTGAGCCGCGACGACGCGAACCTGATCCTGGATACCGCCGAGGAGATGCGCTCGCTGGCGGACCGGCCGATCAAGAAACTGCCCGCCCTGCGCGGCCGGACCGTGGTCAACCTCTTCTTCGAGGACTCGACCCGGACCCGGATCTCGTTCGAGGCGGCCGCCAAGCGGTTGTCGGCGGACGTGATCAACTTCTCCGCCAAGGGATCCAGCGTGAGCAAGGGCGAGAGCCTGAAGGACACCGCGCTGACCCTGCAGGCGATGGGCGCGGACGGAGTGGTCTGCCGCCACGGTTCGTCCGGGGCGCCACACCTGCTGGCCACCTCCGGCTGGCTGCGAGGCTCAGTGGTGAACGCCGGCGACGGCACGCACGAGCACCCGACCCAGGCCCTGCTGGACGCCTTCACCATGCGCCGGCACCTCGGCTCGCTGGACGGTCGCCGGATCACCATCGTGGGCGATGTGCTGCACAGCCGGGTGGCCCGGTCGAACGTGCTGCTGCTGTCCACGCTCGGTGCCGAGGTCACGGTGGTCGCACCACCGACGCTGCTGCCGGTGAGCATGAACAGCTGGCCGTGTGACACGTCGTACGACCTGGATGCGGCGCTGGCGAAGAGCGACGCGGTGATGATGCTGCGGGTCCAGCGGGAGCGGATGAACGACGCGTTCTTCCCCAGCGCCCGCGAGTACACCCGTCGCTACGGGCTCGACGTGCACCGGATGGCGCAACTGCCGGACGAGGCGATCGTGCTGCACCCCGGCCCGATGAACCGCGGCATGGAGATCAGCGCCGAGGTGGCCGACTCCACCCGGTCGGTGATCGTCGAGCAGGTCACCAACGGCGTCGCGATCCGGATGGCCGTGCTCTACCTGCTGCTCTCCGGCAGCCCTGAAACCAGCCCTGAAACCAGTACCGACGCACCAATGACTGAGGAGACCAGCGCATGACCGCGTACCTGATCACCGGAGCGAGCATCGTCGGCGGTGAGGTGGCGGACCTGCTGATCGACAACGGCGAGATCGTAGCCGTTGGCAACAATCTCTCCAGCGACGACGCCGAGGTCATCGACGCCTCGGGCCTGATCGCACTTCCGGGCCTCGTCGACCTGCACACCCACCTGCGCGAGCCGGGTCGCGAGGATGCGGAGACCGTGCTGACCGGCACCCGGGCCGCGGCGTTGGGCGGCTTCACCGCGGTGCACGCGATGGCCAACACCGACCCGGTCGCCGACACCGCGGGCGTCGTCGAGCAGGTCTGGCGCCTCGGCCGGGAAGCCGGCTACTGCGACGTCTACCCGATCGGTGCCGTCACGGTCGGCCTCAAGGGCACCCAGCTCGCCGAACTCGGCGCGATGGCCGACTCGGCCGCCAGGGTCCGAGTGTTCTCGGACGACGGCCAGTGTGTCTGGGACGCCGCTCTGATGCGCCGCGCGCTCGAGTACGTGAAGGCTTTCGGCGGCGTGATCGCCCAGCACGCGCAGGAGCCGCGGCTCACCCAGGGCGCGCAGATGAACGAGGGTGAACTGTCGGGCATCCTCGGCCTGACCGGCTGGCCGAGTGTTGCGGAAGAGTCGATCATCGCGCGCGACATCCTGCTGAACGCGCACGTCGGCTCCAAGCTGCACATCTGTCACCTCTCCACCAAGGGCTCGGTCGAGATCGTCCGCGCCGCCAAGCACCGGGGGCTGGCCGTCACGGCCGAGGTGACGCCGCACCACTTGCTGCTGACCGAGGACCTCGCGACGTCGTACAACCCGGTCTTCAAGGTGAATCCGCCGCTACGGACCAAGTCCGACGTCGAGGCAGTCCGCGAAGGCCTGGCCGACGGCACCATCGACATCGTCGCCACCGACCACGCGCCGCACCCGGTCGAGGACAAGGACTGCGAGTGGAGCGCCGCCGCGCCCGGCATGCTCGGATTGGAGACCGCGCTGTCGGTGGTCCAGCACGCGATGGTGGATACGAAGCTGATGAGCTGGGCCGAAGTCGCGGACCGGATGAGCTACCGCCCGGCGGCGATCGGGCAGGTCACCGACCACGGCACGAAGCTCCAGCCTGGGTTCCCGGCCAACCTGACCCTGATCGACCCGGTCGCTCAGCGCACGATCGTGCCGACCGATTCCGCCTCCCTGTCCCGGAACACCCCGTTCGACGGGATGACCTTGCCGGGCCAGGTCGTGGCCACGTTCCTGCGCGGTACGCCGACTGTGCTGAACGGGAAGCCGGCTCGATGAAGACCGAGCCTGATCGGAGCGGACCAATGAAGCTGAATCATCCCCAGGCCGCACTGCTGGTGTTGGAAGACGGCCGCAGCTTCGCCGGTACGTCGTACGGGGCGTCAGGGGAGACCTTCGGAGAGGCGGTGTTCACCACCGGGATGACCGGCTACCAGGAGACGCTGACCGACCCGTCGTACCACCGGCAGATCGTCACCCAGACCGCGCCGCACATCGGCAACACCGGCATCAACGACGAGGACGACGAGTCGCAGCGCATCTGGGTCGCCGGGTACGTCGTCCGCGACCCCGCCCGGATCCCCTCGAACTGGCGATCTCGCCGGACCCTCGACGACCAACTGAAGGCCCAGGGCATCGTCGGCATCTCCGGCATCGACACCCGCGCCCTGACCCGCCACCTCCGCGAGCGCGGCGCGATGCGGGCGGGCATCTCCACCGAGGAGCTGAACGCCGACGCTTTGCTCGCCCGGGTGCTGGAGCAGCCTCCGATGGCCGGCTCCGACCTGGCCGATGAGGTCACGACCGCCGCTGCGTACGTCGTACCGGCTGAAGGCGACAAACGGTTCACGGTGGTCGCGGTGGACCTCGGGATCAAGTCGATGACGCCGAAGCGGATGGCCGAGCGCGGCATCGAGGTGCATGTGCTGCCGGCCACGGCCACTCTGGAGGAGGTGCTGGCGGTGAACCCGGACGGCATCTTCATGAGCAACGGCCCGGGCGACCCGGAAACCACCGAGCACCCGACCGCACTGCTGAAGGCGCTGCTGGAGCGGGGGACCCCGTATTTCGGGATCTGCTTCGGCAACCAGGTTTTCGGCCGCGCGCTGGGCCTGGGCACCTTCAAGCTGAAGTACGGCCACCGCGGCATCAACCAGCCAGTGCTCGATCGCGCTACCGGCAAGGTCGAGATCACTACCCAGAACCACGGCTTCGCTGTTGACGCTCCACTCGACGCGACCGTTGAGACGCCGTACGGGATTGCCGAAGTGAGCCATGTGTCGCTCAACGACAACGTCGTCGAAGGGCTGAAACTGACCGGGAAGGACGGCAAGCCGCTGGCTTTCTCGGTGCAGTACCACCCTGAGGCAGCCGCCGGTCCGCATGACTCGGCCTACCTCTTCGATCGTTTCGTAGACCTGATGCAGTCTTCTGCACAGCAGATGGGTGACCGCTGATGCCTCGTCGTACAGACATCGACTCGGTGCTGGTGATCGGCTCCGGCCCGATCGTGATCGGCCAGGCCTGCGAGTTCGACTACTCGGGCACCCAGGCCTGCCGGGTGCTCAAGGAGGAGGGTTTCCGGGTCATCCTGGTGAACTCCAACCCGGCCACGATCATGACCGACCCCGAGTTCGCGGACGCGACGTACGTCGAGCCGATCACGCCGGAGTTCGTCGAGAAGGTGATCGAGAAGGAGCGCCCGAATGTCCTGCTAGCCACCCTAGGCGGCCAGACCGCGCTGAACGCGGCGATCGCGCTGCACGAGAACGGCGTGCTGGAGAAGTACGGCGTCGAGCTGATCGGCGCCTCGGTGGACGCGATCCAGCGCGGCGAGAACCGGGAGTCGTTCAAGGCGATCGTGGAGAAGCTGGGCGCCGAGGTGGCGCGCTCGGTGGTCTGCCACACCCTGGACGACGTGCTCGGCGCCGCGGCCGAGCTCGGCTATCCGCTGGTCGTGCGGCCGTCCTTCACGATGGGCGGCGTCGGCTCCGGGATGGCCTACGACGAGCCTGACCTGCGGCGCATCGCGGGTGCGGGGCTCGCCGCCAGCCCGACGACGGAGGTCCTGATCGAGGAGTCCATCGTCGGCTGGAAGGAGTACGAGCTGGAGGTGATGCGCGACAAGGCGGACAACGTCGTGATCATCTGCTCGATCGAGAACGTCGACCCGATGGGCGTGCACACCGGCGACTCCGTCACGGTCGCGCCGGCGATGACACTGACGGACCGCGAGTACCAGGCCATGCGGGACCTTGCCATCGGCATCATCCGCGAGGTGGGCGTCGACACGGGTGGCTGCAACATCCAGTTCGCGGTGGACCCGGCCGACGGCCGGCTGATCGTGATCGAGATGAACCCGCGGGTGTCGCGGTCGTCCGCGCTGGCGTCGAAGGCGACCGGCTTCCCGATCGCCAAGATCGCGGCGAAGGTGGCCATCGGCTACACGCTGGACGAGATCCCCAACGACATCACCCAGCAGACGCCGGCCAGCTTCGAGCCGACGCTGGACTACGTGGTGGTGAAGGTGCCGCGGTTCGCCTTCGAGAAGTTCCCGGCCGCGGACGCCACGCTGACCACGCACATGAAGAGCGTCGGCGAGGCGATGGCGATCGGCCGCAACTACACCGAGGCGCTGCAGAAGGCGCTGCGCTCGCTGGAGAAGCCGGAGGCCCGGTTCTCCTGGGCCGATGCGCCTGCCAGCGAACTGGAGCCGCTTCTCGAGCGGATCAAGACCCCGCACGACGGCCGCCTGCGCACGGTGATGGACGCGATTCGCGCGGGTGCGACGCTCCAGCAGATCTTCGACGCGACCAAGATCGACCCGTGGTTCATCGACCAGCTGTACCTACTCCACGAGACCGCCGGTCAGGTCGCGGCCGCACCGCGGCTGACGCCGGAGATCCTGAAGCTCGCCAAGCGCCACGGATTCTCTGACCTCCAACTGGCCGAGATCCGCGGGCTGACCGAGGACGTCGTACGCGGGGTGCGGCAGGCGCTGGGGATCCGCCCGGTCTTCAAGACGGTGGATACTTGCGCCGCCGAGTTCGCTGCCACCACGCCGTACCACTACTCGTCGTACGACGAAGAGACGGAAGTTGCGCCGCGGGTTGAGCCCGCAGTGCTCATCCTCGGCTCCGGGCCGAACCGGATCGGCCAGGGCATCGAGTTCGACTACTCCTGCGTGCATGCGTCGATGGCGCTGCGCGAAGCCGGCTACTGCACCGTGATGGTGAACTGCAACCCGGAAACAGTCTCGACCGACTACGACACCTCCGACCGGCTGTACTTCGAGCCGCTCACCTGTGAGGACGTGTTGGAGGTCGTGTACGCCGAGATGCAGGCAGGCCCGGTCGCCGGAGTCATCGTGCAGCTGGGTGGCCAGACGCCTCTCGGGTTGGCCCAGCGGCTGGCGGATGCGGGTGTCCCGATCGTCGGGACGTCGCCTGAGGCAATCAACCTGGCCGAGGAGCGTGGCGCCTTCGGTCGGGTGCTGGCCGAGGCGGGGCTGCCCGCGCCGAAGCATGGCACCGCGATGTCGTTCGAAGACGCCCAGCGGATTGCGGCCGAGATCGGCTTCCCGGTTCTCGTCCGGCCGTCGTACGTGCTGGGTGGGCGCGGGATGGAGATCGTCTACAGCGAGGCGGAGCTGTCCGCCGCGTTGGTTCGGCTGAGCGGAGGCAAGGACAAGGCGAGCTGGGAGCACCCGGTGCTGGTCGATCGCTTCCTGGACGATGCGGTCGAGATCGACGTCGACGGGCTCTATGACGGCGACGAATTGTTCCTCGGCGGCGTGATGGAGCACATCGAGGAGGCCGGCGTGCACTCAGGCGACTCGTCCTGCGCACTGCCGCCGATCACCCTCGGAAATGCCGAAATCCAGAAGATCCGCGAATCCACCGAGGCCATCGCGAAGGGCGTCGGCGTGCGGGGTCTGCTCAACGTCCAGTACGCGCTGGCCGGTGACGTGCTCTACGTGCTCGAGGCCAACCCGCGCGCGTCCCGGACGGTCCCGTTCGTGTCGAAGGCGACGACCACGCCGCTCGCGAAGGCCGCGGCCCGGGTGATGCTCGGCGCGACCATCGCCGAGCTGCGGGCCGAGGGAATGCTCCCGACGACCGGTGACGGTGGCACGTTGCCGCCGCATACGCCGATCGCGGTCAAGGAGGCGGTGATGCCGTTCAACCGGTTCCGCACCATCGACGGCTCCTCGGTCGACACCGTGCTCGGCCCGGAGATGCGCTCCACCGGCGAGGTGATGGGTATCGACGACACCTTCGGTACGGCGTTCGCCAAGTCGCAGGCTGGTGCTTCACAGCCGTTGCCGTCGGGCGGCAAGGTGTTCGTGTCGGTGGCCAACCGGGATAAGCGGCACATGATCTTCCCGGTCAAGCGGCTGGCCGATCTGGGCTTCCAGATCCTCGCCACCGAGGGCACGGCCGACGTACTGCGGCGCAACGGCGTCCCAGCGACGATGGTACGCAAGCACGGCCAGGGCCCGGGCCCCAACGGGGAGCCGACGATCGTGCAGATGGTGCACGATGGGGCAGTGGACTTGATCGTCAACACTCCGATCGGCGCCACCGCCGGCGGCAGCCCCCGGCTCGACGGCTACGAGATCCGCAGCGCCGCAGTGGCGCGGAACATCCCGTGCATCACAACGGTGCAAGGACTGGCCGCGGCTGTGCAGGGGATCGAGGCACAGCGCGCCGGCGATATCGGCGTACGGTCCCTGCAGAGCTGGGCAGACCGGATCCGCGGCATCGATCCAGGTAGCACTGAGGCCGGTGAACAGGTCGGTGAACAGGCCGGTGAACAGGCCGGTGAGCTGTGAGCCGGCCGGTCAGAAGGGCCTGATGAATGCCGACGCGCCGGGGAACAAGGGACCGATGATCTATCGGGGGGTGGTGCGGCCTGTGCTGTACAGGCTCGGGCGGGGGGATGCTGAGGGGGCGCATGAGCAGACGTTGCAGGGGCTGCGGCGGTTGGGCAGGGTGCCGGGGGCGGTGAAGGCGTTGGCTCGGACGTATGGGGCGCTTCCGGATGGGCTTGAGCGCACTGTGTTCGGGGTGCGGTTCCCGAGTCCGGTCGGGCTGGCCGCCGGGATGGACAAGAACGGGGTCGCGTTGCCGGCTTGGCGGGCGCTCGGGTTCGGGTTCGTCGAAGTGGGGACTGTCACGGCGCAACCGCAGCCGGGGAATCCGAAGCCGCGGTTGTTCCGCCTCGTCGAGAGCGAGGGCGTGATCAACCGAATGGGCTTCAACAACGAAGGATCCGAGGCGCTCGCCGGTCGGTTGGCGGCGTACGGGGATCTCGGCTACCCGCTCGGCATCAGCATCGGGAAGTCGAAGATCACCCCGCTGGACAAGGCGGTCGAGGACTACGTGACCTCGCTGCGACGGCTTTACCAGTACGGCGACTACTTCGCGGTGAACGTGAGTTCGCCGAACACGCCCGGGCTGCGCTCCCTGCAGGACGCCGGGCAGCTGCGCGAACTGCTGGCCGCGCTGCATGCCGAAGCCGGCTCGCGGGCGGCCGGGGCGACTCCGAAGCCGATCCTGGTGAAGATCGCGCCTGATCTGACCGAGCAAGCGATCGACGAACTGCTGGGGGTCTGCACTGACGTAGGTATCGCCGGCATCATCGCTACCAACACCACCATCGGCCGCTCCGGCCTGGCTCCTGTCGACCAAGCACTGGCGGCCGAAGCGGGCGGGTTGTCTGGACGGCCCCTCACCGAGTTGTCCGCCAAGACCGTGGCACACATCCATGCCGAGACCCAGGGGGCGCTGCCCATCATCGGGGTCGGCGGCATCCTCGATCCGGACGACGCGAGCCGGCTCTTCGATGCCGGCGCGAGCCTTGTGCAGATCTACACCGGGCTGATCTACCGCGGTCCTGGCCTGGTCCGGCGTACCAACCGCCGACTGGCCAGTTCGGTTGCCGTGGCCAACCATTGAACGAGAGTCGAGAGATAAGAATGCGAGAACGTCCCATGAGCAGCCAGCCCTTCGGAACCCGACTCCGTGCCGCAATGGTGGAGCGTGGCCCGCTCTGCGTCGGCATCGACCCGCACGCCCACCTGCTCGAGTCCTGGGGCCTGCCGAACGACCCGGACGGGCTGGCGACCTTCACCTTCGGCGTAGTGGACGCACTCGCCGACAGGGTCGCCGTGTTCAAGCCCCAGTCGGCCTTCTTCGAACGCTTCGGTTCGGCAGGCATCGCCGTACTGGAGCAGGCCACGATCCGGCTGCGCGAAGCCGGTGCGCTGGTGATCATCGACGCCAAACGCGGCGACATCGGCAGCACCATGGCGGGTTACGCCGCGGCCTACCTGGCTGAGAAGGCGCCGTTGGCGTGCGATGCGCTGACCGTCAGCCCCTACCTCGGGTTCGGGTCGTTGCAGCCGGCCATCGACGCAGCCCGCGAGGCCGGCGCCGGCCTGTTCGTACTCGCGCTGACGTCCAACCCTGAAGGCCCGCAGTTCCAGACAGCCCGTACGGCGAGTGGCCCGACCGTGGCCGGCGCGGTCCTGGACGGACTGCGCGAGCTCAATGCGGATGCCGACGACCTGGGCTCGTTCGGCGCGGTCGTCGGTGCCACGATCAAGCCGACCGACGAGGACCTGGACATCCGCGGGCCACTGCTGGCTCCGGGCCTGGGCGCCCAGGGAGCCACCGCGGACAGTCTGACGAAGGTCTTCGGCTCCGCGGCGCACAACGTCGTACCAGCGAGCTCGCGGGAGATCCTCAGGGCCGGGCCGGACCCGGTGGCGCTGCAGGACGCGGCTCAGCGGTCCGTCGACGCCTTCCGCTCGGTGCTCGGGTACTGACCCGCGACGCGGCACATCACGACCACGTTCCAGTCCGCTGCTGCCGCCTGATCACGTCCCCGGATCCCGGCTGGTGACCCCACGGTTCGAAAGGGTTGGCAGTGACGGGAGGCGACGGATCTTCCGGTGACAGTTAGGACTGGAATGCGTAAGGTTGCGGCCCTCGCGGTGGTAGTGACAATGAGCGTCGGCGCGCTGACGGCGTGCTCGGGTGGCGACTACTGCAGCGAAATGCAGAACTATGCCGAGGCTGCGAAGCACCTCGACGTCAAGGACAGCAAGGCCGTCGACACGATGCGGAACGAGGCCAAGAAGGTCTCCAAGTCGGCTCCGGACGACCTGAAGGACGACTGGAAGGTCGTGCTGGACTACGCGGACAAGGCCAAGGCTGCCGACGGTGACCAGGCCAAGCTCACGCAGCTGGCCAAGGACGACAGCCAGAAGATGACGACGGCGATGGCCGCGATCACCAAGCAGGCGAAGGACACCTGCAAGCTGGACCTCGGCAGCTGATACACCCGCTGCGCCGACGGCCGGACGACACACACCAGGCCGTCGGCGCGCGGTCGGGCAGCCCGCCACGAACCTCGAGCGAAACGGACACCAGATGCGCAGGATCGCCGCCCTCGGGCTGGCCGTCACGATCGGTACGGCAACCCTGACCGGTTGCTCGGATGGGGCGAAGTACTGCACGGAGCTCGCGAAGGCGGCACCGGTCGTCGCGGAGATCGCCGGCGACGTCGCGAAGCTGAATGCAGACGAGGCGAAATTGCTGTTCGACGAGTCGACGAAGCTCCAGAAACTCGCGCCGGCTGACGTCCAGGACGACTGGAAGACGCTGAACGACTTCACCACCAAAGTCGTTGCGGCGAAGAACGACAGCAAGCAACTGGCCGCATTGCAGGCCCAATTGCCGTCGGTGAGGCAGGCGGCCGATGCGATCCGGAAGAATGCCGGTGACGCCTGCAAAGTCACCCTGAACTGACCTGCGGCAGCGCTGATCCGCACACGCTGCGGAGTCGCCGGTATCCGCGACGCTGAGCAGTCGGAACGTCACCGAAAGGAACCCGGACGTGCTACCGGCACATGCGTGAAGTGGCCTCACGATCACTAGGCGCGCCACGGCGTCGGTTGTTTGCTGCGAGAGGGAGTCGTTGGTTAGGTTCACCTGCAAGCTACAAAACGGAACAGGTGAGACGGTGCCACTTCCTTCTTTGACCCCGGAGCAGCGCCAGGCCGCTCTGGACAAGGCCGCTGCCGCGCGGCGCGAGCGTGCGGAGATCAAGAACCGGATCCGGCACTCGGGGGCGTCTCCGACGGAGGTGCTGCACGAGGGGCAGATCAACGACGTGGTCGGCAAGATGCGGGTCAGCGCACTGCTGCAATGCATCCCCGGCGTCGGCAAGGTGCGGGCGCAGCAGATCATGGAGCGAGCAGGTATCTCCGAGACGCGCCGGGTGCGCGGCCTGGGGACCAATCAGATCGCAGCGCTCGAACGTGTGTTCGCCGAGTGACCATTGATCTGTTGTCGACCGATCAGATGTCGAGTGAGCTGGAGACAAGCGTGGACACGGGGAACGGTTCAGCGCAAGGCACGGGCCATGAGTCGGGCCTGTCGGACAGCAGGCTGGGCGGCGCTCGGCTAACCGTGCTGGCCGGGCCTACGGCGGTCGGCAAGGGCACGGTCGCGGCCTACATCCGGGAGCGGTTCCCCGAGATCTGGATCTCGGTCTCGGCGACCACCCGCAAGCCGCGGCCGGGTGAGGTGCACGGCGTGCACTACCTGTTCGTGTCCGACGAGGAGTTCGACCGGATGATGGCCGACGACGAACTGCTGGAGTGGGCGTGGGTCCACAAGGTCGCCCGCTACGGCACCCCGCGGCAGCCGGTGCTGGACAAACTGGCCGAGGGCCGGCCGGCGCTGCTGGAGATCGACCTGCAGGGTGCACGGCAGGTCCGGGAGACGATGCCGGACGCACACTTCGTCTTCCTGGCCCCGCCGAGCTGGAACGAACTGGTCCGCCGACTGGTCGGCCGGGGGACCGAAACGGCCGAGGAACGGGAGCGCCGGCTGGAGACGGCTACTCTGGAGCTGGCCGCCGAGAAGGAGTTCGACGTCACCATCGTGAACGCCTCGGTACGAGAAGCAGCCGATCAGTTGGTAAAGTTGATTCGATAACCCTCCATCTCTGGAAAGAGCTGAACCTTGTCTGGCAACCAGCCCGTCGCCATCGGCATCACCTCCCCGCCGATCGACGACCTGCTCACCCACACCGACTCCAAGTACAAGCTCGTCCTGTACTCGGCCAAGCGGGCGCGGCAGATCAACGCCTACTACTCCCAGCTCGGCGAGGGCCTGCTGGAGTACGTCGGGCCGCTGGTCGAGACCCACGTCCAGGAGAAGCCGCTCTCGATCGCGATGCGCGAGATCAACGAGGGCGTGCTGACCTGCACCGACATCGACCCGGAGGCGGAGGCCGCCGCGGCCGCTGCGGAGAAGTCCGCCTCCGAGTAACCAGCTGTCGATGACAGTTACCCATGACACCGTCAGTGACCGGCCGTCGGTGGTTCTCGGCGTCGGCGGCGGCATCGCGGCGTACAAGGTTTGCGATCTGCTTCGCCGTCTGACCGAGTCCGGCCACCGGGTCCGGGTGGTGCCTACCGCGGCCGCGCTGGAGTTCGTCGGTGCCGCCACCTGGGCGGCGCTGTCCGGTCAGCCGGTCACGGCCGACCCGTTCGACGACGTACACGAGGTGCCGCACGTCCGGATCGGCAAGGGCGCCGATCTTGTGGTGGTCGCGCCCGCAACCGCCGATCTGATCGCCAAGGCCGCGCACGGCCTGGCCGACGACCTGCTCACCAACACGCTGCTGACCGCACGCTGTCCGATCCTGTTCGCGGCCGCGATGCACACCGAGATGTGGGAGCATCCGGCCACCCAGGCGAACGTGGCGACCCTTCGCTCGCGCGGCGTGACCGTGCTGGAGCCCGCCGTGGGCCGGCTGACAGGCGCGGACACCGGCCGCGGCCGGTTGCCCGAGCCCGCCGAGATCTTCGCGATCAGCCAGCTGATGCTCGCCGATGACGCGGCCCGCGCGGCCGGGCAGGAGGTCGCCGATCTCACCGGCCGGCACGTCCTGGTCAGCGCCGGCGGCACCCGCGAGCACCTCGACCCCGTTCGCTACCTCGGGAACTCCTCGTCCGGCAAGCAGGGCTACGCGTTAGCCCGGATCGCCGCCGCCCGCGGCGCCAAGGTCACCCTGGTCGCGGCCAACTCCGAGCTGCCCGACCCGGCCGGCGTACAGGTGGTCCCTGTCACCAGCGCCCAGGACCTGTACGACGAGATCACCGGCCGCGCGGCGGATGTCGACGCGATCGTGATGGCGGCGGCTCCGGCTGACTTCCGCCCGGCGGATGTGGCCGAGCACAAGATCAAGAAGACCGCCGACGGATCGGTCCCGGCGGTCAAGCTGGTGCAGAACCCGGACATCCTGGCCACCGTGGCGCATGATCGCCACCGCCCGGACCAGGTAGTGGTCGGCTTCGCGGCCGAGACGGGCGACGCCGAGCACAGCGTGCTCGAACTGGCTCGAACCAAGCTCGAACGCAAGGGCTGCGACCTGCTAGTGGTGAACGACGTCTCCGGCGGCAAGGTCTTCGGCAGCGACACCAACGAGGCCGTCATCCTCGACCGCGAAGGTGGAAACCTCCCGGTCCCCTCCGGCAGCAAGGACGCACTGGCCGGCGTCATCTGGAACCTCGTAGCCAGCCGCTGGCACTGAGAGGTCGAGTCGAGGAACACGTCAAGCTCGACGTCAGCTTGAAGCCTCTGCGGCTATCCGGTCATGCCGAGGTGGCCGGGATGCGGTGGATGGGGCGGGGGTAGCCGGGGCGGAAGGCAGTTGGGCTGCCGGTGATGACCGATCGCGCGCCGGTGGCGTCGTCGGCCGACTGCACGGCTGCCGCAACAGCGTTGTCGAGATCTGCGGGGGAACAGGCAACCCTGGCGTTGACCCAGACCTGGGCGGCGCGCAGAGAGCCGCCTGCGAGGTCGACAGACGGGTCGGCGCCGGCGGCGGTGAGGCTGAGTTTGGTGGGGCCGTTGCCTTCGCCCCTGACGAGGACCTTCACATGACCGATCACCCAGCCTTGTAGACGGGTGGTCCGGGACAGATCACGGAGAAGCCGCTCCGCCCATGCATAGGGGTCCAGTACGTCGGCCGTGATCGTCGCCTCGAGGTTCAGCCAGGCCAGGTCTGCCTCTGCCTGGGCATAGCGGTCGTAGTCAATGACCAGCGAACGGCTCGGGTCCGGTTCGCCTGCCAGGACGGCGATCAAGTCGTCGATGCCGTCGCCGGCGCGGGCCGAGATGTCGAGCACGATCGCGTCTGCGTAGGTCTGGGCGAGGGCTCCGATCACCCCGCGCCGCCGGAGCGGGTCGCCGGTGTCGGACTTGTTCACCACGATCACGTCGGCCTCGGCGAGTTGCCGTTCGAAGAGGTAAGCCAGGTCGTCGCTCTCGCCCGCCTCTAGTTCAGTGGTGAGCTGCGCAAGCCGGTCCGGATCGAGCACGGTCAACAACGGGGCCACCCGGAACCGTTCGCCGTGCAACTGCTGTAGTGGACGCACGACGGTGGCCCGCAGATCGGTACAACTACCGACCGCCTCGGCCAGTACGACGTCGTACTGGCCGACGAGCGGACCGACAACGTCAAGTAGGTCCTCGAAGCGGCAACAGAAGCAGCCGCCGGTGACTTCTGCGACACGCCCGGCGGATTCGCCTGCGACAACGGTGTCGACGAGTCCTTCACCCTGGTCGTTCGTCACCACCGCTACGCGCCGGCCCTGCTGCTCGAGCCGTCGGGCCAGGGCACCGATCGTGGTGGTCTTCCCTGCGCCGAGGAAGCCTGTCACCGGGACGAAGAGCACGGTCATGGATCCTCCTGGGCGGGAGTTCCGGGGGAGCCTGCAGCCCGGACATTCGAGGAAATCGATTTCACGCTAGGTCCCCGTCGAGTGGCTGTCAACGGGTTCGCTTTTGAGGCGATCCCTAGGCGGCAGATCGATCGATGGTCCAAGATGTGATCCACTCGTCCCACTAAGTGGTCAACTGAGTCACAAGACACTGCCGGCTGACCCAACTGCTGGCATACTGCCGAGATGCATCGATCGAGTCGATGCGAGGACGGGGTGCTCCCCGTCCGTGGCAGACAAGGAACGCGAGGGAGAACCGTGGCACGGCGCCTTTTCACGTCTGAGTCGGTGACAGAAGGTCATCCGGACAAGATCGCTGACCAGATCAGCGACTCCATCCTCGATGCCCTGCTGGCCGAGGACCCGAAGAGCCGCGTCGCGGTGGAGACCCTGGTCACGACCGGTCTGGTCGTCGTCGCCGGCGAGGTCACCACGACGGCGTATGTGGACATCCCCGGCATCGTCCGGAAACGGATCCTGGAGATCGGCTACGACTCCTCGCTGAAGGGATTCGACGGCGCCTCCTGTGGTGTCACGGTCGCGATCGGCAGCCAGTCTCCCGACATCGCACAGGGCGTCAACACCGCCTACGAGACCAGGGCCGATGCGTCGGTGGATGTGCTGGACCTGCAGGGTGCGGGCGACCAGGGCCTGATGTTCGGCTACGCGTCGGACGAGACGCCGGAGTTCATGCCGCTGCCGATCACCATCGCGCACCGGCTGTCCGAGCGGCTGTCGGCGGTGCGCAAGGACGGGACGATGGCCTATCTGCGCCCGGACGGCAAGACCCAGGTCACGGTCGAGTACGACGGCGACAAGGCCGTCCGGATCGACACCGTGGTGGTCTCCAGCCAGCACGCCGCCGACATCAGCCTCGACTCGATGCTGTCCCCGGATGTGAAGAAGCACGTGGTGGACCCGATCCTCGAGCAGTTCGAGATCGACTCGGCCGGTTACAAGTTGCTGGTGAACCCGACCGGCCGCTTCGAGATCGGCGGCCCGATGGGCGACGCCGGCGTGACCGGCCGCAAGATCATCATCGACACGTACGGCGGCATGGCCCGCCACGGAGGCGGCGCCTTCTCCGGCAAGGACCCGTCCAAGGTGGACCGTTCGGCCGCCTACGCGATGCGCTGGGTCGCCAAGAACATCGTCGCCGCCGGTCTTGCCAGCCGCTGCGAGTGCCAGGTCGCGTACGCGATCGGCAAGGCCTCGCCGGTCGGCTTCTACGTTGACACGTTCGGCACCGAGACCGTGCCGGTGGACCAGATCACCAACGCCGTGCTGTCGGTGTTCGACCTCCGCCCGGCCGCGATCATCCGCGACCTGGACCTGCTCCGCCCGATCTACGCCCAGACCGCCGCGAACGGCCACTTCGGCCGCACCGGTGACGACTTCACCTGGGAGCGCACCGACCGCGTCGACGCCCTGAAGGCCGCCGTAGCGAAGTAGTCACTTGCTGGAGCCGGTGCCCGCGCAGAGACAACAGTCTCGACGCGGGCACCGCTGTCTACGCGGCGACGTCCATACGGCGGACAACTGCCTCCAGGACCACCGGCTTTGTGCGCGGGTCAGTCGTGCCAACGGTTGTCCACAGGGGTTGGGGCGGGTTGTCCGCCGGCACGACTAGAGTTCGACGGTGGCACAGAACGGGGATGCACCTGAGCAGTTGACGCTGCTTCGGCAGACGGTCCGACGTTCGCGCACCAAGGAGCCTGCCGGGATCACCGCCACGCTGCCGGTCGCGCGGATCGCGGTGGACGTCTCGTTGCCTCATCTGGACCGCCCGTTCGACTA
>JAWWPC010000304.1:0-5190 GCA_033851055.1 Kribbellaceae bacterium | reverse complement strand
TCGACGTCATCCTCGAGGGCGCAGGCGAGAAGAAGATCGGCGTCATCAAGGTTGTCCGCGAGATCGTCTCCGGCCTGGGCCTCAAGGAGGCCAAGGATCTCGTCGACGGCGCCCCCAAGCCGATCCTCGAGAAGGCGCCCAAGGAGGCCGCCGAGGACGCCAAGGCCAAGCTCGAGGCCGCTGGCGCGACGGTCACCGTCAAGTAGAAAAGCTGTACCGTCGGCGGTGCCGACAAAGCTGCACTGTGGGGTCGATCTGGCAAACAGATCGGCCCCACAGTCATATCTGCCTGCGGCGAGAATGTGACCTCAGACTAGTGTTACCGTCTTTCGACGTAAGCTACAGTGACTCAAGCCACAGGCGGGAGGCATGTGGCGGGGACCAGGGACTGGCGGAAGGATCGCGCGTGGGCATCGGAATTCAGGTTGAAGGACTGACCAAGTCCTTCGGGCCCCAGCGAATCTGGGAAGACGTCACGATGGAGGTCCCGCCCGGTGAGGTCAGCGTGCTCCTCGGACCGTCCGGTACCGGTAAGTCGGTGTTTTTGAAGTCTCTGATCGGCCTGCTGCGCCCGGAGCGCGGCAAGATCATCGTCGACGGCACCAACATCATCGAGTGCTCGGCCAAGGAGCTCTACGAGATCCGCACGCTGTTCGGGGTGATGTTCCAGGACGGTGCGCTGTTCGGCTCGATGAGCCTGTATGACAACACCGCTTTCCCGTTGCGTGAGCACACCAAGAAGAAGGAAGGCGAGATCCGCAACATTGTCATGGAGAAGCTCGAGCTCGTCGGCTTGGGTGGGGATGAGAACAAGTTCCCCGGCGAGATCTCCGGTGGTATGCGCAAGCGCGCCGGGTTGGCCCGCTCTCTGGTGCTTGACCCCCAGATCATCTTGTGCGACGAGCCGGACTCGGGTCTGGATCCGGTGCGTACCGCTTATCTTTCCCAGCTGCTCATCGACATCAACGCCCAGATCGACTGCACCATCTTGATCGTCACGCACAACATCAACATCGCCCGCACTGTGCCCGACAACATGGGCATGCTGTTCCGCAAGCACCTGGTGATGTTCGGTCCGCGCGAGGTGCTGCTGACCAGCGACGAGCCGGTCGTCCGGCAGTTCCTCAACGGCCGCCGCGTCGGCCCGATCGGGATGTCCGAGGAGAAGGACGAGGCCCAGATGGCCGAAGAGCAGGCCATGGTCGACGCCGGTCACCACGACGGCGGCGTCGAAGAAATCGAGGGTGTTCCGCCGCAGATCGTCGCCACCCCCGGCCTGCCGGAGCGCCAAGCGGTCGGGCGTCGCCAGGCACGGGTGCGCGAGATCATGCACACGCTGTCACCGGCCGCCCAGGAAGCGATCCGCGACGACCTCGAGGGCACGCACAAGTACGCCGCGCACACGATGCCCGACGATCCCGCCACCCCGCGTCATCGCCAGGATGACGACGCTCCGACCGGACGGATCCCGGTTCCCGGGGAGCGCTAACCTCCCGGTATGGCGCGAGAGCAGAAGCCGACCTTCTGCCGGATCTGCGAGCCCCTGTGCGGCATGATCGCGACCGTCGACGACGGTCGACTGGTTTCGCTGCGCCCCGATAAGGACCACCCGCTGTCGGCGGGGTTCGCCTGCCAGAAGGGCATCGCGTTCACCGAGGTCGTCAACGACCCCGACCGCGTCACCGCTCCGCTGCGCCGCATGGTCGACGGTGGGTTCGAACCCGTCAGTTGGGACGAGGCGATGGCCGACATCGCCGACCGGCTGGCCGGCATCCACCGCCGCCATGGTTCGGGCGCCATCGGTTGGTACTACGGCAACCCCGGCGCCTTCAGCTACTCCCACACCCTGAGCCTGTCGATGTTCATGGCCGGCTTCGGCCCGCGGCTGCACGTGTTCACCGCAGGCTCGCAGGACGTCAACAACCGCTTCGTCGCCAGCCAGCTGCTGTACGGCTCGGGCCTGGCGCTGCCCGTACCCGACGTGCTGCGCACCGACTTTCTCGTGGTGATCGGCGCCAACCCGGTCGTCTCGCACGGCAGCGTGCTCACCGTGCCGCGGATCAAGGACCGTATGCACGACATCGTCAAGCGCGGCGGTCGGGTGCTGGTCATCGATCCTCGCAGGACGGAGACCGCCGCCCAGTTCGAGTGGCTGGGCATCGTTCCCGACGGGGACGCCTTCCTGCTGCTGTCGCTTCTGCACGTGCTGTTCGGCGAGAACCTGGTCGACCGCGCCCGACTGGCCCGCCAGTCCACCGGCGGGGGGTGGCTCGAGCAGTTGGCGCGTCCGTTCAGCCCCGAAGCCACCCAGCCGCGCACCGGCATCGACGCGGACACCGTGCGGTCGTTGGCACGCGATCTGGCCTCAACACCGCGGGCGGCGGTGTACGGCCGCGTCGGCACCAGCGTTGGCGAAAACGGCACTCTCACAACGTATTTGCTCGATGCCGTCAACCTGGCCGCGGGCAACCTCGACCACGTCGGCGGCTGCATGTTCGGCAGCTTTGGTTTCCCCGCTGAACGCTGGGCGATGAAGGCCCTCGGGGCGCTGATGCGCACGGTCTACACGCGCAGGCGATCACGCATCGGGGGCTTCCCCTCAGTGCTGATGTCCGAGCCGGCCGGAATAATGGCCAAGGAGATGACCACACCGGGCCGCGGCCAGGTCAGGGCGCTGCTGGTCAGCGCTGGCAACCCGGTGCTATCGGTACCCAACGGCGACGAACTCGAAGAGGCGCTGCGCGGGTTGGAGCTGATGGTCGGCATCGACCTCTACGTCAACGAAACCCTCGCGCACTGCGACTACGTGCTGCCCGCGGCGACGATGTACGAGCGCGACGACTTCCCGCTGGCTTTCCAGACGCTGCAGCCAACCCCGTTCCGCCAGGCCACCGAGGCCGTCATCGAACCCGTCGGACAAGCCCGCGCGGAATGGGAGGTCATCGACGACATCATCCGCCGCTTGTGGCATCGCACCCCAGGACTGACGGCCCTGGCCGCCGCGCGAAAGGCATTGGGCCTCTTCGGCGCTCGGCTGTCCCCGCGATTGCTGGTGGACGCCGTTATCCGGCTTGGCGACGGTGGCGACCGGTTCGGGCTTCGCCGCGGCGGGCTCACATTCTCCCGGCTGACCGCCGACCACCCGCACGGCGCGGTGCTGGCGCCGAATCTGCGCGACGGCGTGCTCGCCGACACCGTGGTCTACCGCGGGCGCCGGATGCGGCTGCAGCACGACGAGATCGCCGCGGAGATCGACGCGCTGCGCCGTCGTCGTTCACCCGAGGGCTATCCGATGCGGCTGATCGGCATGCGCGAGGCCCGCTCCGAGAACTCCTGGATGCACAACGCGCCGCTGCTGATGCGCGGCGAGCGGGGCCAGCAGGTGCGCATGCACGTCGATGACGCGGCCGCGGCCGACATCATCGACGGCGACATGGTGCGCATCGCCTCACCGCACGGCGAGATCACGCTGCCGGTCATGGTGACCAAGGACATCGTCGCCGGGGTGGTCGCCGTCCCGCACGGCTGGGGCCACAAGGGCACCGGCGGCTGGCGGATCGCAAACGGCGCGGGCGGCGCCAACGTCAACCGGCTGATGTCCAGCGCGCCCGAAGACCTGGAAAGGCTGGCCGGGATGGCGCGGCTGACCGGCGTGCCCGTGCGCGTGGAACCGGTCGCAGGCTGACAGCGCCCGTTATCTGATCTTCAACGACCTGGTCGTGAATGCGTTGGTTGAGGCACCGCGCATCCTCACGTTCGCGTACTTCGCCGCCGACCCGGGCGACGCGCACCCGATTTTTAACGGAAAACCCCACACCCAACACGGCGTTATCTCTTGACGAGACGGCTTCCACAGGCCAATCTGTTGGTCAGCATGTGTGCACGGGTTAAGGACGCCAGCCAGCGCCCGCTTACTCTTGCATGCGGTGGTTGAGGAATACGTCGGCCTGATGTATGGTTGGACGTTGCGCTGGCTGCATCCTGCCCACCTAAACCCGCACCTGACACCGATGTCCTAGCCTGAGCCCCGCTCAGTGATCTAGTCGCGTGCCGTGCGTTCGGGGAGCTTGTGGTCTTGAGAGGCCAGCCGAACCAACGCAGATATAGCGACAAGACGGACCGGCAGCCTCTGCTTTCCGCACAGTCGCATGAGGTGCTGGAAGGATGCATCTTGGCAGGGTCCCGCCCCAACAAGTCAGCCGTAGCTACCATCAATAACTCCGTCCCCGGAGCACCTAACCGAATTTCATTTGCAAAGCTCCGTGAGCCTCTCGAGGTTCCGGGGCTGCTCGACGTGCAGACCGATTCGTTCGAGGGGCTGATCGGCTCGGAGCACTGGCGCGAAAACGCGAAAGCCCGCGGCGAGGTGAACCCGTTCGGCGGCCTCGAAGAGGTGCTCACCGAGCTGTCGCCGATCGAGGACTTCTCCGGCTCGATGTCGCTGTCGTTCTCCGACCCGCGCTTCGACGAGGTCAAGGCCCCGGTCGACGAGTGCAAAGACAAGGACATGACGTACGCGGCTCCGCTGTTCGTCACCGCGGAGTTCATCAACAACAACACCGGTGAGATCAAGAGCCAGACGGTCTTCATGGGCGACTTCCCGATGATGACCGAGAAGGGCACCTTCATCATCAACGGCACCGAGCGTGTCGTGGTGTCCCAGCTGGTCCGCTCGCCGGGGGTGTATTTCGACGAGGCCATCGACAAGTCCACCGAGAAGACGCTGCACAGCGTCAAGGTGATCCCCGGCCGCGGTGCGTGGCTGGAGTTCGACATCGACAAGCGAGACACCGTCGGTGTGCGCATCGACCGCAAGCGCCGTCAGCCGGTCACCGTGCTGCTCAAGGCGCTGGGCTGGACCAACGAGCAGATCGTGGAGCGGTTCGGCTTCTCCGAGATCATGATGGGCACGCTGGAGAAGGACAACACCGCAGGCACCGACGAGGCGCTGCTGGACATCTACCGCAAGCTGCGCCCGGGCGAGCCGCCGACCAAGGAGTCCGCGCAGACCCTGCTCGAGAACTTGTTCTTCAAGGAGAAGCGCTACGACCTGGCCCGGGTGGGCCGCTACAAGGTCAACAAGAAGCTCGGCCTGAACGCGGGCCAGCCGATCACCAGCTCGACGCTGACCGAAGAGGACGTCGTCGCCACCATCGAGTACCTGGTGCGCCTGCACGAGGGCCAGAACTA
>JAWWPC010000338.1:0-2736 GCA_033851055.1 Kribbellaceae bacterium | reverse complement strand
GGTATCCCCGGCGGCCTCACCCGTGGCAGTGGCCAGGCCGGGCGAGGCAACGCTGTGCGAATTGGTGGGCAGGGTCATGGCATGCTCCCGTTTCGTGACCCGGCATGTGGTTCACGCGCGATCAGCGGCGGGGCCGGCACCCTGATCCCGTTAGCTGTCACCTGTGGGCTGTCCCCGCTGGGGACCGTGCGCGGTATCGGCACCAGCCGGCTTGCCGGGGCGCTCGAGCCCGGCGGACCCGACGGCCCCGGAGGCGAGAGCAAAACCCTGGCCACGACGCTGGCGGCGTGACCCAGCGCGGAGCGTGACGGGCCGCCACGACCACCCGGTCGGCCGCACAACATCGCCGCGCCCCGGCGGTCCTCGGGGATCCGGCCCATCACCGGCACACCCAGCTCGCGGTGGACCTCAGCGGCCGAGTGGCCCTGACCGACCAGCAACAGGCCCGGACGTGGTGACCAGCTGGCCACCGCGGTCAGTCGGGCGGCCAGATGCGCCAGGTCGTCGGCGTGCGCCCGGCTCAGCAGCAGCATCACATCCGCCGAACACACGATCGGCAAAGCCGGCGAGGACGGGTCGATCCGTCCACAATCGGCGATCACCACCACCTGCGGTGCGTTCGCAGCCCGCCTCAGCACGCCGTCCTCACCGGAGTGGTCGGGTGCCAGTGCGGTTAGGGCGGCCAGTGTCTGATCCGCGCCCGGCGGGGCGGTCACCACCGACAAGCCGCCGGGCAAGTCCTGTGTGTGCTGCCACAGCAACCCTGGATCGGTGCTGCGCCGGGTCGCTGCGGCCAAGCTCACCAAACCGGGTGAGGACGCCAACACGAAGCGGGTGGCCATGTCACCACCGGAGGGGTCGCACTCCATCAGCACACACCGGTCCGGCACCGGCCAGCACGCGGCCAGCGCCACGCCGAAGGTGGTGACCCCGGGGGATCCCTTCAGGCTGCAGACCGCGACCAGCGTCACCAGCCACCTCCCGGCAGCAGCACCACGGACAACTGCCCAGTGGGTACTGCGGCGACCTGGCGGGCAGCGGTCTCGGTGAGCAGCACCGACACTGCCGTGGTTTGCTCATTGGCCGGTGCGGTCACGCTCGTCACGATGCCCGGCCACACCGCCACAGCGCCCTGGCCCGGCAGAGTGCCCAACGAGCCCGTCGCGGGACCGGGCGCCAGGACCACCGCCACCCGCGCGCCCGGGGCCAGCTCCACCGGAAACGCTCCCGCCTTCAACGCCAGCGCAGCGATCGCCTGTCCCGGCCCGGGAACCAACGCTGCTCCCAGCACCCCGGGGCTCAGCAGTGACCCTGCGGGCAGGCTGGTGGCCACGCTCCGACCGATCACTACCGACGCCTGCGAAGCGATCATGGTGGACACGCCGGGGTCGGTGGCGATGCTCACCTCGCGCAGATCGGCCGCAGTGAGCACCTGACCGACCGACACCGGCCGTGCCAGGGCCAGCACCGGCGCCCGGCCACCGATGGTCAGCGACCACAGCACGAAACCCGCCGCGCAGGCCAGCACCAACACCGCGCCCGCCAGCAGGTGCGGCACGCTGCGCCGCCGTGGCTGGCTCCGCAACCGCGAGCCGGTATCCGGCCTCTTCCGGGTGCTCACCCATGATCCTCCCGCAGGAGGTGTGGACCGACGCTCGATGCCGGGTGGTACCACAGAAGTGCTCACCGGTTGCCTCCAGACATAGGGGGACTACGCCGCGTCGCCAGGGGAGATCAGCGAGCGGACCAACGGATCAGCCGCGTGTTTTGTTGTCGCACCGGGATCGGGGCGAGCGCCCCGCCATTCAGCCGGTGCCGTTACCCAGCGCTTGCGCCTCGGCGACCCGCAACCGAGCGGCCGAGGTGGTCGTCATGTCCGGGAACGTCCCGCTCTGACCCGCGCCAGCCCAGGTGATCACCCAGTGCACCGTCGCGGTCACCGGAAATGCCTGACCGGCCTGACTCGCCGAGGAGCCGCGGTAGATGTGACCGCAGTCCGGCGACGCAGCCTTCGGGTCGCCACCGGGTGGGAACGGGGTTCCCTGGCTGCGGCAGGTTACCGATGTGCCGTCACCCATTGACCACGACACCGACGTCGGCCTGGCTACCGCCGTCACCGACACCCCCGGCACCTGCGCGGTGGCCGACCGCGGACCCCAACTGGCCGGATCCAGCCACAACCAGGTCGGCAGGTTCACCAACTGAGCGCCCACCGGATTCGCCTCGATCCTCGGGGAAGGCAACAACAGCAGGTTTCGCGCCTGCTCAGCCAACTGCGCCGCCGACGGTGCCGCGCCGGGCCGCCCATCCGGGATCCACACCGGCGGCCGATACAACGCGTCGACCACTCCGGCCTGGTCGCACCGATACACATACCAGGCACCCGGCTCGCCAGGTGTGGGATCAGCGACCGCAACAGCCGGCACCGCCCGGGCCGCCGACGCCCGCAAGATCACGGCTGGCGCCACCCTGACCGCCCCACTCCCTACCGGCGGCCGGTACGCGATGGTCGCCACCCCACTCACCGCTGGCTGGTAGTCACTGCGAACGTAGGAGCAGTGCACCGGAGCGTCTCCACCCGCGACGTGGTCGCCTCCGTCGGCTCCGCCGCGATGGTCTCCGCCTCGTGGGCCACGAGCCGGAGCGCGGTCGGCTTTGCCGCCGGCTCCGTCGCCGCCTTTGCCCGCACCCAGTTCACAAGCGGGTGTCGGACTCTGAGCGCAGTCCACGCTGCCC
>JAWWPC010000291.1:0-2739 GCA_033851055.1 Kribbellaceae bacterium | reverse complement strand
ACACGCGTCACAAGCAGCGGCAGGGCTGATACAGCCCGACGGGCTTACCCGCAAGACAGCAGTACCCCGCAAGACCAGCATTACCCGCAAGATCAGAAGTACCCGCAAGACCAGCAGTACCCGCAAGACCAGCAGTAACAGCTACTACATAAAGCGCGTATCGCAATCCGTCGCACGGACGACGTAAGACCCTTTCGAGGTCGTACGGCATGGCTGTGTGAAGGGGACCCCCGGTCGGAGGCCGGGGCCGAACTCCGGCAAAGCCCGTCACAGGGTGCCGCGAGATGAGGGTCGCGATGCGTAGGACCTCCGTGAAATGAAGGGAAACCGTCCGACGATGGCACGCCTCGTTGGCGTCGACCTCCCGCGCGACAAGCGCCTAGAGGTCGCACTCACCTACATCTTCGGCATTGGACGCACCCGTGCGCTCGAGACCCTGAAGGAGACCGAGATCAGCGGTGACCTCCGGGTCCACCAGCTCGGTGACGAAGAGCTGGTGAAGCTGCGCGACTGGATCGACGCGCACTACCAGATCGAGGGTGATCTGCGCCGAGAGATCCAGGCCGACATCCGCCGCAAGATCGAGATCGGTTGCTACCAGGGCATCCGGCATCGCCGCGGTCTTCCCGTGCACGGTCAGCGCACGCAGACCAACGCCCGTACCCGCAAGGGTAAGAAGAAGACCGTGGCCGGCAAGAAGAAGGCCGGCAAGAAGTAGCCCTGTGGGGGCCGAGTCCCCCGCACGGACCGATGACCTCAGGAGTTTAGAGAGCAGATGCCTCCAAAGAGTCGCGTCGGCGCCAAGAAGGTGCGCCGCAAAGAGAAGAAGAACGTCGCTCACGGGCACGCCCACATCAAGAGCACGTTCAACAACACGATCGTCACGATCTCGGACCCGTCCGGTGCCGTGATCGCCTGGGCCTCCGCCGGCCACGTGGGCTTCAAGGGCTCGCGTAAGTCGACGCCGTTCGCGGCCCAGATGGCGGCCGAGGCCGCCGCCCGCCGTGCCATGGAGCATGGCATGCGTAAGGTCGACGTCTTCGTGAAGGGCCCGGGTTCGGGCCGTGAGACCGCCATCCGGTCGCTGCAGGCGACCGGGCTCGAGGTGGGCTCGATTCAGGACGTCACGCCGGTGCCGCACAACGGTTGCCGTCCGCCTAAGCGCCGCAGGGTCTGAGAGGTAACGGAGATATGGCTCGATACACCGGCGCCGACTGCAAGCTGTGCCGTCGCGAGAAGATGAAGCTGTTCCTCAAGGGCAGCAAATGCGTTGGGCCCAAGTGCCCGATCGAGATCCGGCCCTACCCGCCGGGTGAGCACGGTCGTGGCCGTCCCAAGGAGACCGAGTACCTCCTCCAGCTGCGGGAGAAGCAGAAGACCCGCCGCATCTACGGAGTGCTCGAGAAGCAGTTCCGGAACTACTACGCCGAGGCCAGCCGCAAGCAGGGCAAGACAGGCGAGAACCTGCTGACCCTGCTCGAGCGTCGTCTCGACAACGTCGTCTACCGCGGTGGATTCGCCAAGAGCCGCGACATGGCCCGGCAGCTGGTCCGCCACGGTCACATCACGGTCAACGGCAGGAAGGTCGACATCCCGTCCTTCCTCGTCACCGAGTCCGACATCATCGGGGTCCGCAAGAAGTCCCTCGAGGACACCCCGTTCCAGGTGGCCGCGGCCGAGGTCGGCGACCACCAGGTTCCGGCCTGGATCACGGTCGACGGCGACAAGATGAACATCCTGGTCCACTCGCTGCCGGTCCGGCAGCAGATCGACACCCTGGTCCAGGAGCAGCTGATCGTCGAGCTCTACTCCAAGTAGAGCTCCTGCAGTCCCCGGGCGGTGGTCCCCACCGTCCGGGGATCCGTGGAAGGTGCTGTATCGCCCACTCTGGGTACATATAGCACCGGAACTACTCGCGGCGTCAAATAGCGGGCGCCGCGGAAGGTAAAGGAGCACAACCATGCTCATCGCACAGCGTCCGACCCTGGCAGAAGAGCAGGTCGACGAATTCCGGTCCCGGTTCACCATCGAGCCGCTGGAGCCGGGCTTCGGTTACACGATCGGCAACTCGCTGCGCCGGACCCTCCTCTCCTCGATCCCCGGTGCCGCGGTCACCAGCATCCGGGTCGAGGGCGTGCTGCACGAGTTCTCCACCGTTCCGGGGGTGAAGGAAGATCTCACCGACATCATCCTGAACCTCAAGGAGCTGGTGGTCTCCTCGGAGCACGACGAGCCCGTCGTGATGTACCTGCGCAAGCAGGGCCCCGGTGAGGTCACCGCGGCCGACATCGCGCCGCCGGCCGGTGTCGAGGTGCACAACCCGGACCTGCACATCGCCACGCTGAACAACAAGGCGAAGCTCGAGATGGAGCTCACGGTCGAGCGCGGCCGTGGATACGTCTCGGCAGCGCAGAACAAGCAGGTCGGCCAGGAGATCGGGCGGATCCCGATCGACTCGATCTACTCGCCGGTCCTCAAGGTCACCTACAAGGTCGAGGCGACCCGAGTCGAGCAGCGCACCGACTTCGACCGGCTCATCGTGGACGTCGAGACCAAGCACTCGATGCTGCCGCGCGACGCGGTGGCCAGCGCCGGCAAGACGCTGGTCGAGCTGTTCGGGCTGGCCCGCGAGCTCAACGTCGAGGCCGAGGGCATCGACATGGGGCCGTCCCCGACGGACGCGGCCCTGGCGGCGGATCTGGCGCTGCCGATCGAGGAACTGAACCTCACGGTCCGGTC
>JAWWPC010000218.1:0-34833 GCA_033851055.1 Kribbellaceae bacterium | reverse complement strand
GGACAGCGGAGTGGCCGCGTTACGGTTAGCCTGCGGGCCCTGTCGGTAGGCAAGCACCCCGCCGATCGCCACCGCGGCCACCGCGACGGCCGACACCAGCACCACCAGGTGGGCATTCTTCGGCTTCGTCACCAGGCTCCTAACAGGCGTATGTCATATCTTGGCGCCTTGGTGAGCGGTGTGGCGAGCTCGCAGGCTCCGGTGCTGATGGCGCAGCGGATGATCGCGTTCGGAGTCCCCTCGCCGCTGTCGGCGACCATCAACAGGTGATCGTCGTCCTCGGGAACGGCCTCCAGGAATTGCACGCCGGACCATTCCCGCCGGACGTTGCCGTCGTTCGCGTCCAGCGCTGCGACGAGCGGATCGGAGCCGCCGTTGCGGAAGTCCGGCGTACCGATGGCGGTCTTGCCGTCCGGGGTGAAGCCCTTGATCGCGTACTCGCAGGTCTTCCACAGCTGCTTGCCCGAGTCGAGCGCGGTCACGGTCGAGCAGAACGTCTGTGCCGCCCCCGCGACGAAGTCGACCGCGGTGGTGCCCCGGTAGTCCACGCCGACCGGGGATCTCACGAACTTGATTCGGTTGACCTCGTTCGTCGCGGAATCCCAGGAGTTCAGCGTTGAGGTGAGGCCGTTCTTGTCGGTATCCGACTTGAAGTAGACGGTCTCGCCGACGACTGCCAGCACGGTGGAACCCCAGTCGTTCGGGCGTTTCAACGTACGCCGGTCCGTGAGTCGGATGTTCTCCCAGTAGACGGCGCTGCCCCTTGCCCGGGTGTGGTCCGGGTTGCTCCGCGCGGTGGCGAAGGCGACAGCAGCCTCGTCCAGCGAGGACACCAGGCTCTGGACATCGGGGATCCGGTCCGAGGTGACCCCGGCGCGGTCGACCCGGATCAGCTCGGAACCGCCCAATCCGACCTCAAGCACCACCAGCGCGGCGTCGCTGAAGATTCGCGCCGCGTGGAGGATGTTCTGCTTGCCGGGAACGGCGACGTCGCTACCGATGCCGCCGCGGACCAGCCGGCCACTGAGGTACGACAGCTGCGGCGCGCGGCCCAGCGGCAGCTCGTTCAGCTTCAGTTTGATGCCCGCCGGCATCGGCGAAGGCGAGTGGAGGTCGACCGGCGCCGGAGTGGGCTTGGGCGTTGGGGTCGGAGTGGGTTTGGGGCTCGGGGTCGGAGTGGGCGTGGGAGTTGGAGTGGGAACCGGTAGCGGGGCGGCGACGGCCCCACGGGCGCTGGGGCTTTGCCGGGCGGCAATGGCCGCGCCTGCGACGACGGCCAGTACGGCGATCGCGCTGACTGCGGCCGCCAAGGCACCGTTCCTGGATCTCACGTTGGTCGTCCCATCATCACGTCCCGGGCAGCGGTGGTCCGCTGGCACGCGCGCGCGGCCGATACCCTCTTGAGACGTCGCGACTGGCCGATTTGTTCGCTGTGGCGACAATGTCGGACGCGGGCGCAGGAGCGATCGAGCATAATGCGGGCATGGACCAGCCGCCCCGGGTCGGCCGGTACTCCCTGGTCCGCCGGGTGGGTGCCGGTGGTTTCGCGACCGTCTGGCTGGCGTATGACGAACAGCTCGATGCCGAGGTCGCGGTCAAGATCCTGTCCGACAACTGGATCGACCAGGACGACGTCCGCCGGCGGTTCGTGGCCGAGGGCCGGTTCCTCCGGCGGGTCGACTCCCCGCATGTAGTGGGCGTACACGACGTGGGTGAGACCGAGGACGGCCGTCCGTACCTGGTGCTGACGTACGCCGACGGTGGCTCGCTGGCCGATCGGATCAAGGCCGGGCCGTTGGAGATCGCAAATGCCGTCGAGATCGTGCTGCAAGTGGGTAATGGCCTGCGGCAACTGCACAGCCGCGGCGTACTGCATCGCGACGTGAAGCCGGCCAACGTGCTGTTCCGGTCGGACCCGCCCACCGAACGGGCGATGCTGGGCGACCTCGGCTTGGGCAAATCGCTGGAGGCTGTCTCCCAGCTGACCATGCCGGGCGGCACCCCTGCGTACGTCGCGCCGGAGCAGGCGATGGGCGAGCGGCTGGACCAGCGGGCGGACCTGTATTCGCTCGGCGCCGTCGCCTATGCGGCCTTTACCGGTCAGGCGCCGCACGGAGTGGCCAGCCTCGGCGCGGTGATGCGGATCGACGCACCGCCTCCGCTGATGAGTTCCCTGCGCGAAGAGGTCCCGGCCGCACTCGATGCCGTCGTACGACGGGCATTGGAACCGGACCGGGAGCGGCGTTGGGCAGACCTGAGCAGTTTCCTGACTGCGCTGCGCATCGCCCACGAGACCGGAGAAATGCCAGTCGGTCTGGAACCAGCGACGGCGCTGCCTACCAACGGCCTCGCCGCCGGTGGGATCGGTGAGCAGGCGACGGCTCTGTCCCCCGACTCGGACGCAACGCTGACGGGCTCACCCCCGACAGCATTGGCGGACCCCGCGGTCTCGGCAGAAGCTGAGCCGGTCGAACAGGCAGCGGCCGGGCCAGCGAAGGACGAGCGGCGGAGAACTGGTCGGGGTGCCAGGGTGATCGCCGGTCTGGCAGCTCTGGTGTTGGCGGCCGGCGGTGGCTTGGCCGGCTACGAGTTCGTGTCCCGCCGCCCGGTCAAGGTCATCGACTCCAGCCGCCGGCTATCAGTCGAGACTCCGCGGTCCTGGTCGCAGAAGTCGATCGAGGGCTGGACCCCGCCCGGCGGGAAGTCACAGCCAGGCATGGTGGTCAGCACCGACACAGTTAAGTGGCAGTCGGCCTCGGGGGCGCCGGGCGTCTTCGTGGGGGTCTCTCCCGGCACGACGCTGCCCACGACCGTCCCGGCGCCTTCCGGCTGTGATCTGTTGGGAGGTGCGCCGGACCCCGGCCCTGTCGGTGCCAACACCGCCATCACCTTCCGGTTCAGTTGCTCAAATGGATCCACTGTGGTGGAGCGGTTCGTGCAGGTCGCGACGCAGGAGTCGCTGCGGGTCCAGGTCCGCGCAGATACCCCGCAACAGGCCGCGGACGTCCTCGCCACGGCGACCTACCGCCCCCCGGTGAAGTAGGCGTCAGGCCAGAGAGGTCAGGCCAGAAAGGTCAGGCCAGAGAGGTCAGGGACGACAGCGACGCCTTGTGCAGCCTGGTGATCACGTTCAGCGTCTTCGGGTCCGACCGGTACAGGTGCGACCCGGACTCGAAGACGAGGTAGACCCTGCCGCCGTACTCCGTGATGCCCTCGGACATGCTCGGCGCCCGGAAGCAGCTCAGCTTTGCCTTGTCCAGGTCCGCCTGGCCGCGCCGCACGACGTACAAGTTGCTGCGGTTCGTACGACCGTAAGAGGTGCTGAAGATGAAGTGGCTGGCGGTGACCGTCAGCCCCTGGGTCTTAGTCGGCACTTCCCAGGCCTTGTTGATCGTTGTCAGCGAGCCGTTGCTGTTGATCTTGTACTGGTACATCTTGCCGCGGCCGGTGTCGTTGAAGTTGCCGGACCACAGCGAGTCGCCATAGCTGGTCAGGAAAGACGCGCCGTAGACCTTGCGCTCGGCGCCGACCGCCTTCAGGTACGGCGTGCCGGCCTTCTTCATCGCGGTCCTGAGCTCGGACAGCCGGTACTTGCGGATCCCGTTGGTGCTGCCCTGCACGAAGGCCCAGCCCATGCTGGTGGTGATGCCGCCGCCGTGCGTCGCGGCAATCGCGACCACGCCCACGGTCTTGCCGGTGCCTGGGTCGATGCCGATGATCTGCGAGTTGGCCCCCGCCCGGTACGCCGCGACGAGGAGCAGGTCCTTGCTGCCGTCCCAGTCCCACCAGGTGCCCACGCCCTGCGGGGTGTGGGTACCGAGGTTGGGTACGGCGGCGCTGTTGCTGAAGCGGGTGTTGTACTTCTTCGATGCAGACGGGCCGTCGTAGAAATCGGTGCCGCCTTGAGCCGTGTCGCAGCTGATCGCCCGCAATGCTGTCGACGCAGTGGTCGACGCCTGCGAGGTGTCCGGTCCGGTGACGGCGATGGTGGCGGCAGTGGCGGTGGCGAGCACTGCGGCCATACCAAGCGCGGTCGCGGCACGGTGGCGACGGAGGGCAGCGGGGTACATGTGTTCCTCTCGGGGTGGTGCAAACTTTCGCCGACCCTATGCCCTGCACCGGATCAACTGACGAACCGTGGGATGTGACCAGCCGGAGTCGGCCGTACGGTTAGTCGTATGACCCGAGAAGACCTGTCCGCGGCGATCGACCGCGTCCTGCCCTCCGTCCGCGCCGATCTCGAGGACCTCATCCGGATCCCGTCGGTCAGTGCGGATCCGGCCCGTGCGGCCGATGTCCAGCGTTCCGCCGAGGCGACCGCTGCGCTGTTCGAGGCGGAAGGTTTCTCGGCCCGCATCGTCCGCGCCGGCGAGGGTGCGCCCGCGGTGATCGCGAAGAAGCCGGCGCCCGAGGGCAGGCCGACCGTGCTGCTTTATGCGCACCACGACGTACAGCCGACCGGTGCGGTGGACGAGTGGACCTCGCCGCCGTTCGAGCCGACCGAGCGTGGGGGGCGGCTCTACGCCCGCGGCGCGGCCGACGACAAGGCCGGCATCGCCGCCCACCTGGCCGCCGTACGGGCCTTCGGCAACGATCTGCCGGTCGGCGTGACCGTGTTCGTCGAGGGCGAGGAGGAGATCGGCTCGCCGACGCTGACCGCGCTGCTGGCCGAGTACGCCGACGAGCTGACCGCGGACGCGATCGTGATCGCCGACTCCAGCAACTTCGCCATCGGCCAGCCGGCTCTGACCATCTCGCTGCGCGGCCTGGTCGACTGCTACGTCGAGGTACGCACGCTCAAGCACGCCGTCCACTCCGGCCTGTACGGCGGCGTGGCGCCGGATGCCCTCACTGCCCTGTGCCGGCTGCTCGCCACCCTGCACACCGACGAAGGTGATGTCGCCGTCGACGGGCTGCACGCTAGTCGCGCGGCCGATCTGGAGTACCCGGTGGACCGGTTCCGGGCCGAGTCGAGCGTGCTGGACGGCGTCCGGCTGACCGGATCAGGCTCGCTGGTGGACCGGCTCTGGACCCGGCCCGCTATTGCTGTTCTGGCCATCGACGCGCCGCGGGTCGTCGATGCGAGCAACACCCTGGTGCCGGTCGCCCGGGCCAAGGTCAGCCTGCGGGTCGCTCCGGGCGACGATGCGGTCAAGGCAATGGAGGCCCTGCGCAACCACCTCGAGCAGAACGCGCCGTGGGGTGCACAGGTGACCGTGGTGGATGGCGATCTGGGCCAGCCGTGCTCCATCAACGCCCACGGCCCGGCGTACGACGCCGCGCGTTCTGCCTTCGCCGCAGCCTGGGGAGTGGAGCCGGTCGACACCGGCATGGGTGGCTCGATCCCTTTCATCGCAGAGTTCCAGGACACCTTCCCGCGGGCCGCCGTACTGGTCACCGGCGTGGAGGATCCGGACACCCGGGCGCACGGGATCGACGAAGGCCTGCACCTCGCGGAGTTCACCAAGGTCTGCCTCGCCGAGGCGCATCTCCTGCGGAACTTGGCATGATCAGCGGCACCGGCCTGGCACCACGACCTACCTTTGGCATAGGTTTCGGCGCGTGAAGATCGCAGTCGTGCGAGAGACCAGACCGGCGGAGCGCCGGGTGGCGCTGGTGCCTGAGCAAGTCCTCAAACTGATCCAGCTCGGCTATGAGGTCGCGGTCGAACCCGCGGCCGGCGAGCGCGCGCTGTACTCCGACGATGCCTACCGTGCGGCCGGGGCCGAGGTGGCCTGGGGTGCGGACCACGCGGCCACCGTCGTGGTGTCGGTGCAACCGCTGGAAAGGGAACGACTACAACGGCTGCACGCCGGGACCGCGCTGGTTTCGTTCTTGCCGACCAACCCGCCCGATCTGGTCCGCTCGGCCGCCCTGGCCAAGCTGACCGCGTTCGCGATGGAGCTGATCCCGCGGATCTCCCGGGCCCAGTCGATGGACGCGCTGTCCTCGCAGGCCCTGGTCGCCGGGTACCGCGCCGCCATCGTCGCGGCCGAACGGCTGCCACGGTTCTTCCCGCTGAGCATGACCGCGGCCGGCACAGTGCCACCCGCGCAGGTCGTCGTACTGGGTGCCGGCGTTGCCGGACTGCAGGCGATCGCCACCACCCGGCGCCTCGGTGCCGTGGTCAAGGCGTACGACGTGCGCACGGCCGCGGCCGAGGAGATCGCGTCGATGGGCGCGCAGCCGATCGAGCTGGAACTGGGTTCGCTGGAAGGCGCCGGCGGCTACGCGCGGGAGATGACGCCCGAGCGAGCGCAGTTGCAGCGTGACCTGCTCGCTCCGTACGTCGCTGCGGCGGATGTGCTGATCACCACCGCGGCTGTGCCCGGGCGGACCGCGCCGATGCTGGTCAGCCGGCAGATGGTCGAGCAGATGAAGCCCGGCTCTGTCGTCATCGACCTGGCTTCGGAGTCCGGCGGCAACGTCGAGGGTTCGGTCGCCGGGACCGAGTTGACGATCGGGAACGCGCTCGTCTGGGGTGGTGCGAACGTGCCGAGCCAGATGGCCGGTCCGGCCAGCCGGCTCTACGGGCAGAACATCGCGAACCTGATCATGCTGATGACTCGCAACGGCAGCTTCGACCCGGACTTCGACGACGAGATCGTGGCCGGCTGCTGCGTCACCCACGACGGTGCCGTGCTGCACGAGCCGACCCGTGAGCTTCTGGAAGGACTGGCATGACCGAGTCCATCGCTTTGCTGACGATCTTCGTCCTCAGTGTGTTCGTCGGCGTCGAGGTGATCAGCAAGGTCTCCTCGACCCTGCACACGCCGCTGATGTCCGGCGCCAACGCGATCCACGGCGTCATCCTGGTCGGCGCGATCATCGTCACCGGCCAGGCCCGCTCGGGGATCGTGGTGGCGGTCGGCCTGCTCGCCGTCGTCCTGGCGACGGTGAACATGGTCGGCGGCTTCGTGGTCACCGACCGGATGCTGGAGATGTTCCGTGGCCACGCGGGCCGTAAGAAGGAGCTGCACAAGTGATCGCTACCTGGGCCCAGATCGGCTACCTGGTCTCGGCGGTCTGCTTCATCATCGCGCTGAAGGGTCTCTCCTCGCCGCGCTCCGCCCGGGCCGGCAACCTGGTCGGCGCGGCCGGTGCGGTACTCGCGGTCGTGATCACCTTCATCGCCTACAAGCCCGCTCACCTGGTGCCGATCCTGATCGCGCTGCTGATCGGTGCGATCGGCGGTGCGATCGGCTCCCGCCGCGTCCAGATGACCCACATGCCGCAGCTGGTGGCGTTGTTCAACGGCGTCGGCGGTGGTGCGGCCGCGCTGGTCGCGCTGATCGAGCTCGGTGAGGTGCGTGGCGGCCAGACCGTCGTCGCGATCGGGACGGCATTCACCATTCTGGTCGGGGCGATCAGCTTCGCCGGTTCGGCGGTGACGTTCGCCAAGCTGCAGGAACTGATGACCACCCGGCCGGTCGTCTTCCCGGGCCTGCCGGTGCTGTTCGTGGCGGGGCTGCTCGGTGGCGTCGCTTTGTCGGTCTGGCTGGTCACGGACCCGCGGGTGTGGGTCGGCGTACTGCTTGGTCTGGTCGGTCTTGCTGTCGGCGTGATGCTGGTGCTGCCTGTCGGTGGCGCGGACGTACCGATCATCATCTCGCTGCTCAACGCCTTCACTGGCCTGACCGTTGCGGCTGGCGGCTACGTCCTGGGCAACACCTTGCTGCTGGTGGCCGGCACCCTGGTCGGTGCAGCCGGAACGCTGCTGACCAAGCTGATGGCCAAGGCGATGGGGCGGTCCGTCTTCAACATCCTCTTCGGCGCAGTCAAAGGTGGCTCGACGCTCGGGGCCGGTACTGCCTCGGACCGTCCGGTCATCTCCGGTGGCGCCGAGGATGTCGCGATCCTGCTCGCCTACGCGCAGAAGGTCATCATCGTGCCGGGCTACGGTCTGGCCGTCGCCCAGGCACAGCACGCACTGCGCGACCTGGTCGAGGAATTGCAGTCGCGTGGGGTCAAGGTCGACTACGCGATCCACCCGGTGGCCGGCCGGATGCCGGGCCACATGAACGTCCTGCTGGCCGAGGCGCAGGTTCCTTACGACCAGCTGCGCGAGATGGACGACATCAACGGCGACTTCAAGCAGACCGACGTGGTGCTGGTGGTCGGCGCCAACGATGTGGTCAACCCGGCGGCGCGGACGACGCCCAGTGCGCCGATCTATGGCATGCCGATCCTGAACGCCGATGAGGCCCAGCGGGTCATCTTCCTGAAGCGCTCGATGCGCCCGGGATTCGCCGGGATCGAGAACGAACTGCTCTACGAGCCGAAGACCACGCTGCTCTTCGGCGACGCCCGCGACTCCCTCACCAAACTCCTCGCAGCAGTCAAGAACGTCTAGCATCACGCGACACTGGTGTCCCGAACCGGATTTCGGGTTCGGGACACCAGGTTTCAGGACGGCGCGAAGGTCTCCTCGTGGAGGAGGTCCAGGGCGATGAGGACCGCGCCGCGGACCACAGGGTTGCCGTCGACCGTGCCCGGGACGACGGAGGTGGGCAGCGGCGACGACCGGTTCACTCGTTCGGCGACCCGCTCAGCCAGCGCCTCGCCGCCGGCCCGGCCGATCGTGCCGGCCAGGACGAGGAATCCCGGATCCAGCACGGCGCAGATGCCTGCGGCGCCGAACGCGACCCGGTCGGCGAGGTCGTCCAGGAAGTCGCTCCCGCCGGCCGCTCCGTCGACCGCCGCGGTGACCGCCGCAACCGCGTCGTCGTCACCTGACTGCGGGTGGATCCCGTGGGTGTTGGCGAGGGCAAGAACCGCCGCGCCGGCGGCTAGGTCCGGGAAGAGCCGGCCGTCCGGGTCGGCCGGGAGATAGGAGAGCTCGCCCGCGCCGCCCGACACGCCGCGGTGCAACTGGCCGCCGAGCACCACGGCCATACCGATGCCGGGTCCGAGTGACAGCAGCGCGAAGGTGTCGCGGCCGCGCGCAGCCCCGAGCCGGTGCTCGGCCAGGCCGACCAGGTTGACCTCGTTCTCGACCAGTACAGGGACGCCGCCGAGCCGGGACCGGAGGCCGGGCAGCAGGTTGGCGTGCCAGGTCGGCAGGACCCCCGCGAAGGAGATGTCGCCCGTCGCCGGGTCCACCAGGCCGGGGGTGCCGACGACCACACTGCGCAGCCGGTCCGGCGTCAGTTCCGCGTCAGCCAGTGCCTCGCTGATTGCTCGGTAGACCACTGCATGGGGTTCGGCGGCTGGATCCTGGGGGACGCGGGCAGCTCCGACCTGGCGGCCGGTCACATCGATGACGGAGGCAAGGACGACGTCCGGGAGGACCTCAACGCCGGCCACGTGGGCGCGGTCCGCGACCAGGCCGTAGAGAAGCGCGTTGGGGCCGCGCCGCCGGACCTTGGACTCGCCGACGGTGGTGATGACGCCGTCCGCCTCGAGCCGGTCGACGAGGTCGCTGACGGTGGGGTGGGACAACCCGGTGAGGCTCTGCAGCTCGGTACGGGACAGCGGGCCGCGCTCCAACAGGAGGTCGAAGGCTGCCCGGTCGTTGATGAGCCGCGCGGTGCGGGGGGTCGCTCCCCGGGACGGAGTGCGGGTACGGGTCATAGCTCCAGAAGATATCTGTATGGCTCTTTCATTCAGGGACCCTACCTGTTAGTTTCTCGGATCGTAACCCCAAGCCGGAGGAGACCCGATGCGAGCGCCCATCACACGGCCGTTCCCGCTTGCTGTCTTCTTCGTGCTCGACGGCATTATTTACGCCACCTGGGCGGTGCGGATCCCGGCCGTCAAGCACAGCCTGGGGCTGTCTACCACCTCGCTCGGGATCGCCCTACTGTGCTTGTCGATCGGCGCCCTGGTGTCGATCAGCGTCAGCGGCAGTCTGGTCGTCAGGTTCGGCGCCCGCCCGATGCTCCTGACGTCCTGCACGCTGGTCTTGGCGGCACTGGTCTTGCCCGCCCTGGCTGGATCCGCGTTCTGGCTGTCAGCGGTCCTGGCCGTCTACGGCCTGGTCTACGGAGCCCTCAACATCTCTCTGAACAGCGCGGCCGTCGAGGTCGAGGCCTCGACGGGTCGACCGCTGATGTCGATGCTGCACGGCCTCTGGAGCCTCGGTTGCCTCGTCGGATCCGTGCTCGGCGGCCTGCTCGCCGGACACCTGGGCACGGTCGCGCACTTCGGACTGGTGATATCGATAGGCCTTGTCGTGACGGCGATCTGCGCACCGGCCATGCTGCGCGACCCGGGTGAGGCGGACGCTGCCGCGGCCGTGGCAGCGGCCGACCAGCACGCGACAACGCAAGCTGCGCAGATTATGTGGCGACTAGGCCTCCCCGTGGTGATGTTCGGCGTCGTCGCCGTGTGCGTGGCCTACGGAGAGGGCGCGGTCGCCGACTGGAGCGGACTGCACCTGCGGGACGGACTCGGCGCCGGCGCGAGCGTGGCTGCCTACGCCTTCGCCGCCTACAACCTCGCTATCGCCGGCAGCCGACTGGCGGGTGGGCGGCTGATCGGCCGGTTCGGCGTGACCGGAGTGCTCACCGGCGGCGCGGTCGTCGCGGCGGGCGGCATCCTGGTCGCCGCATGGACCGGACAAGTGTCGGTGGCCTTCCTCGGATTCATCGCCGTCGGCCTCGGGCTGGGCAACGTCTTTCCGATCGCCATCGCACGGGCCGGAGCGCTCGGCGGACCCAACGGCGTCAGCCTCGCCACCGGCATTGGTCACACCGGCATGCTCGCCGGGCCCCCGCTGATCGGCTTCCTCGCTGACCACGCCGGCCTGCCCACGGCACTGTCGACGATCGCAGTGACGTCCTTGGCCGTGGCGGTCCTAGCGGTGCTGGTCAGGGAGAGGACTGCTGGCACACCCATCACCGTCGAGGCCGTCCCGGCCCCGGCCGACTGACTACCCGGAACCGACCACCCACGTCCCGAAAGGCGACCCGCATGAGCAACCGCTACGCAACCCTCGTCCCCAAGGCACGGCATGCCACCAAGGCGGACGGCACTTTCACACTTGGCCCCGACACCCCGCTGTACGTCGCGCCCGGAGCCGAGGCCGCCGGCGACGCCGTACGCCTGCTGCTCGCACCGCTGCGCCTGCCGCTGCGGCCCGGCACCGACGCTGAAGGCGCGCTTTCCGTCGAGTTCGACCGCGCCATCACCGAACCAGAGGGCTACCGGCTGACCGTCGCCCCGACCGGCATCCAGATCGCGGCCGCCAGCATCGAGGGAGCCCGGCACGCCGTCCAGACGCTGCGCCAGTTGCTCTCCGACAACGCCTGGCGGCTCACCGCGCTGCCCGGCACCAGTTGGACCGTCGACTGCGGCGAGGTCATCGACGCACCCGTCCTCGGTTGGCGCGGCGGCATGTTGGACGTCTCCCGGCACTTCCTGCCGAAGCGCGCGTTGCTCCGCTATGTCGACCTGTTCGCCATGCACCGCCTCAACCGGCTGCACCTGCACCTGACGGACGACCAGGGCTGGCGCATCGAGAGCCGCAGGTACCCGGAGCTCAACAAGTTCGGCACGCACCGCCCGGAGACCATGTCCGGCCGGTACCGCCACGACCCCGTGTTCGACGGGACCCCGCACGGCGGTTACTACACCCTCGACGACCTCGCCGAGGTCGCCGCCTACGCCGCCGAGCGAGGCATCACAGTCGTCCCTGAGATCGACCTGCCTGGCCACGCGTCCGCGCTCATCACAGCCTTCCCCGAACTCGGCACCGGCGGAGCCGGCGTGCTCAAGGGCTGGGGCATCTCCGCCGGGATCCTGAAGCCGATCCCCGCCGCCGTCGACCTGGTCTGCGCCCTGCTCGACGAACTGCTCGAGGCGGTGCCCACGCCGTATGTCCACCTCGGCGGTGACGAGTGCGTCATGAAGGACTGGCCGGGCGACCCCGACGTCAGCGTCCACATGGAGAAGCTCAACACGACCAAGCCTGCCGACCTGCACGGCTGGTTCCTCCGCGAGATCGCCGAGCACCTGAGCAGCAAGGGCAAGCGGATGGTCGTCTGGGACGAGGCGTTCCAGACCGGCGGCGTCCGCGAGGACACCATCGTGATGTGCTGGCGCGGCGACGCGATCGCCCGCGAGGCTGCCGCGGCCGGGTACGACATCGTCCGCGCACCCGTCTACCCGACGTACCTCGACTACGACCAGTCCGACCTGGAGACCGAGCAGTTGGCGATCGGCGGCCCCATCACCCTGGCGGACTCGGCGGACTTCACTCCGCTGCGGGAGGACTGGACCGAGGCCGAACTGGCCCACGTCCTCGGCGGCCAGTTCCAGACATGGTCCGAGTACATCCCGAACGAGCGGCACCTCGACTACATGGTCTTCCCGCGCGCCTGCGCCATCGCCGAGGCGACCTGGCTCGGCCGGCCTGCGGACTACGACGACCTGACGGGCCGACTGGAGTCCGCACACCTCGCGCGGCTCGACGCTGCCGGCGTCGAGTACCGGCCGCTCGATGGCCCGCGCCCGTGGCAACAGGGCGGGACGGGAGCGCGGAAGCACGTCGACGGCAGGCGCTATACGCCGGAGTCCTGGCGTGCCCAGACTGACGAGACCCCGGAGTCCGGCGAGTCGGAGGCCGAGACAGTCGGCTGACCCGGCACAGTCAGACCCAGCCACGCTTGGTAGCGGCTACGCCGAGCTCGAACCGGCTGGCGGCGTCGAGGCGCTCGGACAGGTTCGCCGTGATACGGCGAGCGGTCCGCAGCGAGATCCCCAGCAAACGGGCAACCTGCTCGTCCTTGGCGCCGCCGGCCAGTAGCCGGAGCACCTCAGCCTCATGAGCGGTCAGGGGAGAGTCACTCTCGCGGTCTTCGGGAGCGAATAGCTCGTTGGAGCGCGACCAGTAGATGTCGAACAACGCTAGAGCTACTGCTAGTACGGCGCGGCTGCGGTGAATGACTGCGCCCGCGCTCTGGTCCTCGGGGTCCATCGGCATGATCGCGATCTTCTGGTCAACGATCAGAAGGCGCATCGGTAGCGTCGGTGTGGCGCGGACCTCACCGCCCAGTCGATGGATGGTGGCGGCGTACTCAAGTCCCGGCTTGGAGACGGTCATGCTCTGCAGGTAGATCGTCCGCATCTTGATGCCGCGCTCGAGCAGAGGCATGTCCGGCGACTCTTCGATGGGCGACAGAATGTCGTCGACGTGGGCCGGCAGCATGCCCCAGAACGACTCGCGCGCCTTCAGGCCGAGTTCTTCGATCCGGCGTGATGCGTTGGCGCGGCCCTTGAGGACCTCCACATCACCGCTTGTGCGGGAGGTGAGCAGCTCGTTGTACTGCTCGGCGAGGACCTCGGCGGACGACTCGGCCTCGCGGAGTTCTGCCAATAACCTGTTGATTTCGCTCCGTCGGCGTTCAGCAAGCCCACTGAGGCCGACCCTGGGATGGACCGCATGTTCGCTGTCCGGATTGGTCCAGGTGGGCACCAGGAGTTGAAGCTTCCTCAGCTTGTCCATCAACTGGAGGACTTCATCCACCGAGCGGTCAACTAGCGAGGCAATTTGGTCTGGCGTACTGTCTGGCTGGCGAAGCAGGGCGTGATAGACCGCGAAGGTGGCCTCGTCCACACCCAGCGATTCCAACACTCCTGCACACTCCAACGCTCGTTTGGAACCGACCCTATACAGCGTGCGACAGTTGTGCCGCTTAATAGTCGGTTTCGGATCATTTCGAAGGGACCGTCGTGATCAAGAAGATGCTGACTGTAGCCGCAGTGGCGCTGTTGCTGGCTGGGTTGGCTCTGTCATCAGCCTCTGCTGGTAAGGATCCGGTAGAGGCGGCTCGCCCCCATAACGGGTGTGGACCTGCCGCGGCGTGCTGGTTCAAGGCCACCCCGTAGACTGCTCGCGTGGCTCGTGGCGATGGTCGACTCACCCATGATCTTGATCCGCAGGACCTAGGCCCCCAGGACGCATGTGGCGTCTTCGGTGTCTGGGCTCCCGGGGAAGAGGTCGCCAAACTCACCTATTTCGGGCTCTACGCTCTGCAACACCGGGGGCAGGAGTCGGCTGGCATCGCGGTCAGCAACGGTACCCAGATCCTTGTCTACAAGGACATGGGACTGGTCAGCCAGGCATTCGACGAGGCGACCCTGGCGTCGCTGCGGGGGCATATCGCCGTCGGTCACTGCCGGTACTCGACGACCGGGTCCAGTGTCTGGGCCAACGCACAACCTACGTTCCGGTCGACTGCCACCGGATCGATCGCGCTGGGGCACAACGGCAACCTCACCAACACCGGTGACCTCGCGGCCAGTCTCGGCGGCCAGGACGAGTTGGACCTCGGGCTGGACCTCGACGTCGAGCACGCCAGGGCGAACGCCAAGCACGGCGCGTCCTCGGACACCGACATCCTCACCTCGATGCTGGCCGCGTACCCGGACCTCACCATCGAGCAGGCCGCGGCCAAGGTGCTGCCGAAGGTCCGCGGCGCGTTCAGCCTGATCTTCATGGACGAGGGAACCCTGTACGCCGCTCGCGACCCGCAAGGCATCCGCCCACTGGTCATGGGCCGGCTCGAGCGCGGCTGGGTGATCGCCAGCGAGACCGCGGCCCTGGACATCGTCGGCGCCTCCTTCGTCCGCGAGGTCGAGCCAGGCGAGATCGTCGCCATCGACGAGGACGGCCTGCGTTCCACCAAGTTCGCCGAGCCCAATCCAAAGGGCTGCCTGTTCGAGTTCGTCTACCTGGCCCGGCCGGACACCCAGATCTCCGGCCAGCGGATCCACTCCACCCGGGTCGAGGTCGGCCGCGTGCTGGCCCGCGAGCATCCGGTCGATGCTGATCTGGTCATCGCGACGCCGGAGTCCGGTACGCCGGGCGCGATCGGGTACGCCGAGGAGTCCGGTATCCCGTACGGCTCGGGCCTGGTCAAAAACGCGTACGTCGGTCGCACCTTCATCCAGCCGAGCCAGACCATCCGCCAGTTGGGTATCCGGCTGAAGCTGAACCCGCTCCGCGAGGTGATCGAGGGCAAGCGCCTGGTGGTCGTGGACGATTCGATCGTGCGCGGCAACACCCAGCGCGCGGTGATCCGGATGCTGCGCGAGTCCGGCGCGGCCGAGATCCACGTCCGGATCTCCTCGCCGCCGGTGAAATGGCCGTGCTTCTACGGCATCGACTTCGCCAGCAGGGCCGAGCTGATCGCCAACGGGCTGAACACCGAGGAGATCTGCCGTTCGATCGGCGCCGACAGCCTCGGCTACGTCAGCCTCGAAGGGCTGATCGAGGCCACCACGGTGCCGAAGGAACAGCTCTGCCGGGCCTGCTTCGACGGGGTGTACCCGGTCGCGCTGCCGAACCCGGAGCGCCTCGGAAAGCACCTGCTGGAGCTGCCGGTCAGCACAGACGTGGATGGCCTGGCCACGGTCTCCGGCGGTGCCGGTGCCGCCGACGCCCTGTCTCGCCCGTGACTGACTGAGGAGAAGATCGTGAGCAACGGCGCCAGCTATGCCGCTGCGGGAGTCGACATCGAGGCCGGTGACCGGGCCGTCGAGCTGATGAAGGAGTGGGTGGCCAAGGCGACCCGTCCGGAGGTGGTCGGGGGGCTCGGCGGGTTCGCCGGACTCTTCGACGCCAGCGCGCTGACGGCGTACCGGCGGCCGCTGCTGGCGACGTCCACCGATGGCGTCGGCACCAAGGTCGCGATCGCGCAGCAGATGGGCCGGCACGACACGATCGGGTTCGATCTGGTCGGCATGGTCGTCGACGACCTGGTCGTCTGTGGCGCCGAACCGCTGTTCATGACCGACTACATCTGCTGCGGCAAGGTGGTGCCGGAGACGATCGCCCAGATCGTGAAGGGCATCGCCGAGGCCTGTGTCGAAGCCGGTACGGCGCTGGTCGGGGGCGAGACGGCCGAGCACCCCGGCCTCCTCGAGGCAGACGAGTACGACGTCGCCGGCGCATCGACCGGAGTGGTCGAGGCGGATGAACTGCTCGGCGCGGAGCGCGTCCGGGCAGGCGACGTTGTCGTCGCGATGGCTTCGTCCGGGCTGCACTCGAACGGCTACTCGCTGGTTCGGCACGTCTTTTTCGATCGGGCCGGCTGGCAACTGGACCGCGAGGTGCCCGACCTCGGCGGCACCCTGGGCGACACCCTGCTGGTCCCGACCCGCGTCTACGCCAAGCACTGCCTCGAGCTGATCGGGGACCTGAACGGCGTGGACGAAGGCAAGCCGCTGCACGCGATGTCGCACATCACCGGCGGCGGCTTCGCGGCAAACCTGGCCCGGGTGATCCCGGACAACTTTGCCGTCCGCATCGATCGCGGCAGCTGGACCCCGGCACCGATCTTCGGCCTGGTCGGGCTGCTCGGCGACGTCTCGCTGCTCGAGCTGGAGAAGACCCTCAATATGGGTGTCGGCATGGTCGCCGTACTGGATCCGGCCGCGGCCGACCGCGCGATCGAGGTCCTGGCCGAGCGCGACGTCGCCGCATGGGTCTGCGGCGAGGTCTCCACCGCTGGTAGGACGACCCCGGCGGGCGTCGAGCTCCAGGGCACGTACGCCCGCTGAGCCACGAGCGCGGCGCCGAAGCGGGATCAGGGTGTCACGATCACGCCTCGGTGGACCTAGTGGTGTGTCTGGCAAATAGCTTGGCACACCACTACTAGAACCCTGGAAGGGTCGCTGAAGACGCTACTGTGATGCGCCTTCAGATGTCCTCGTCGGTGCGTAGCGACGATCTGTCCACGCGCACGAGGCGCGTGGACAGATCATTGCTGCAAGTACTGCTTCTTACCGACGGGGGTGGTAGTCGTCGGCCTCATCGCCGGCGTCAGAGTCGGAGTTGCCGTTGGCAGATTGGCCGCCCTCGTCCCCGCCGGACAGCTCACGCTTGAGCTGGTCCAGATCGGTTTCCCAGGTGCGGTACTTCAGGTCGCGTGCGACCTTCGTCTGCTTGGCCTTTGCACGGCCGCGCCCCATAGCGTCGACCCCCTCGCACAAGTCAACCGGGTACGCAGCTGGGCGCCCACGGATCAGTCGTCAGTAATCGTGCCCCTAGGTTACCCGGAGCCGGGCGTCGACACACGCACCGCCCCCTGGCTGGACCTCTGAAGAGGTCCGATGACAGGCCGGGAGGCCCGGCCGATCCCTCGAACCAACCGGGCCTCCCGCGTCTCGGGGTCACGTCTCTGCGGCTATTTGACCTCACGACGTGAGCTTTCCCACAGTCCGCCGATCGTCGGCAGCACGATCCAGACGCCTACCGCGGTCAGCGTCTCGGGCACCGTCCCGTGCAGTTGGCGTTCGGCGATTCGGCCGAAGGCGACGAAGACCTCCAGCCAGTCGGCGTTGTCCTTGAACAAGGCCGGCCCGGCCAGCGCCCAAACAGTCGGGGCGATGAAGAAGACCAGGATCGCGACCGCGGTCTGGGCGATCACCGCACCGAAGGCGGCACCCATCACCACGTTCAGCGCGGTGGTCAGGTAGGCCCGGGCCAGCGCGCCGCCCAATCCGGCGTACGAGGTGCCGTGCCCGGCAATGGCGCCGCAGTGGCACAGAGTTCACGGTGTTGGGCATGGCCTTCGTACCGATGGGCCTGGCGTTGCTGACCCTTGCGATCCGCCGCCGCGACCTGGCGCTCGCCGTACTGACCACAGCCGCGTACGCCGCCTACGTAGCGAACTCCTGGATCGACAACGGGGATCCCTGGGTGCTGCTGTTCACCGGGCCCTTCCTGGTCGGGTCGTGGGCGGCGGCCGGTGCGTATATAGGTGCGCGGCGGGACTTGAGGGTGTCGCTCCGGGACAGGGCTGAGCGGGCCGAGGCCGAGCGCGAGTTCCGCGCCGACCAGGCCCGGCTGGGCGAGCGGGCCCGGATCGCCCAGGAAATGCACGACGTGCCGGCTCACAAGGTGTCGTTGATCGCGCTGCACGCCGGCGGGCTGGAGGTGAACCCGGCTGTCGGCCCGGAGAAGGTGGAGAGTTCGGCCGGGCTGATCCGCGAGACTGCCCGGCAGGCGATGGAGGATCTGCGCGAGGTGCTCGGCGTACTCCAGACCGACCTCAGCATCGACGGCGCGGACTTGGCGCCGGTGCCGCGGGCAACCGACCTGACCCGACTGGTGGAGGCATCCAGGGCCGCTGGGGTGAACCTGACCAGCGAGCTGATCCTGCCCAGCGACGTACCGGTGTCGATCGGGGCCGCACGGTCTACCGGATCTGCAGGAGTCGCTGACGAATGTGGACAAGCATGCCCGCGACGCCGCAACCGAAGTGGTGGTCCACGGCAGGGCGCGCGAAGGTGTCACGGTTCGAGCGACGAACATCCGGCCAGTGGCTGCGGGGCTGGCATCGGCCGGGAGTTGTTCATGAGCGAGGCGACGGTGAAGGCGCATGTCTCGCGCGTGCTGGTCAAGCTCGACGCGACCAACCGGGTCGAAGTAGCGATCCTTGCCCACGATGCGGGGCTACTTGACCAGTAGACAGCCAGAAAAGGGAAACCGGTCGCGCGCTGCCGAGAGGGGTGGGTGGGGGCAGCAGCACACGACCGGTTTCGGATCAGCGTCCCAGGGGGGTGGACGCTGACGTGCTGGAGCTCTACACGCGGCCGAAGTACACGCTGCTGGTCCAGATCGTCGCCTTGGCCACGGGACGGCCCGGTCTCGAGGAGTGCCACAGCATGTTTCCGCCGGCGTAGATGCCGACGTGGTACACGGTGCCGCCACCGCTCTTGAAGAACACCAGATCGCCGGGCTTGGCAGCCGTGCGGCTGATGTGCTGGATGGCGCTGTACTGCTGGCGCGAAGTACGCGGCAGCGTCTTGCCGGCCATCTTGTAGACGTAGCCGGTGTAGCCGGAGCAATCGAAGCCGCGGGTGGTGGTACCGCCCCACACGTAGGGGATGCCCTTGAGCTTCGCGGCCTCCCTCAGCACCCTGGTGCTGAAGGTCGTGTTGTTGCCGGTGGCACCACCGTGCAGCATGTGGTTGTTATCGGCGTAGAACAGCGAGCGCCAAGTGTTGTAGGTCATCACACCGGTCTTCCGCAGGCCGACCCGGCCCTGGAACTTGGCGATCGCCGTACGGGTGGCGGAGCCGTACCAACCTCCGGCTGATACGTCGAGGGACCTCTGCACGTAGCGAACGGCCGAACCTGCATCGCCGTACCGCAGCAGCGGCTTGGTCGCGATCGGCTTGTTGCCCCGGGCCCACGCGGCCGAGGAGGTCTTGGTGGTTGCTGCTGAAGCAGTCTGGGCGCCGCTGGCAACGGTGATGGCTGCTCCACCACCGACTGCCAGACCGACTGAGAGGACGGCAGCCGCGGTGCGCGGTTTGGCGCTGGGCTTCGTCTTGCGGTGCTTGCCCAGGGTACGACCGGTTGGCCATTTGCTGGGTTGACTGACGGCGCCATGAAGCGCAGTCCGTCGGGCAGTGACGGGCATGGTTGTCTCCCCGACGCCTGCGGAGTTAGCTGTCGGGTTCGGGCTGGAAGTCATAGCCCGGTCCGCTCCCACGGACTTCACCCCAGGGACCCGGCCACTCACAGCCGGGACCCAACATCCTGGGTCCCCCACCCCTGCCGTGGTGTTCGAGGGGTCATGTGTGCCTGGCAGGGCTCGGCGTTGACACACATGCGGTCCGTCGTAATTGTCGAACCGCCGCCGACTGTATTCCAGATTGGTCACGACGCAAACCCTCAGATCCACAGAGATCCCCCGGCAAGCAGGAGAACAGGCCCCTGACGGGTCAGGGGCAAGGGATGAATATCAGGTGTCCTGAGCGGGTTTTGCATGGCTCGCAGGCGGGCGCACGCGGATTTTGTGAGGTGTGTCACATTTGCGATCGCGCGGCGTGGCGGCTCTGCGGCAGTGACCTCAGTGAGTGCTATGCGGCCGTGGGGTCGAGCAACTCGCGGAAGCGGTCCAGACCAACGTTGCCGCCCGAGATGACCACCCCGACCCGCTCCGGCAGATCCTCGATCCGGCCGGACAGCAGCGCCGCCAGGGCGCTTGCGCCGCTCGGCTCGACGACGATCTTCAGCCGCTCGAACGCCAGCGCCATCGCCGCGCGGATCTCGTCGTCGCTGACCAGTTCGATTCCATCCACCAACCGCCGGTTCACGGCGAAGGTCAGCTCGCCAGGCATCGAGATGGCCTGGCCATCGGCGATCGTCCGCGGCACCGGGATCCCGACCCGCTCGCCCGCCGCCAGTGACCGGGCGGTGTCGTCGCCGCTCTCCGGCTCGACCCCGATCATCCGGATGCCCGGTGAAAGCGCGGTCGCGGCAGTCGCGCAGCCGGCCATCAGCCCGCCGCCACCGATCGGAACCAGCAAGGCATCCAGCGGTCCCACCTCATCGATCAGCTCGAGTGCGGTCGTGCCCTGACCGGCCATCACGTACAGGTCGTCATACGGCGGGATCAGCGTCAGGCCCCGCTCGTCGGCCAGTGCCTGCGCGATCGCCGCCCGGTCACCGGAATACCGGTCATAAGTCACCACCTCGGCGCCGTACCCGCGGGTGGCTGCAACTTTGGTCGCGGGCGCGTCCTCCGGCATCAGGATGACCGCGCTGGTGCCGGCCAGTTGGGCCGCCAGGGCTACGGCCTGTGCGTGATTCCCCGACGAGTACGCCGCGACGCCGCGCGACAGTTGCTCAGGGCCCAGCAGGCTCACCGCGTTGTAGGCGCCGCGGAACTTGAAGGCGCCGATCCGCTGGAAGTTCTCGCATTTCAGGAAGACCCGTGCACCGACCAGCGCATCGAGGGTGCGCGAGGTCAGCACCGGCGTACGGTGTGCGACTCCTGCGATCTGCTGTGCAGCCGCCTGTACGTCGGCCAGGGTCAAGTCGTTCACTGGTATTCCGTTCCGTCGATTGTCAAAGTTGCCCGCCTATGATTTACACCATGTCAAGACCGGGGCATCGGCTCCGTACTCCTGGTGAGAGGCTCTCGTCCAGAGAGCCGAGTCAGAGGAGAGCATCCGTGAAGTACCTACTGGTCCTGCATCTGAACCCCGAGGTGATGGACGCCCTGTCCGAGGACGAGAAGCAAGCCATCTTCAGCGGTCACGACAAGTTCATAGCCGCGGTGACCGACTCCGGCGAGATGCGCGGCACGGTGGCACTGGCCGAGCCCGCGAAGAGCGCGGTCGTCCGGGTCCGCGATGGTGCGCCGGCGGTGACGGACGGGCCGTACCTGGAGTCGAAGGAGTTCCTGGCCGGGTACTACCTGCTCGAGTGCGAGACTCCGGAACGCGCCCACGAATTGGCCGCGATGATCCCGGACGCGAGCCTCGAGGGTATGGGCGTGGAGGTCCGCCCGGTCGTGCACTCAGTCGACGTCTGACCCGTCCGGCCGTCGGCGCAGCCCCGAACTACTTGTCCGGCAGATCGGCTAGGACGCCGCGGATGCCCGCGACGATGAGGTCGATCCCCAGCGAGTAGTAGCGGTCCGTGTCGGCCGGGCAGATGAGCGTGTCGGCGGCGCCCGTGACCAGTGGGTACCGGCGCGGCGGCAGGGAGGCGAGTGACGCGCGCTTCACCCGGAGGGAGTCCTCGCGAACTACGGGATCTGCATCCTCGCCGGCGCCCGGCTCCGTCGTCACCAGGGTGATCAGCGAGCACAAGGACTGCCGCCCCACCTCAGCGGCATAATCCAGTGGGAAGCCGCCCGCGGTCAGGAGTTCCATCGTCCGCTCAGCGAGAGCGAGGCCGGGCTCGGCGACCAGGATACGGCGCAAGGTGAGGCTGGCCGTGTTCTGGTGCGGCCGGAGCGCGGCGACGAAAGCGGTCAGCACGGCGTGGAGTTGCCTGTCCCAGGCCTCGTCGTTCGGTTCGGGCAGGTCGATGTCGGCTAGCAGTCGGTCCGCGATCGCGGCGAGCAGGTCGTCCTTGTCGCTGAAGTGCCGGTACAACGCCATCGGCGTGACCTCGTGCTGCTGGGCCAGATGCCGGATGGTGACCGCGTCCAGGCCTTCGGTGTCGGCGATGGCCAACGCGGTCGCCACCAACTTCTCCGGGTCGAGCCGCCTCGCGGTCTCCTTGCCGATGCTCACCACGTTGACAAGTTTACACCGTAGACTTACCGTCTACCCCGTACGCATACGGCGTATACGTACAACGTAGACATCAACGGCTCTGCTGAATGAGGTTCGGAATGCGACGTAGTCCCTGGGCGACACTCGCGGTGTTGGCCCTTGCGCAGTTCATCGTGGTGCTCGACGTGACGATCGTTAACGTCGCGCTGCCCGACATCCAATCCGATCTGAACTTCTCCGCCGACACCCTGCAATGGGTGATCAGCGCCTACACGCTGCTGTTCGGCGGCTTTCTCTTGCTCGGTGGCCGGATGGCCGACCTGCTCGGCCCACGTCGGGTGTTCATCGCCGGCCTGCTGCTGTTCGGGACGACCTCCCTGATCGCGGGCCTGTCCAGCTCGCCCGGCTTCCTGATCGGTGCCCGCGCGGTGCAGGGCCTGGGCGGCGCGATGCTGTCCCCGGCCGCGCTGGCCATCCTCACCGTCACCTTCGCCCATGGCCGGGAGCGGAACATCGCGATGGGCGTCTGGGGCGGCCTCGCCGGACTCGGTGGAACCCTGGGCGTGGTGGCCGGCGGCGTACTGGTCGACTCACTGAGTTGGCAGTGGGTGTTCTTCGTCAACGTGCCGATCGTGATCGCGCTGGTTGCTGTGATCCCTGTCTTCGTCCGCGACACCCGTCACGGCCAGACCGGTGACCGCACGTTCGACACCGCCGGCGCCGTACTCGGCACAGCCGGTCTCCTTGCCGTCGTGTACGGCGTGGTGCGCGCCGAGCCGAAGGGGTGGGGATCGGCCGAGGTACTCGGCTTCCTCATCGGCGGTCTGGTGCTCTTGGGGGCGTTCGTCGCGGTAGAGGCCCGGTCCAAGGCGCCGCTGGTTCCGCTGAGGCTGTTCCGGTCCCGGGCGCTGAGCGTGTCGAGTGGTTCGCTGGCCCTCAACGGCGCGGGCTTCCTGTCCATGTTCTTCCTGACCGCCATCTACCTGCAACAGGTCCGGGGGGACTCTGCGCTGGAGGCCGGCGTGCACTTCCTGCCAATGGGTGGAGCCGCGATCATCGGCGCCGTGCTCGCTTCGCAGTTGGTGCAGAGTCTCGGTACACGGACTGTCCAGCTTTCTGGTTCGGTCCTCAGCGTGGCCGGTCTGCTTCTGCTCTCGCGGGCTGATGCGACCGGGAGTTACACCAGTCAGTTGCTGCCCGGGCTGATCCTCTTCGGCGTCGGCATCATCGGCGTCGGCGTACCGGCGCAGATTGCCGCGGTCTCCGACGTCGAGCACCATGAAGCAGGTGCTGCTTCCGGCGTGGTGACGGCGGTCTACCAGGTCGGCGGCGCGTTGGGGTTGGCCGTCGTGACCACCTTGTCGATCAGCCGAACCACGGACGCGCTGACTCACGGCGTCGCACAGCAGCAGGCTCTGGTCGAAGGCTTCCAGCGCGGACTGCTGGTCGCGGCGGCCTTCGCCGTGGTGAACGTGCTGGTCACCCTTGGGACTCCGCAATTGCAGCCCGACTCGGAGAAGATCGCCGAGGCCGCAGTCGCCGCCTGATCCCGCCAGGACCCGTCTGCTGGGGCAGGCGGGTCCTAGGGTGGGTCAAGTGATTCCTGCCTCTCTCGCTCAAGCCACGATTGACCGCGAAGGCGCTGCAGGTCGTGCCTGGATCGAGGCCCTGCCTGGTCTGGTCGACCAGTACCTCGAACGCTGGAACTGCACGCGGGATGGCGACGTTCTGCACGGACAGGTTGGTGTGGTCGTACCGGTTCGCCGGGCGCAGCGCAGCGCCGTACTGAAGATCTCCTTCCCGCATCCGGGCAACGTGGCCGAACCGCTGGCCTTGGCTGCTTGGGATGGTCGCGGCGCCGTACGGCTGCTCGAGCGGGATGACGAGCAGTTCGCGATGCTGCTCGAGCGGGCTCGTCAGGAGACTCTCGAAGATCTGGGTAGTACGGACGAGGCGCTGGTTGTAGCGGGGCGGCTCGCCCGGCGGCTGGCCGTCCCTGCTCCGCCGGAGATACCGCGGCTTCAGGTCGGTGCAGCGGCATGGGAGCAGCAGATGCTTGCCCAGGACAACGAGCTGGGTCATCCGATGCCCGCCCGGGTGATCGACGTTGCGCTCGACACGATCCGTGCCTTCGGAGCGGATCAGACTGACACGCTGATGCATGGCGATCTGCACTTCGCCAACGTGCTCCGCGCCGAGCGCGAACCCTGGCTGGCGATCGACCCGAAGGGCCTGGCCGGCAGCGCGGCGTACGACGCGGCGACCATCATTCGCGACCGCCCTGCCGAACTACTGGGTGCGGCTGATCTGCGGAAGGCGCTGATCCGACGGATCGAGATCTTCAGCGAGGCCGCCGAGGTCGACCGGGACCTCGCGCTCTGCGCGGCCCAGGCCCGGATGGTCAGTTCAGCTCTCTGGGAGCGTCAACACGAGCAACCGCGGGTGGGCGTCGAACTGGCTGAGCGGGTCGCCTCGCTGCTGGTGAGTTAGCTCGGGCGCCGGCGGCAGTTGAGCATGAGGGCGGTTCCGGCGCCTCGGCCGGGCGGCTCCCACGTCCGAGCTTCAACGCCGGCGAAACCTGCGTGCTGGAGCTCAGTGGTCAGCGTGGTCCGTCCATCGGGCTGCCACTTCTCATGCACCGAGATGAAGAGCCGCCCGTTGGGTTTCAGCACCCGATGGATCTCGGCGAACGCCGCCGGCCGGTCCGGCCAGAGTTGCACGTTGTTCACCGACAGTACGACGCTGGCCGAGGCGTCCGGTTGGTGTGTGTCCTGGGCATCGCCGCGGACGAGTTGCACCCTGCCGGCCTCGACCAGGTCCGCACAGCGATGCTTGGCCGCGAGCAACATGGTGTCCGAGGGATCCACCCCGACCACGAGCGCGGCATGCTTGCCGGCGGCCCGTAGGCCGACACCTGGGCCTGGACCGAGAACCAGCACGTGATCCTTCGGGTGTAGCTGCGCGACCTTGACCAGGTGCTTCTCAGTAGGCCCGTTGCTGTGAGCCATCAGCCAGCCGCCGAACTGGCCGAACAACCCTTCCGGCCGCCCGAATCCCTTGGTCAGCAACCGTTCCCGGATCGAACTCATGCTCCATCAGACCACGGCACGCGACGGCCGGAGTACGAGCCGGGCTCTCAATGCCGGAATAGCCGGATGCCGGTCTGGGTGAGGGCGATGCCGAATTCTCGGCAGGCCGCGGCGACCTCGTGGCTACGGAGCGAGCCGCCTGGCTCCGCGATGTACCGGACGCCGTGGCGGTGGGCTTCGTCGATGTTGTCCCGGAACGGGATCGCTCCATCTGAAACAAGTGCGACATCCGTCAGCCGGCTCAGCCAGGCTTGCCGTTCTGTCGGTGTGAGGCTGTCCGCCAGGTGGCGGAGCTGCCTGGCGATGCGTTCCTGCAGCTTGAGCTCTGCGCGATCAGAGTCAGCCAGTACGTCGGGGTGGCGGCGCAACCACCAGGTGTCTGCTTTGGCTCCCGCAAGGCTGGTGCAATCGATCCGGGATTGTTGGCCTGCTCCGATACCGATCGCCATACCGTCCCTGACGTAACCGACCGAGTTGGATTGGGTGTAGCGCATCACGATCATCCCCAGCAGCAGGTCGTCGATCGCAGCCGCGGTGAGTGTGCCGACGACCGGTTCGCCGAGACTCGCCCGCGTCAGTGGTAAGTCGTCGCGACGCTGGGTGAGACGTAGGCCGTAGATCTCGCGGATCTCCTCGGTCGGCGGGCGGAAGTCGTTGTCGGCCTCCAAGACGAGGAAGGTTCCGTGCTTCTTCGCGGAGAGCTTGCCAACCACATCCGGGTCGTACCCGGGAGCGATGATGCCGTCGCACGCGAGCCGCTGCAGGAACCCACCGAGCTCGGCGTCGACCGGGTGAGAGACGGCGACGAAGTCCCCGTACGACGACTTGGGGTCAGCGTCGCGAGCTCGTACATAAGCACTGGTGACGCTGCCACCGGCGGGCTCGATGCCGTACGTCGTACTGATGGCGGCGTCGACTGAACCGGCGAGGGCAGCGCCGGCAGGGGAGACATGTTTGAAGGATGCCGCTGCAGGGCGATCGAAGGCTGTGCTGGCCTCCTGGACGAGCTGCCAAGCGCCTACGGCGTCGAGGATGTTGATGTAGGACGGCTCGCCACTGATCAACCGAATCGGTGAGTGATCGGGGTGAACCGGCGAGATCGTCGAGGGCTGGTGGGGATTCGTGCCGTACCGCAGTCGCATCGGGTGCCTCCGGGAGCAGGTGCTGCCAACGGAAGGCGCCCAGGCGGACGACGCCGGTCATTACTTCTGATCGCTCCCTGGTGGTACTCCACCCTCGCCAGTCGCGATCACTGCCAGCCTACGTGGTTCCGACCACTAAGCCACGCGCAATACCGCGACTCATCGGATGCGATCCGACGGCGACGGTGGCCGGCTTCGATGGGGCGTGGTCAGGAGATCGGGTAGGCGACGTAGGCGAAGCGGGTACTGTCCGGCGACCAGCTCGGCACATTCATGGTGCCTTGGCCGCCGAAGATCGTGGCGACCTCGCGGATCCGCCCGTCGGCATCGAGCAGTCTCAGCCGTACGTCGTCGATGTCTGCAGGATGACCGAGAGTGCCGGCCGGGAAGCTCACGTAGGCGACCGTTGACCCGTCAGGTGAGGGGTGCGGGAACCAGTTGACTCGTTCGTCATGGGTGAGTTGGTCGAGGGTGTGGCCGGTGACGGAAACCCTGAACAGTTGGGCGTGCCCGGGCAAGGTCGAGGCGCGCTCGGAGTTGAAGTAGATCCATTTGCCATCCGGGCCGAACTCCGAGCCGTCGTCGGCGTACTCGTCATTCGTGATCTGGACATCCTCACCACCGGCGGACGGGATCGTGTAAATGTTCGTGATCCTCCGGCCATCGGCGTGGTTCATCAGCCCGATGTACGCAAGGGTGCTGCCGTCGGGCGAGATCCCGTGCAGATAGTGGTGGAAGCCGTGGCCACGATCATTGGTCACCCGTCTCGGGGAACCACCCGTCATCGGTACGGCGTACAGGTGGCCGTCGTCGGCGGACACGTACACGGAGGTGCCGTCCGGACTGAGAACGTGGTCGTTGTTGATCGACGGCAGGCCGCCCAGGTCGATCTGCTCAGGCTCGATCTGCTCTGGCTCGATCTGTTCGGGCTCGATCTGTTCTGGCGGCTGGTCGCTGGTGGCCGGGATCCGGAAGAGTCGACCGTCGCCGTTGACGACAAGCCAGTCACCGTCGCTGGTCCAGTTCGGTGCCTCGAACAGAAGAGTGGAAGAGGTGTTGACGAGTCGGTGCTCGCCTGTGGTCACGTCGACGACGTAGAGCTCGGCGCGCTGGCCGGGGCGGAGAGTACGTGGCATAGGTCGTCAAGATAGCCGAGGTTCGCGCCGTCCAGAGAACCCTGACCCCTCGACGGGGCCAACCAGCATCACTGCGTCAAAGCGCCGCCGCCACCACCTTGGCCACCTCGACGTAGCTTGCGTGCGGGATTCACGCGGTGGCGAGGCAGGGGTAAGTTTGCAGTTGATGCGCACACCTGTGCGGTCGTTGCAGGATGGCCGGATGTCGCTTTCCCTCGTGTCGTGGATGGTGGTCGCCGTCGCGGTGATCGTGGCGGAGACGCTCGTGGTGTACCTGCTGCGCCGGGGTCGCGCTGGAGATCTCTCGGGCGTGGTCTACCTGGCGGTCGTGAGTGTGCGCGCTGGGCGTGGTGACCGAGGTGCTGAGCGCCGCCGCTGTTGGTTTCCTTTGCATCCCGCCTTCCGTGAGTTTCGTTGTCTCCGATCCGCAGGTCGCAGCGGTGGCTTGGTCGCGATCGATATGCGAATCGATATGCGAGGGGAGGGCGAGGGCTGTTGAGGGGTGAGGAGTTGCGTGTGCTGGCCGAGGAGCAGGCGGCGTTGCGGCGGGTCGCGACGCTGGTGGCGCGCGGGGTGCGGCCGGAGGAGGTGTTCGCGGCGGTCACTGAGGAGGCTGGGCGGCTGCTTTCGGTCGAATACGCGCACTTGGGCCGCTTCGAGCCCGACGCGATGATGACGATCCTCGCCGCGTCGGGCAGGTCGGTCGACCAATTTCCGGTTGGCCGCCGGTGGCGCCTTGGGGGGAATAACCCCAGCACGATGGTCTTCGAGACTGGTCGACCGGCGCGGATCGACAGTTTTGCCGGTGCCTCCGGGTCGCTCGGTGACGCGGCTCGTGAGGATGGGGTTGGCTCGGCTGTCGGGACGCCGGTGATCGTCGAGGGCCGCCTGTGGGGGGTGATGGCCACCGGCTCGATCCTCGAGCGGCCGCTGCCGGTGGACACCGAGGCGCGCCTGGCGTCTTTTACGGAGCTTCTGGCCACGGCGATCGCGAACGCGGAGAGTCGCGCCGAGCTTGCCCGGTTGGCGGAGGAGCAGGCGGCGTTGCGGCGGGTGGCGACATTGGTGGCGCGCGGTACGCCGCCGCAGGAGGTGTTCGCGGCGGTAACCGAGGAGGCGAGCCGGCTGCTTGCCATCAAATACGCCAGCCTGGGTCGCTACGAGCCCGACGGGACGTTCACCCTCGTCGCCTGGAGCGGGAGCGGCGAACTCGTTCCTCGTCTCGGCAGCCGGCTGATCCTCGGGGGGAAGAACGTCAGCACGATTGTCGCGAAGACCGGCCGTCCGGCTCGGATCGACAGCTACGCCGATGCCTCCGGGCCACTCGGTGTCGCAGCCCGCGAGGACGGGGTCGACTCAGGTGTTGGGTCGCCGGTCATCGTCGAGGGGCGCCTCTGGGGGGTGATGGCCGCCTACTCACTCGGGGGCCAGTGGCTGCCGGTGGACACCGAGGCGCGCCTGGCGTCTTTCACGGAATTGGTGGCGACGGCGATCGCGAACGCGGAGAGCCGTGCCGAGCTTGCCCGGTTGGCGGAGGAGCAGGCGGCGTTGCGCCGGGTCGCGACGCTGGTGGCGCGCGGTACGCCGCCGGAGGAGCTGTTCGCGGCGGTAACCGAGGAGGCCGGCCGGCTGCTATCTGTCGACTACATGGGCTTGGGCCGCTACGAGCCCGAGGGTGCGTTCACAGTCGCTGCCTGGAGGGGGAGCGCTGATATCGTCCCTCCTGCCGGCGGTCGGTGGACCCTTGGTGGGAAGAACGTCGCCACGCTCGTTTTCGAGACCGGCCGTCCGGCCCGGATCGACAACTATGCCGATGCCTCTGGGCCGATTGGTGTCGCCGTTCGCGAGACGGGCTTCCGCTCGGCGGTCGGGTCGCCGGTGATCGTCGAGGGCCGCCTATGGGGGGTGATGATCGCGCGCTCGAGGCCGGAGCAACCGCTGCCGACGGACACCGAGGCGCGCCTCGCCTCCTTCACGGAGTTGGTGGCGACCGCGATCGCTAACACGGAGAGCCGCGCCGAGATGATGGCCTCGCGGGCGCGGATCGTGGCCACCGCCGATGAGACGCGCAGGCGGATCGAGCGCGATCTGCACGACGGCATCCAGCAGCGGCTCGTCACGCTCGGGTTGGAACTGCGCGCGGTGCAGGCGGAAGTGCCTCCGCAGTTCGTCGAGCTCGAGGGCGCGTTGTCGCGGATTGCCGACGAGTTGGCGAGTGTGTTTGACGAGTTGCGGGAGACCTCCCGCGGGATTCATCCTGCGATTTTGTCCGAGGGGGGCCTGCAGCCGGCGCTCAGCGCGTTGTGCCGCCGTTCGGCGTTACCGGTCGAGCTGGACCTGCACGCCGAGCGACGGCTGCCAGAGCGAATCGAGGTCGCTGCGTACTACGTGGTGTCAGAAGCGTTGACCAACGCCTCCAAGCACGCGAACGCGTCTGTTGTGAAGGTCGACCTCGGCACAGACGAGGCGTTCTTGCGGTTGGCGATCCGCGACGACGGGATCGGGGGAGCCGACCCCGGCCAAGGATTCGGACTGGTCGGGCTGAGCGACCGGATCGAAGCGCTCGGCGGCGCGCTCGAGGTCAACAGTGCCGTCGGCAAGGGCACCACCCTGCTGGTCGAGGTCCCGCTCAAAGACCAGAGCATCGCATTGCCGCCCGAGCCGTAGAGGAACGCTGGGGCGCTCACGTTTCCCGAACAGTCCTGGGCTGTACGACGAGCTGCCAGGTGCTGGGCTCAGCGACGTACTTGACGAACACACGTGATCAGAGTCTGCTGTACAGCTCGTTGTCTTGGTCGAAGTCGGTCAGCAATTGCTCGGTGAGGGTGGGCCGGGTGTCGGCGATGGCAGCGAGGTAGTCCCCGGTGTGCGCGGGTTGACCCTCATGGTGCACGACCTCTCGTTCGAACGCGGTTTGCGCTCCCTTCTGGGCCGCGAACTCGATGTCGGCTGGGGTGAACAGCTCGCTGGAGGCCACCAGTTGATCGACATCCACCCCGCCGGTCGCAGGTCCCAGATAGCGGGACCAGATCGCGCGACGGGCCGGGGGGTCCGGTGGGCCGATCGGGATGACGTAGTCGAAGCGGCCGGGGCGTAGGAATGCCGAGTCCAGCGAGCGCACCGAGTTGGTCGCGCAGACCAGCAGTCGGCGCTCCCGTTCCCGGAAGGCCGGGATCAGCTTGAGCAGTTCGTTGGTCACGCCCTGGGCCGGGCTGTCCGCCAAGCCGGTTCGCGCGGCGGCGATCTCCTCCACCTCGTCGATGAACAGCACTACCTCGTCCAGCACGGACAGTTCGGCGAAGAACTCCCGCAGCGACGCGGCCAACCCGCCGGTGGCCGCAGCCGCCAGCCGGGAGGGGAACAGTTCGACGAACGGCCAGCTCAACCGTGAGGCCACAGCCTTGGCGAAGCTGGTCTTGCCGGTGCCCGGCGGGCCGAAGAGGATGACTGCCTTCGGCGGATGGACGCCGTACCCCTCGGCAACCTCCGGATGCGACAGCGGCAGCACGATCCGGCGTTCGATGACCTGCTTCTCACGGTCCATCCCGGCCAGCTCCTCCCACAGCCCGTCGGGGAGCTGCCGGCCGCCGAGCTCGTTGAGCAGGCTGGTCTGGTCCGGGCCCAGGTGCTCCAGCAGTTCGTAGTAGACGAGTCCGTCCCGGCTGGAGTAGCCCAAGTTCTCGAAGGCCCTCGTACCGGTGGCGTCTTCGGGCAGGAGTGCGCACATCCGGCGGACACCGGCGGACCGCAGGCGTCGTTCGAGGTCGGCGAGCAGGGCACTGCCGATGCCGCGGCCGCGCCACCGTGATCCCAGGGCGACCAGCATGACCCAGGCCCGATCACCCTGGGTCCGGGCCACCGCCATACCCACCAGCTCATCACCGACCGCGGCGACCACAGCGGGCTGCCCCGACCGGGCGGCCGCCATCACCTCGGCGACGGCGAATACCGGGTCCCCGGATCCGCGGCTCTGGTCCCAGATCTGGACCGCCTGATCCAGGTCGTCATCGTGAAAGTCGCGCAACCGCCATGCAGGCATCAGCACACACCTCGGCTCGGCAAGCCAGGACGTACCAGTAGACACCCATTTCATCAGATCGAAAGCGGGGCGACGATGCTCGCGTCCCTGGAAGAGATGGTGTCGGACATCGCAACCACGATTGGCGCCGTCCTTGTAGGAGCTGGTCAGCGCCAGCGGCGGCTGTTGCAGGCGTAGGACCAGCACACGGCGGCCGCAGCCGGCTACGGACGGTCCGAAACGCGTGTCGCGATGCAGATCGCTGGAACGGCTGAAGCCGGTGCGGACGCACGGTGAGCTCGCGCAACTTCTCCCGGTGGCGGCCACTGAGATCGCCCAGCGCGACGAGAAGCGGCGCGGAGGGGGCCGAGCAAGCGATTCAGGCTGCTGGCGAGGCGGGGGTACCGTTGCGGGATGCGCACTCACGTGCGGTCAATGCCGCGCCCGATGTCGCCTCCTCTCGTGTCGTGGATGGTGATCGCCGTTGCGCTGATCGTGGCGGAGGCGCTTGTGGTGTACCTGCTGCGCCGGGTCCCGCCGGAGATCTGCCTGAGAGTGGTCTATCTGGTGGGTGCCTTGGTGGTTTCGAGCGTGTGGGGGCTGGCGCTGGGCGTGGTTACCGCGCGATCGGGAGTGGGGGTGGTGAGCGCCGTTGAGCGGTGAGGGGTCGCGTGTGCTGGCCGATGAGCAGGCGGCGTTGCGGCGGGTCGCGACGCTAGTGGCGCGTGGGGTGCGGCCGGAGGAGGTGTTCGCGGCGGTCACCGAGGAGGCCGGCCGGGTGCTTGCCGTCGAATACGCGAGCCTGGGTCGCTATGAGCCTGATGGGGCGTTTACCCTCGTCGCCTGGAGCGGGAGCGGCGAGCTCGTCCCTCGTGTCCCCAGCCGGTGGAGCCTTGGGGGGAATAACGTCAGCACGATTGTCGCGAAGACCGGCCGTCCGGCTCGGATCCACAGCTACGCCGATGCCTCCGGGGCACTCGGTGTCGCAGCCCGCGAGGACGGGGCCGGCTCAGCCGTCGGGACGCCGGTCATCGTCGAGGGCCGCCTCTGGGGGGTGATGGCCGCCTACTCAGTCCTGGGCCAGCGGCTGCCGGTGGACACCGAGGCGCGCCTGGCGTCTTTCACGGAGCTTTTGGCGTCGGCGATCGCGAACGCGGAGAGCCGCGCCGAGCTCGCCCGGCTGGCTGAGGAGCAGGCGGCGTTGCGTCGGGTCGCGACGCTGGTGGCCCGCGGGACGCCGCCGGAGGAGCTGTTCGCGGCGGTCACCGAGGAGGCCTGCCGGCTGCTTTCTGTCGAATACCTGGCCTTGGGCCGCTACGAGCCCGAGGCGGCGTTCACCCTCGCCGCCTGGAGCGGCGAGTTCGTCCCTCCTGCTGGCGGTCGGTGGATCCTTGGGGGGAAGAACATCGCCACGCTCGTCTTCCGGACCGGCCGTCCGGCCAGGGTCGCCAACTACGTCGATGCCTCTGGGCCGATTGGTGTCGCCGTTCGCGCGTGGGGCTCCCGCTCAGGCGTCGGGACGCCGGTCATCGTCGAGGGCCGCCTCTGGGGGGTAATGATCGCGCGCTCGAGGCCGGAGCAATCGCTGCCGGCGGATACCGAGGCGCGCCTCGCCTCATTCACGGAGTTGGTGGCGACCGCGATCGCGAACGCAGAGAGCCGCGCGGCTCTGGCCGCCTCGCGGGCGCGGATCGTGGCCGCCGCCGATGAGGCGCGGAGGCGGATCGAGCGTGATCTGCACGATGGCATCCAGCAGCGGCTTGTTTCGCTCGGGTTGGAGGTGCGCGGGGCGCAGGCGGTGGTGCCTCCGCAGTCCGGCGAGTTCGAGGGTGTGTTGTCGCGGGTTGCCGACGGGCTGGCGAGCATGTTTTACGAGTTGCGGGAGATCTCCCGCGGGATTCATCCCGCGATCTTGTCCGAGGGGGGCTTGAAGCCGGCGCTCAATGCGTTGTGCCGTCGTTCGGCGTTGCCGGTTGAGTTGGATCTGCATGCGGAGGGGCGGTTGCCGGAGCGAGTCGAGGTGGCCGCGTATTACGTGGTGTCGGAGGCGTTGACCAACGCTGCTAAGCATGCGGATGCGTCTGCTCTGAAGGTTGTGGTGGGTACGGGCCGGGCGGCTTTGCGGCTGACGATCCGTGACGACGGGATCGGGGGAGCCGACCCCGGCCAGGGGTCCGGACTTCTCGGGCTCAGCGATCGGATCGAAGCTCTCGGCGGCACGCTCCAGATCACCAGCCCCGCCGGCAAGGGCACCACGCTGCTGGTCGAGATCCCTCTCGAAGGCCAGAGCAGCGCAGTGTCGCCCGAGCCGTAGTGGATAGCCGGGCCGGCGATCATGAGAGGTGGAGAAACCGCCGGTGGGACCGCATAGACGTGGACTGATTCGCATCTGGGTGCCCTTGAACACCAGCGCCTTCGCCCGGGTGGTAGCCACCGCGGCGATGGACGCTGGCGGGTTCCCCGTGCATGGCGGCGATCCTGGTCTCTGCGGCCGTCAGCTGTGGGATGACTTTGGCCGGAATGGGGGACCTGGCGGGCACCAGCAGGCTCGCGCATGCCCATTCTCCCTGATCAGTGGCGACGTCGGCTCGAACGCTGCCGATCTCGTCCACGAGGGTGCCGATGACGTCGAATACCATCGCGTCGATCGAGGTTTTGGTAATCGGTTCCTGCGACTTGATCGGCGTTACTCACGTGCCGGGCGGAAGCTGGTCGAGATCGTGGAACCACGAGAGTATGTCGGCGAGATAGTAGGGCTTGTAGCCGCCGTAAACGGAATCCCAGGTCGGTTGGAAATTCAGGAACGCGTCGAGAAGCGTAGCGCGGATGTCTTTGTCGAAGCCGTCTCGGACCACGACCATCGGCCCCTTGCTACCGAGGTACTCCCCGATGATCTTCGTGTTCTCGGCGTTCTGGGGGAACGTCTTCCACACGTCCTCCAGCACCATGGTCGCGCGGACCGCGCCCGAGACGACCGCGTCGTTCAGGGCCTGTCAGGTGCGTCCCGGATCGATCCGTGTGAGCCGGAAATAGTCGTCGAGATTGAGGCTTTTCCGGTTCAGGAGGATTGCGGGTGGGAAATAGGTCGAGGAGCACGAGCGGTTGATGTAGCCGTATCTCGCTTTCGCCAGGTCATCCAGGCTGGTGGCCGGGTCATCCTTCTTCACTACAAGCAACACCTCATCGTCGGCTCGCCGGTGAACTTGGACGTCGATATGGCCAGTCCCCGGTAGTAGTGATCGCCCCGCCGGATCAGTCGGTGAACGTCGGCCGAGGGCATGAACGCGATGTCGGGGACGTGATCGGCGAAAATCTTGTCCGCGCGTTCGAGGTCGTTGGTCGAGATTGGTTCGATATCGGCCTGCGCGAACAGGTCGTGCCACGGCTGTTCATCGGGGCGCAGGCCTAAATTGGAATCCATCAGGAATTTGTGCGACATAATCAGCTCCCGAAAGGTCAGCGGGGGATAGTGCGGGACA
>JAWWPC010000211.1:0-6524 GCA_033851055.1 Kribbellaceae bacterium | reverse complement strand
AGCTCCGCCAACCTGAGCGGCCAGCCCGCCACCACCGAGGTGTACGACGCCGAGGCGCAACTGCAGGACTCGGTCGCCGTGTACCTGGACGGTGGTCCCGCCACCCGCAACGAACCATCGACCATTGTCGACCTGACCGGCGACACCCCGTATGTCGTCCGGGTAGGCGCCCTTAGCCTGGACCGGCTCCGCGAGGTAGTCCCTGAGATCACCAGCGCCCTCGATCCCGAACCCACCGACGAGCCCGCCGCCGGCGAGGATAAGCCGGTCGAAAACAGGCCGGCCGACTAGTGCGTGAGTATCTGCTGGTCTTGTTCGTGGCCATGGCTACGACCTTCCTGCTCACCGGTGTGGCCCGGCAGATCGCACTGAGGTACGGCGCCGTTGCCAAGGTCCGCGCCCGGGACGTGCACGCCGTACCGATCCCCTACTTCGGCGGGGTCGCGATCCTGGGCGGGCTGATCGCCGGGTTCGCCGTGGCGTCAACCCTGCCTTTCCTGGGCGACAGCATCCAGGTTGCGCATGATGCGCGGGCAATCCTGATCGGCGGCGTGATCATCTGCGCGGTCGGGGTGGTCGACGACTTGTACGAACTGGACGCCGTCACCAAGCTCGCCGGTCAGGTGCTCGCGGTCGGGGTGATGGTGGTGCAGGGCATCCAGTTGTACTGGCTGCCACTTCCCGGCGGCATCTTGTCGCCGCCGCCCGCACAACTCGCGGTGGTGACCGCCGGCATCCTGTTGGTCTCCACGAACGCGGTGAACTTCGTGGACGGCCTGGACGGTCTGGCCGCCGGAGTGACCGCGATCGGGGCGACCGCCTTCTTCACCTACTCGTACCTGCTGAACGTCGAGCAGAACCTGGACCGTGCGACCACCTCGACGCTGATCACGGTCGCGCTCGCCGGTGCCTGTCTGGGCTTCCTGCCGCACAACTTCTGGCCCGCGAGGGTGTTCATGGGGGACTCCGGCGCCTTGCTGATCGGGTTGATGCTGGCCGCGTCGACGATCAGCCTCACCGGGCAGATGGACCCGAACGCCGTCCCGTACGAGGTCGGTGGCTCGAGTCTGCTGCCGGCGCTGCTGCCGCTGGTCCTGCCGATCGCCGTACTGGCCATCCCGGCGCTCGACCTGTCGATGGCGTACGTGCGGCGTACCAAGGCGGGGCGGTCGCCGTTCGCGGCGGACAAGCTGCACCTGCATCACCGGCTGATGCAGCGCGGCCACTCGCACCGCCGGGCGGTGTTGCTGATGTACCTGTGGACCGCGCTGATCGCGTTCGGAGTCGTCGTTCTGGGGCTGCTGCTGTCCTGGTGGACCGTGCTGCTCGTCCTGGCTGTGACGATAACTGCGATCGTGCTCACCACCGGCCTGCCCCGGCGCCGCCGGCGGCCGCTCGCAAAGGTCTGAGACACACCCTCGCCATACCAGACCAGTGGTGGTCCTGGTTTACCGATAAGGTGTTCGCGTACTTGTCAGGGAACCCCGTTTTGCTGACTGTGCAGACTTTGTGCTAGTTTTCACAAGCACCAGCCAAGAACAGTTTTGCCCCTGACCCCGCCCACCCGACGACCGAGGGCAAAATCCCGGTCGCCAGCAGGACGGAACCACCAGATGGTCCCCAAAGAGACAGGCCAGGACGTTGCCGGCCAGGCAACCCGGCACCCGGCGCTAGCAATGCTGCGCGGTGCCCTGGTCGCCGCTGCCGTCGTGGGCGTGAACGCGGCCGCGGTCGCCACCGTTGCCGCCGGCCTCGAGGGGCTGTGGGGCGCGCTGCTCGGTCTGCTGATCGTGATCATCTTCTCCGGCGGCGGCCTGCTCGCGCTGCACCTGTCGCGGCGTACCAGTCCAACGATGCAACTCGCTGTCGCCATGGCTTCGTACACCGGCCGCATCGCCGTCTTCGGCGGCCTGCTCGCGGTGGCTCTGAACTCCGACAGCCTGGCCGCGAACGTCAACCTCACCGCGCTCGGACTGACCACCCTGGTGGTCGTGATGGGTTGGATGGCGGGGGAGATCTGGGCCTGGTCGCGGCTACGCATCCCGATCTACGACCTCGACAACGAGGTGATGGCGTGAGCACCGATGTGACCCGGCGTGTCGCCGACTGCTACGGTTCGGGTGCCAATGAGCCAGCAATCGGATCCACCGCCGCCGCCGAACAATTCGGCAGACGGCTGGAGGGTCCTGTCCTACTTGATCGGCGGGATCGTCGTTTACGGCGGCATCGGGTTCGGGTTGGACCGCTGGCTGGGCACCCAGTTTCTGCTTCCGGTGGGCATCGTCCTCGGTGCCGGGCTCACCATCTTGCTGTTGCACTTCCGGTACGGGCGGTCCTGAGCCCCGCCGGGTCTGTTGTTGTTGACCGCCTTGCCCTGAGCCGCCCTGCCCGTAGCCACACGGCGTACGACTTGAGCACGACGCGAGAGGAGACCCGGTGAGTACCGGCGTTTCGACCCAGTTCATCCCGCCCGGTCCGGAGGATTTCAACCTGCCGCCCATCATCCCGGGCGTCGATTGGTTCACCAAGCCTGTGCTGGTGGCCGCCTTGTCGGTGGTCGTCATCCTGTGGTTCTTCTGGGGTGCGTCGCACAAGGCAGAGATCGTCCCGAGCAAGCTGCAGTTCGCCGGTGAGCTGGGCTACAACTTCGTCCGTAACTCGATCGCCCGCGACGCGATCGGCAGCCAGGAGTACATGAAGTACGTGCCGTACCTGTGCGGCCTGTTCTTCTTCATCCTGCTGAACAACGTGGCCGCGACGATCCCGCTGATCCAGTTCCCGACCTTCAGTCACGTCGGCTGGGCGTATTCCGCCGCGATACTGAGTTGGCTGATCTACAACGGCGTCGGGATCCGGAAGCATGGCTTCCTCGGCTATCTGAAGCACCAGACGATGCCTGCCGGCGTGCCGTGGTGGCTGATGCCGCTGATGATCCCGATCGAGTTCATCTCGAACATCGTGGTCCGTCCGGTGTCGCTGTCGCTGCGGTTGTTCGCGAACATGTTCGCCGGCCACATCCTGATTCTGGTGTTCGTGCTCGGCGGCGAGTACATGGTGTTCGAGAGCGGCAACATCGCGCTGGGCGGCGTGGGCATCATCACGTTCCTGATGGGGCTGGCGATCGCCGGGCTGGAGTTGTTCGTCCAGGCCATCCAGGCCTACATCTTCGTCGTCCTCACCGCGCAGTACATCGGCAGCGCGATCGCCGAGGACCACTGATCCGCACCACCCCATAGACCCGTACCAACGGAAACCGGATTCCGATCCGTACCGAAAGGAACACACTGCAAATGTCCGCTCTCGCTCTCGCTATCACCGGCAACATCGCCGTTCTGGGCTACGGCCTCGCTGCGATCGGCCCGGGCGTCGGCGTTGGTCTGATCTTCGCCGCCGTGATCAACGGCACCGCGCGGCAGCCCGAGGCTCAGGCCAAGCTCCAGGCGATCGCTTGGATCGGCTTCGGTGTCACCGAGGTGCTGGCGATCATCGGTATCGCCCTCGCCTTCGTTTTCCGCGTCTGATCGCCGCACACTCGACTGACAGGATTCAGACATGTTGACGAAAATGCTTCCGCTGGAGGCCGCGGCCCAGGGCCCGAACCCGCTGTTGCCGCACACGGCGGAGATCATCTTCGCCTTCGTCTTCCTGATCCTGCTGGCCTTCGGCTTCGCCAAGTACGTCGTACCGAGGTTCGAAAAGGCTTACGCCGAACGGACCCAGGCGATCGAAGGCGGGATGAACGAGGCCAAGCGGGCCCAGGCCGAGGCGAAGGCAGCGCTCGAGAAGTACAACGCGCAGCTTGCCGAGGCCCGGCAGGAGGCGGCCAAGATCCGTGAGGACGCCCGTGAGCAGGGCGCGCTGATCATCGCCGAGCTGCGTGAGCAGGCGAATGCGGAGGCCGAGCGGATCGTCACCCACGCCCGGACCCAGATCGACGCGGAGCGGACCCAGGCCCTTGCGTCGCTGCGCAGAGAGGTCGGCTCGATGGCGACCGCGCTGGCCAGTCGCATCGTCGGTGAGTCGCTCGAGGACGAGGCGCGTCAGCGTCGCACCGTCGAGCGCTTCCTGGCGGACCTGGAGTCGCAGGAGCAAGCACAGCAGGCCGTGGGGACGGAGCGCTGATGCGCGGCGCATCGCGCGAGTCACTCGCCGGGGCCTCCGAAGCCCTGGCGAGTGTCAGCGTCACGGAGACCCTGGGTACCGAGCTGTACTCGGTGGCCAAGCTGCTCGACTCCAACGGCACGCTGCGTCGCGCACTCACCGATCCGGCGCGGCCGGCAGCTGCGCGGATCGGACTGGCCGAGCGGCTGCTCAGCGGCAAGATCTCCAGCCAGGCGCTGGAGATCCTGACCGTCGCGGTCGGTGGCCGCTGGAGCAGCAGCCGGGACCTGGGCAACGCCCTGGACCAGCTCAGCGTCGAGGCCGACGTGGCTTATGCCGACGCACAAGGCAAACTGGACGAGGTCGAGGACGAGCTGTTCCGGCTCGACCGGGTGGTCGCGGCCGAGCGGGCCCTGAGCGAGGCGCTGACCGACCGCAACATCCCGGTCGAACCGCGCCAGCAGCTGATCGGTGGACTGCTCGAAGGCAAGGCCGATCCGGTCACCGTGCGGCTGGCCGAGCGGGCGGTCGACGGCCGCGGCCGCAGCTTCGCCGCGTCGATGCGGGCCTACCAGGTCGCCGCGGCGGCCCGGCGGAACGCCAGCATCGCGACCGTCCGGGTGGCGATCGACCTGACCGAGGGCGAGCGCTCCAGGCTCTCGGAGGCGCTCAGCCGGCAGTACGGGAGGCTGATCCAGCTGAACGTCATCGTCGACCCGAGCGTCGTCGGCGGCGTCCGGATCGACATCGGTGACGAAGTGATCGACGGAACCATCGTGGCCCGGCTCGACGACGCGCAACGGCGCATCGCGGGCTGACCCTCACAACGACCACACAGACCATCGCAGGCTGAGGAAGCAGGGACGGAAGAAAAATGGCGGAGCTCACGATCAGGCCGGAGGAAATCCGGGACGCCCTGGATCGCTTCGTCTCCAGCTACGAACCGGAGACGGCGACCCGCGAAGAGGTCGGCACCGTTGTCGACGCAGGTGACGGCATCGCGCACGTCGAGGGTCTGCCCTCGGCGATGACGAACGAGCTGCTGGAATTCGAGGACGGTACCCAGGGCATCGCCTTGAACCTCGACGTCCGGGACATCGGTGTGGTCGTCCTCGGTGAGTTCAGCGGTATCGACGAAGGCCAGCAGGTCCGCCGGACCGGCCAGGTCCTGTCCGTGGCCGTCGGCGACGGTTACCTGGGGCGCGTCGTCGATCCGATGGGCAGGCCGATCGACGGCCTCGGTGAGATCACGAACCTCGAGGGCACCCGCGCCCTGGAGTTGCAGGCCGCCGGCGTGATGGACCGCCAGGAGGTCCGCGAGCCGCTGCAGACCGGGATCAAGGCGATCGACGGGATGATCCCGATCGGCCGCGGCCAGCGTGAGCTGATCATCGGCGACCGCAAGACCGGAAAGACCGCGATCGCGGTCGACACGATCATCAACCAGAAGGCCAACTGGGAGTCCGGCGACCCGCAGAAGCAGGTCCGCTGCATCTACGTCGCGATCGGTCAGAAGGGCTCCACGATCGCCTCCGTGCGCGGCGCGCTCGAGGAGGCCGGCGCGATGGAGTACACCACCATCGTCGCTTCCCCGGCGTCCGACCCGGCCGGCTTCAAGTACGTCGCGCCGTACACCGGCTCGGCCATCGGCCAGCACTGGATGTACCAGGGCAAGCACGTGCTGATCGTGTTCGACGACCTGACCAAGCAGGCCGAGGCGTACCGCTCGATGTCGCTGCTGCTGCGCCGCCCGCCGGGTCGTGAGGCCTACCCCGGTGACGTCTTCTATCTGCACAGCCGGCTGCTCGAGCGCTGCGCGAAGCTGTCCGACGAGCTCGGGGGTGGTTCGATGACCGGTCTGCCGATCATCGAGACCAAGGCCAACGACGTGTCGGCCTTCATCCCGACCAACGTCATCTCCATCACCGACGGGCAGATCTTCCTGCAGTCGGACCTGTTCAACGCGAATATCCGGCCAGCCATTGATGTCGGGGTCTCGGTGTCCCGGGTCGGTGGCGCCGCGCAGGTCAAGGGCATGAGGAAAGTCTCCGGCTCGCTGAAGATCGACCTGGCGCAGTTCCGTGCGATGGAGGCGTTCGCGATGTTCGCGTCCGACCTGGACGCCACCTCGCGCCGTCTGCTGGACCGGGGCCAGCGCCTGGTCGAGTTGCTCCGCCAGCCGCAGTACTCGCCGTACCCGATCGAGGAGCAGATCGTCTCCATCTGGGCGGGTACAGCCGGCAAGTTCGACGACGTACCGGTCGAGGACGTACTCCGGTTCGAGCGTGAGTTCCTGGACTACCTGCGGCACGAGAGCGACGTACTGGCCAGCATCCGGGAGACGGGCACCTTCGACGACGACCACGCGCAGGCCGTGACCGAGGCGCTCGACAACTTCAAGCCGACCTTCCAGACCTCTGAGG
>JAWWPC010000058.1:0-3900 GCA_033851055.1 Kribbellaceae bacterium | reverse complement strand
GCAGCTTCTGGGTGGAGATGCCGATCTCCGCGCCGAAACCGAGCTCCTCACCGTCGGTGAACCGGGTCGAGGCGTTGACCATGACCGCGGCCGAGTCGACCAGGCTGACGAAACGCCTGGCCGCCTGCTGGGAGGTCGTGACGATCGCCTCGGTGTGCCCGGATCCGTATTTCCTGATGTGCGCGACCGCGTCCTCCAGCGAGTCGACCACGGCCGCGGCTATGTCCAGGGAGAGGTACTCCGCGAAGTAGTCCTCCTCGGTCGCCTCCACCACGTCCGAGTCGTACGACCTGACCGTGGCGTCGCCGTGCACGGTGACGCCCTTGTCCCCGAGGGCCGTCAGCGCGCGGGGCAGGAAGGCCCCGGCGAGGTCGCGGTGGACCAGCAGGGTCTCGGCCGCGTTGCACACCGACGGCCGCTGGGTCTTGGCGTTGATCAGGATGTCCACCGCCATGTCCAGATCGGCGGTGGCGTCCACGTAGACGCAGCAGTTGCCCACACCGGTCTCGATCACCGGCACCATCGATTCCTCGACCACCGAGTTGATCAGGGAGGCGCCACCGCGCGGGATCAGCACGTCGACCAGCCCCCGGGCGCGCATGAGGTGCTTGACCGAGTCGCGGCTGCGGCCCGGCACAAGCTGCACGGCATTGGCGGGCACCTCCGTCCCCCGCAGCGCGTCGCGCATGATCTCGACGAGGGCGTGGTTGGAGTCGTACGCCGAGGACGAGCCCCGCAGCAGCACGGCGTTGCCGCTCTTGAGAGTGAGGGCGGCGGCGTCGACGGTGACGTTGGGACGGCCCTCGTAGATGATGCCCACGACGCCGAGCGGAACGCGTACCTGCCGTACCTCCAGGGCGTTGGGCAGCGTGTAGCCACGGACGACCTCCCCGACAGGATCGGGCAGCGCGGCGACCGCCCGCACGGCGTCGGCGATCGCGACCACCCGCTGCTCGGACAGGCTCAGCCGGTCGATCATGTAGTCGGCGGTCCCGGCCTCACGGGCCCCGGCGACGTCACGCTCGTTCGCCTTGACGATCTCGGTAACCCTGGCGACCAAGGCGTCGGCGATGCGCGCCAGCGCCGCGTCCTTGACCGCACGCGGCAGCGGAGCCAGCGTCGCCGCCGCCTCCCTGGCTCGGTTGGCCACGCGGAGGAACTCCGACTGTTCCTCCACCTGCGGCAACGTGTTCTCGCCCATCGCCGGCTCCTTTCGCCCCACGGTCGTGGGAGTGTCGCGTCACCCTCATGACCGGTGGGTGAGTGTGTCCTTGTGACTCAGCAGTACGAGGTCGTCACGGTGAATTATCTCGCGTTCGTACTCGGGACCGAGCTCGCGAGCGAGCCACCGAGTCGACCGGCCCATCAGTTCGGGGATCTCCCCCGCGTCATAGTTGACCAGCCCGCGCGCCACGACCCGGTCCTCGGGGTCGCACAGGTCCACCGGGTCACCGGCCACGAAGTCGCCCCGCACGCCGGTGATCCCCGCGGGCAGCAGCGACTTACGGCGCCGTACGACAGCGTCGACCGCTCCCGGATCCAGCGACAGCCGGCCGTGGCCGGTGGTCGCGTACGCCAGCCAGAGCAGCCGGGTCGAGGGACGGTGGTCGACCGGGTGGAAGAAGGTGCCGACCGGCTCGCCGCCGAGCGCGGCGGCGGCGGACGCGGCGTTGGTCAGCACGACCGGCACACCGGCGCCGGTGGCGATCCTGGCCGCCTCGACCTTGGTGACCATGCCGCCGGTGCCGACCTTGCTGCCGGCCCTGCCGAACACGACCCCGTCGAGGTCGGCGGCATCTCGTACGTCCTCCAGCCGCCGGGCGCCTGGCCTGCGCGGGTCACCGTCGTAGAGCGCGTCCACGTCGGAGAGCAACACCAGCGCATCGGCCCTGGTCAGATGTGCGACGAGCGCGGCCAGCCGGTCGTTGTCACCGAAACGGATCTCGTCGGTGGCCACCGTGTCGTTCTCGTTGACGATCGGCACCACCCCGAGTGCCAGCAGCTGGCTGAGGGTGCGCTGCGCGTTGCGGTGGTGAGCGCGGCGCATCATGTCGTCGGCGGTGAGCAGCACCTGGCCCACGGTCAGGCCGTGCCGGGCGAAGGCGGCCGTATAGCGCGCCATCAGCAGGCCCTGCCCGACGCTGGCCGCCGCCTGCTGGGTGGCCAGATCACCGGGCCGCCGGGGCAGCCCGAGCGGCCCCAGTCCCGCGGCGATGGCCCCCGAGGAGACGAAGATGATCTCACCGCCGGACGCGCGCCGCTCCGCGAGCACGTCCACGAGCGCGTCGATGCGATCGCCGTCGATGGCGCCCTGGGTCGTCGTCAGCGACGAGGACCCCACCTTGACCACGATGCGACGGGCCTTCGTGACGGCCGAGCGCACGATTCCTCCCCAACTTCGCCGGTGCCGCCGGCTGATGCCACCCCGGCGGGTGCTAAAGGTGTCCGAGTCGTCTGTCGGTGCCACGAGGACCGAAGCCGACTTCACCACCGGCGGCGATCTCCGGCTCCCAGTCGAAGACGACCGACTCGTCCGTGGTGCCGATCATTACGGTGGCGCCCGCCTCGGCACCGGCCTCGAGCAGCTTCTCCTCGATGCCGATCTTGGCCAGGCGGTCGGCGAGGAAGCCCACGGCCTCCTCGTTCTGGAAGTCGGTCTGGCGCAGCCAGCGCAGCGGCTTCTCACCGGTGACCAGGTAGGTGTTCCCCCCGAGACGCCTGATCTCGAACTCCACGCCACCGAGCGGCTTGGGCCGGATGACCAGCCGGGTCGGCTCCTCCGGCGGCAGCGAGGCGCGGTAGGCCTCGACCATCTCGGCGAGCGCGAAGGACAGCTCGCGCAGCCCCTCGTGAGAGGCGGCCGAGACCTCGAACACCTGAAGGCCGCGCTTGGTGAACTCCGCGCGCACGAGGTCGGCCAGCTCCCGGCCGTCCGGGACGTCGATCTTGTTCAGCACCACGATCCGGGGCCGGTCGGACAGCGGCCGGTCGCCCAGATCGCTGTCGTACGCCTCGAGCTCACGCTCGATCACCTCAAAGTCGCTCACCGGGTCCCGGCCGGGCTCGGGGGTGGCGCAGTCGAGCACGTGCGCCAGCGTCGCGGAGCGTTCGATGTGCCGCAGGAACTCCAGGCCCAGGCCCTTGCCCTCGCTGGCACCCTCGATCAGGCCGGGCACGTCGGCGACGGTGAAGACATGTTCGCCGGCGCTGACCACCCCGAGGTTGGGCACCAGAGTGGTGAACGGATAGTCGGCGATCTTGGGTCGGGCCGCCGAGAGCGCGGCGATCAGCGAGGACTTACCCGCGCTGGGGAACCCCACCAGCGCCACGTCCGCGACCGTCTTGAGCTCCAGGACGATGTCGAACTCGCTGCCGGGCTCACCGAGCAGCGCGAACCCCGGGGCCTTGCGCTTGGCCGAGGCCAGCGCGGCATTGCCGAGGCCGCCGCGGCCGCCTTCGGCCAGGACGTACCGGGTGCCCGCCCCGACCAGGTCGGCCAGTACCTCGCCCTCCGGCGTCTTCACGACCGTCCCGTTGGGCACCTGCAGCAGCAGATCAGCGCCGTCGGCGCCGTTGCGGTGCGAGCCCTGCCCCGGACGCCCATTGCCCGCCCTGCGATGCGGGCGCTTGTGATAGTCGAGCAGGCTGGCGGTGTTGGTCTCGACTTCGAGGATCACGTTCCCGCCGTTGCCGCCGTTGGCCCCGTCGGGGCCGCCGAGGGGCCTGAACTTCTCCCGGTGTACGGAGGCACAACCGTGCCCGCCGCTGCCCGCCCCTACATGCAGGACGACGCGGTCCACGAACTGCGCGCCATGCGCACTTCCGGCCATGTCTTCCCCTCGGCTTCCCGCTCAGACTTTCCTGCTCAGAGTTTCGTGCTCAGAGTTTCGTGCTCAGACA
>JAWWPC010000032.1:0-2801 GCA_033851055.1 Kribbellaceae bacterium | reverse complement strand
GTCCCTTGTTCCCCGGCGTGTCGCCGTTCATCGGTCCCAAGTTGCCACTGTCCGCCGCCTGGTGGTCCGAATCTGGAGGCCCGGGCCAGGACGGCCCGGCACGAGGCGGTTCCACCCGACCGCCGGTGGCACACGCCGGGTAGAAAATGCCCCGGCTCGGTTACGCGCAGTACAGCGGGTGCGTTGCCCGGGGCTCGGATGTCCCACTTGCCGCAGCGACGGGCCGCCAATACTCCACCTACCTCTTCGACACGTCGTACGTCGGGCGGCGGATTCAAGTGGTCAGTGCACCGGGCGTGGGTTGAGGGAGTTTGCGAGTAGTTGGTCGGGCGGTTCCGCGCGCCGCGGCCGCCTCTGTGCACCGCCCAGCCATCGATCCCGGCTTTGGTTGACTGAGCAACCAAGGCCGACCTCACTTCTCCACCCTGTGCACCATCCAGCCAGCCACACAGGCTTGGGTTGACTGGGCGGCGTACAAGGCTGACCTCACTTCTCCACCCTGTGCACCATCCAGCCAGCAATCGGCCTGCCCCCGGCGGCCGAACTCGTACGACGGGTCACGGAGCGGCGTGATCCTCCCGGCTGCAGCCTGGCGATCCCCGCACCGCGCTGGCCGCGACCACCTGGCCAGGCGTACTAGCCAGCCCCGTCCCGGACCGAACGTGCCGGACCGAACATGCCGGGACATGTCCCCATACCGATGCGCCGGCACAAGTCCCACTCCCCGTATCGACACGCGGCTCAGCCCAAGGGCATCCAAGTCGACAAGGGAAGTCGACAGGGTGCGGGCACCCGTGCGGTGGTTACACCATTCGCCCAGCCCCGACTGCGCCTGTGGCAACTACTAGGGACCGATGAAGGCCGACGCGCCGGGGAACAAGGGACCGACGATGGGTTAGATGTCGAGTTTGTCGGCTACGCCGCGGAGTACGGTGGCCACGCTGTGGGCGGTCTTGTTGTCCGGGTGACGGCCGCGGCGGTAGCCCTCACCGATGTTGTCGAGCAGCTTGATCAGGTCCTCGATCACCAGCGCCAGGTCCTCCGGCTTGGGCCGCATCGCCTTAGCCACGGAGGGTGGCGGGTCGATCAGCCGGACCTGCAGGGCTTGCTCGCCTTTGCGGCCCTCGACGATGCCGAACTCGACCTTCTGGCCGGGCTTCAGGCTGGTCACTCCGGCCGGCAGCGCCTCGGACCGAACATAGACATCCCCGCCCTCCTCCTTGCTGAGGAAGCCGAACCCCTTCTCGGAGTCATACCACTTGACCTTGCCTACAGGCACGGGAACCTCTTCGATGTCAATCGTCGGAACAGGGGAAGGAGGGGTACCGGACAGGATGCCCGGGCCGACTCCTCAGCCTACGTGAACCAGGCTCCCCGCGCCTCCGTGAACCTACTGATCAGGCAATGATTCCGCACTCCACGAAGCCCGACTGGTGTCAGCGGTAGAGCTCGGGGTCAGCCAGGCGTTCGTTCATGGCGCCGGAGCGGAACCCGCGAGGATCGACCGCGGCGGCGGTGAAACCCTCGGCCCGGACCAGCTCGACCAAGGCGGCGGTGTCGACATTGCCGAGCAGGTTCGCGTCGATCTCGATGCTGGCCGACTCGCCGACGTCCCGGACCCGCACGTTCTGTACGCCGTACGGAGTGAGGTGGGCACGGACCGCTTGCTCGGCGCGGTCGACCCGGGCGAGCAGGTTCGGGGTGATCCGGATGCCGTATGCGATCCGGCTGGACAGGCAGGCCGCGGCCGGCTTGTCGGACGTCTCCAGGCCCCAGGTCCGGGACGCCTCGCGGATCTGGGCCTTGGTCAGCCGCGCATCGCGCAGCGGGGTGATCGCGCCGCGCTCGAAGGCTGCCCGGATGCCCGGCCGGAAGCCGGCGATCGCGTCGTCGGCATTGGTACCGGTGGCGATTCCGTCGATGCCGAACTCGTCCGCGATCGGCTGCAGCGTCTCCACCAGTTCGGCCTTGCAGAAGTAACACCGGTCGCCGGCGTTGGCCTGGTAGCCCTCGCGGTCCATCTCGTGGGTGGGCGGCGTGACGTGCCGGACGCCGAGGCTGTCGGCGAAGCGAGCGGCGGGCTCCAGCTCGGCCGTCGGCAGGCTAGGACTGACCGCCGTCGCCGCGACCACGTTCGCCGGGCCGATCGCCCGGGCCGCGGCAGCCAGCAGGAAGGCGGAGTCGGCGCCACCGCTGAAGGCGACCACCAGGCTCTTGTAGCCGGCCAGCCTTTCCATCAAGGCCGACAACCGCTGCTCGAGTATGTAAGCGTCGAGCCAGGCCGGAAATTCGGTCAGATCATTCAGTACGACGTCAGCGCCGTAAGCGCGCAACTCATCCGCCGAGAACGGACCGGTGGCCACGCTCACGGCAACAGCCCCGGCCGCGCGGGCGCCATCGATGTCGGCCGTGTGGTCGCCGACGTAGATCGTCGCGTGGTGCTCCCGCAGGGCGGCACCCTTCTCCGCACCGTGTAGATCGCCCACCGGCTCGTCGATGTCCAGGCCGAGGTGGTCAAGGTGCAACTTCACGCTGGGAGCGTACTTGGCCGAGACGACCACGGTGCGCCCACGCAGAGCCCGTACGGCGGCCAGCGACTCGGCGACACCGGGCAACGGCAGGCTGCCGCTGATCGCGTACGCCGGGTAGTGCTCGCGGTAGCGCTCAACCATCACGTCGACCTGCTCCGGCGGGAACCAGTTCGCCATCTCCCAGGTCAGCGGCGGCCCGAGCCGACTGACCACCAGGTCGGTGTCGATCGGGACGCCGGTCTCGGCCGCGAGCAGGTCCCAGACAGCCTG
>JAWWPC010000029.1:0-8695 GCA_033851055.1 Kribbellaceae bacterium | reverse complement strand
ATCGCTCAGCTCGAAAGCACCACTCTGGACGCCGCCCGCGAGGCGTCGTACGAGCTGGTACGTCGTGCCGTGGGTGCTGTTGATGTGGGCAACAACCTCGGGCGTGCTCTGCTTCACCTGCGCGCCTCACGGTAGGGGGCCCGGGCGGTTCGGAAACCACCCGGGCCGGATCGGAACAGCTCAGGGTGCTAGTCGGTGGAGGTCGCGCGGGAAGAGCGATACCTCGCGGATGTTCTCAGCACCGACCAGGCGCGCGACGAAGCGTTCCAGGCCGATGGCGAAGCCACCATGCGGAGGCATGCCGTGCTTGAAGGCCTGGAGGTAGCTGCTGTAGGCCGGGGAGTCGGCTGACTCGCCCTGGGCCTCCAATGCCGCCACGTAGTCGCCGTACCGGTGCAGCCGTTGGCCGCCGGTCACGAGCTCCACACCTCGGAAGAGCAGGTCGAAGGAGTTGGACCATTTCGGGTCCGACGTTGGGTGGGTGTAGAAGGGCCGCTTGACCATCGGGTAGCCCTCGACCGCGACGAAGGCGCTGCCGTGCTCGCGCAAGGCCCATTCGCCGATCGCGCGCTCGTCGGCCGGGGCCAGGTCGGGCTCGTCCGGGTCCGCCCCGGCGAGCTTGAGCGCCTCGCTGAAGTGGAGCACCGGCACCTCGGCTGGGATCTCCGGCAGTTCGACGCCTTTCCGCTCGAGGGCCGCGGCAGCTCTTGAACCGACTGCCGCCAGCATGCCCGCGATCACCTCACGCAGCACCACCAGTACGTCGCGGTGGCCCTGGATGAAGCCGAACTCGGCGTCCAATGAGACGTACTCGGCCAGATGCCGGACGGTGTCGTGCGGCTCGGCTCGGAAGACCGGGCCGACCTCGTAGACCCGTTCGAACACGCCGACCATCGTCTGCTTGTAGAACTGCGGCGACTGGGCCAGGTACGCCGGACCGCCGAAGTAGTCCAGGGCGAACACGTTGGCGCCGGACTCGGTCGCCGTACCGACGATCTTGGGGGTCTGGATCTCCGTGAAGTCCAGCCTGTCCAGCGTGCTGCGGAAGCCGTGCAAGGCAGCTGCGGCGATCTCCCAGCCGGCCCGGACCGCCGGGTGGCGCAGGGCCACCGGCGCGTTGTCGAGCACGGTCGGCAGGCCTGCGCCGACAGTCGGACGCCACAGCTCGATCGGTGGGGTCTGGGCCGGTTCGGTCAGCGGCTCGATGACTGGGTCGACGATCTCGGCGCCGCCCGGTGCTTGTGGGTTGGCGGCAACCGTGCCGGTCACCTGTACGACGGTCTCCTCGCCGAGTTCGTCAAGCTGGGCGAGGGTCTCTGGTGCCTTGACCACGATCTGGCTGAGGCCGGACCGGTCGCGCAGCACGAGGAAGCTGACGGCTGCCAGCCGTCGTCTTCGATGGATCCAGCCGGCGACCGTGACGGTCTGGCCTACTGCAGTGGGGATCTCATGGTTGAGAATGCGCATCGCTGTTTCACCTCCGTTGGGTAACTCGAACCCCGGAGGTGTGGGCGAAGGGGAACTCGCGGTGCCACCACACCTTCACCAGTCCGCGGGAGTGCGGCCCGGCCTCTTGGTACGTCATTCGCTCGGGAGTGTCTTCACGACCGGCCTGTGGGTCGCCTTCCCAGCTACCGGCGACTCTCTGGACCACAGGTGTACGGCGCTACTCGGTTCCGTCAGCGCGAACTTGTCCAGAATAGGTTCGCGGCGGACCCGCACGCAAAGCGGTTTAGCTGCCCGGCGAACTCGCCCAAATCCGTAGAGCCCTTTAGGACTTCTATACCCAAGAGGGGTACGGATTCGGTGCGAGTCAGCGGCGGCGGCCGGGTGGGGGGATCTGCACGGAGTCGTTGTCGTAGCGACCGCCGCGGGTGGCACGGACGGTGAGTTGGTTGGTGATGCCCTTGCCGGGAAAGGCGGTCCACTCGGTGTTCAGCGGCTTGACGTAGTTGTCGGTCCAGCACGTGCCGCGCCGGATGCCGGACGAGAGGGAGCAGGTCCAGCCGCGGTTTGACCAGGGCAGCCAGGTCAGGTTCCGGCCCCAGGACAGTTCGAGGGTGACCCTGCCGGTGCCGCCGCGGGCGTCCAGGAACCGGCTGTAGAGGAGCGGGGCCAGGTCGCCCAGCAGGCCCGGTGGTGTGGTGATCCGCAGCAACGACTCGTCCAGTTGGAGCGGTGCCAGCGTCTCGGAATCCGTGTCGTGCACGAGTCCGGCCGTGGCGGTCACGGTGTACGTGCGGGCCGCCGGCGAACCCCTCTCCGGTACGACGAAATGGGCATACAGCGGAGCGGGCTTCGCCGGATTGGCGGCGGTACATTTCTGCGCGCTGCGGTTGCACTTCCACCCGGACGGGGTCGACCCGATCGGCCAGTCCAGCGAGGCGCCGTACTGGATCTTCAGGGTGACCGCGGTCCGCCCAGCGGCGGGTGCAACCGTGAGGGTGCGGTAGTGGATGTCCGGATCCGCCTTGCCGACGCCGATCTTCAGCAGGTTTTCATCGATCGACGACGGCACCTTGAGCGTCTCGGAGTCGTCGTCGTACAGCCGGCCGTTGCGTGCGGAAATGGTAAAGGTGCGATCCGCGGCCGAGCCGCCGGTCGGGGTGGCGAAGGTGATCGGCATCATCTCCGGGGAGCGCGGGTTCTTCGCGGTGCAGTGGCCGCCCTCGCCGGCCGAAAGGGTGCAGGTCCAGCCGCTCGGATCGGCGCCGAGCGTCCAGTTCAAGGCGGCGCCGTACTTGATGCCGATGACAACCGGTTTGGTGTTGTTCGCCGGTACGGCGATGGTCAGCAGCCGTTGCTCGCCTACTTGAGCAGGCTGGGCAACCGCTTCAGCGCGGGCGCCCGGTGGACCTGCGGCCGGAACCCCGCCGCCGGAACGGGGCGTACTGATAGTCAGCAGGCCCTCGTCGAAGATCGGTGTTGTCGGCTCCGGCGGCGTAGTGGTCGTCGTGACTGTGGGCTGCTGGGTGGGGTTGCTCGTCGGTGCGGTCGTCGGGGCTGTGGTCGGCGTGACTGTCGGATTCACCGTCGGAGGCTTGACTGTGGGCGGCGTGGCCGAGGGCGGAACCACCGGTGGCACTGTCGGCTGGGACTGCCGCTGCGTCGGTCCTTGTATGGCGGCCGGGGGTGTGCCGTGTCCGCCCAGTGCCACGGCCGCCACGATCGCCGCCGCCACGACCACGACAGTCGCGCCCGCGGTGACCGCCGTACGGGTGCCGTTCTCTGTGGCCTTCTTCCAGCCGGTGGCCAGGAAGCCGACGAAGCCGACCTTGGCGCCGGAGGCCGCGCCCAGATAGCCCAGGCCGGCAGTGCCCAGCAGGGCCGGGGCGAGCAGTGCCGGCAGTGCACTGTTGACCTCGACGAGCTCGAGGTAGACCGTGGTGCACTTCGCGCACGTGTCCAGGTGCTCGCGGACACTCTGGTTCTCGCGCTTGGTCAAGCCGCCGCGGACGTACGCGCCGAGACGCTCGCTGGTCCAGCGACAACGGTCCCCAGCCACGTCGGCCAGGTGCTGCTGCAGGTAGGCCTGCCGCAAGCCCTCCCTGGCGCGGTAGGCCAGAGCGGAGACGCTATTAGCGCTGAGGCCGAGTAGCGGGGCGATGGCAGCAGGCTTCTCACCCTCCACCTCGGTGTGCCAGAGCACGGCCTGCCAGCGCTCCGGGAGGCTGGCGAACGCCTTCGCCGCCGCGCCGCTCTCGAAGCCGGCCACGGACGGGTCGTCGAATGTCTCCGGCTCCCGCTCGTACGACGCGATGTCGTCGGTGCTGTGGACCCGCTTGCCGGACCGGATCCGGTCGACGTGCACGCGGCGGACCGTGGTGAGCAGGTACGCGCGGAACGAGATGTCCGGGCCGCCACCGTTGCGCAGGGCATCGAGCACCTTGGCGAAGGCATCGCCGGCCAGGTCGTCGGCATCGTTCGGCGGGACCAGTTGCCGGGCCATCCGCTCCGCGGCGTGGTGGTGCCGGCCGAACAGTTCGCCGTACGCATCGAGGTCGCCGTTACGTACCCGGACGAGGAGTTCCGCGTCGCTCGGCCCTTCCATCGGCTTCTCCTCGCTTTGGTAACGAGTACACCACGGACTGTCACTTCGTTGCCGAGATCAAGGGTCCCACGAGTGGACGGATTCCGGCACCTGTCATGACGACGGCGGCAGTTCCCGGATTACGCGGAAGAACTTCTCGGAAATCCGCGTCATGAATCCGTCACAGCGGTGTCTCACTCCTAGAACGACGCCCCCGGCCGCCGGGTCGGGAGACGAAGGGACTCCGGAGGAGGGCCATGTCAGTGTTCGCGGGCAGCCGCAGACGGTGGGACCTGCGCCCGAACCGGCCCCTCAACCTGGCGGGGGTTCCCCGCCCGGGCAGGCCGGAGGCGTCGTCAGGGCAACCGCGCGGCTGGAGGGAGCCGCACGGCGCAGCCGGCATCCAGCGCAACGCCTATCTCGCGATCGCCGAGGCGTTGCAGGACGGTGCCGATGTCGTGCCTGCGAGTGACGAGGTCCGCCGCCGGTTGGCGGAGGAGGGAGTCTCGTTGCTCGAGGCACCTGATGGGCTGGGTGCGTTGTACCGCTCGATCGCCGGGGCGAGCCGGCTTTGCGGCGGTACGCGCACTCAGTTCCAGCTTGGCCGAATCGACACTGCTCTATCTGCACTCACTGTCCTGCGAGGACCCCTTGACTGGGTTGGCCAGCCTGGCACACCTGCGGTCCCGGCTCGGCGAGATCTACCGGGAGGCGGAGCTCCGTGGAACCTCCGTACCGGCCACCTCCGCTTTGGTGGTGGTCGAGCCGCTCCACCGGCAGGGTCTGCCGTCCGTCGAACGCGAGCTCCGGCTCATCGACGTGGCGGAGTGCCTGCGCATCGTCTTCTGCGGCGGCTACGTGCTGGGCCGGATCGGCCCGCGCCGGCGGCGGCATTCGTCGGCCGCAACCCGAACCTGCCGGACGAGGTGGCGACGGTCCGGTCGCTGATCACCCGGTGGCGGCTCGACTCCGAAGAGCCACAGCTGGTCCGGATCTGGATCGAAGGACTGCCCGGATCCGTCGAATGAGCCGGCTGGGTCCTGGACGAGCTGGCGCGGTAGCACGGGGACGGCATCCGGTCGTCATTAGGGGATGACCGGGCGCATCCAGCCGACGGCGGATCGCCTATCACGGGTAGGCGATCAGCCGTCGTTGACCTGTCGGTGCTCGTCACTAGGCTGTTTCCTATGTGTGGTCGATATGCGTCCAGCCGGGATCCGGGCGACCTGGTGCTCGAGTTCGAGATCGACGCGAGCAACGTGAAGGAGTCCGTCCAGCAGCTGCCGGACAACTACAACGTCGCCCCGACCGATCCGGTGATCGCCGTGGTCGAGCGCCGCAACCGCGAACAGCCGGATGAGGTGGTCCGCAAGCTCACCACGGTGAAGTGGGGCCTCGTGCCGTCCTGGGCGAAGGACACCTCGATCGGCAGCCGGCTGATCAACGCCCGGATGGAGACGGTGGCCGAGAAGCCCGCCTTCAAGAAGGCATTCGCCGTACGACGCTGCCTGCTGCCGGCGGACGGGTATTACGAGTGGTACGAGTCGGAGCAGAAGGTCAACGGCAAGCCGGTGAAGCAGCCGTACTTCATCCGTCCCGCGGACGGGGGAGTGCTGGCCATGGCGGGGCTCTACGAGATCTGGCGCAACAAAGCAGTCGCCGATCCGGACAAAGACGAGGCCTGGCTCTGGACCTGCACAGTGCTCACCACCACCGCGACGGATGACCTCGGCCGAATTCACGACCGGATGCCGCTGCTGGTCGAGAAGGACCGGTACGACGCCTGGCTGGATCCGACAAAGTCTGATCCGGACGACCTGCTCGGGCTGCTGGTCCCGGCAGCACCGGGCCGGCTGGAGGCGTTCGCTGTGTCGAAGGCGGTCAGCTCGGTGAAGAACAACGGCCCCCACCTGGTCGATCCGCTGCCACCCGACGGCATCGATCCGGCAGACAAGCCCGACGCCCCCGAGGAGATCACCCTCTTCTAATACCGATCCGGTGTCGCCCCCGGGCCGCTCGGCCAGGACATGTCTCCCGATCCTGTGCGGGCCGCTGCAGGCGCAGCGCGGCACTCGGGGGACACCTCGCGGCATCGCACCGAATACCTGCTCGTGACTGCACAGGATCGGGAGACACGTCATGGCGTCGTACGGACGGTAGAAATGACATGATCAGGGCGTGACCGACGAACGGATTGTGGGGACGCCGCACGGCGAGGCGCGGATCGTGGCGCATCGGGCCCGGCGGCCGACGGCGACACTGGCTCTCGGTCATGGCGCCGGTGGCGGGATCGAGGCCGCGGATCTGGTGGCGCTTGCCGCGCGGCTGCCCCGGCAGGACATCAACGTGTTCCTGATCGAACAGCCCTGGCGTCGCGCCGGCAAGAAGGTGGCGCCGGCGCCCAAGGTCCTGGACGAGGGGTGGATCGCGACGATCGGCCAGCTCCGGATCAGAACCCCTCTGGTGATCGGCGGGCGCAGTGCCGGGGCGCGGGTCGCGTGCCGTACCGCCGCCGGGCTGGGCGCGTCCGGCGTGCTGGCGTTGGCGTTCCCGCTGCATCCGCCGGGGAAGCCGGAGAAGAGCCGGGTGGCGGAGCTGCAGGGCACCCGGCTGCCGACCCTCGTAGTGCAGGGTGAGAAGGATCCGTTCGGTACGCCCGAGGAGTTTCCGCCGCTGACCGAGATGGCCGTCATACCGGACGCGGATCACTCGTTCAAGGTGCCGAAGCGGGCCGAGCTGTCGCAGCAGGAGAGCCTCGATCTGCTGGTCGAAGCGGTGCTCGAATGGGTCACCCGGGAGGTTTCCGGCTGATTTCCGGCCGGGGGAATGGCCCGGCCACTCGTCGCGTTGTGTCGAACATGACGGCGACGTGTCTGGCTCCCGAGCAGAAGAGGGTGAAGACCCCGGTATTCTCGATGACGATGCCGACTCCGACGACCACCGAAACCCCTGAGCAGCGGACCGAGCGCTTCGAGCGCGAGGCCCTGCCTTACCTTGACCAGATGTACGCCGCAGGTATGCGGATGACCCGAAACCCCGCCGACGCCGAGGACCTGGTCCAGGACACCTTCGCAAAGGCGTACAGCTCGTTCCACCAGTTCACGCCGGGCACCAACCTGAAAGCGTGGCTGTACCGGATCCTGACGAACACCTTCATCAACGGATACCGGAAGCGGCAGCGTCAGCCGGCGCAGTCGCCCACCGAGGAGATCGAGGACTGGCAACTGACCGCTGCCGAGTCGCACACTCCCGGCGGCTTGAAGTCAGCCGAGTCGGTGGCTCTCGAGCACCTGCCCGACTCGGACGTGAAGTCGGCCCTGCAGGCAATCCCGGAGGACTTCCGGCTGGCCGTGTACCTGGCCGATGTCGAGGGCTTTGCCTACAAGGAGATCGCCGAGATCATGGGTACGCCGGTCGGTACCGTGATGTCGCGGTTGCACCGCGGCCGGCGCCAGTTGCGCGAACTGCTGGCCGACTACGCTCGCGATCGTGGTCTGATCCCGGACGAGGACGCATCAGAATCAGCACCAGCATCGGCTGAGGAGGAGGGGTCGTGAGTTGCGGCGGGCACCACGACGTTGACTGCAGCGAGATCCTGCAGCGTGTGTACGTCTTCATCGACAACGAACTCGAAGACGCCAGCACCGACGAGATCCGCCAGCACTTGGAAGAGTGCGCTCCGTGCCTCGACCAGTACGACTTGGAACGGTGCGTAAAAAAGCTGGTGCACCGATCGTGCGGTGGCGAGCACGCGCCTGACTCCCTACGCAAGAAGATACTGCTCCGCATCTCCGAGGTTCGTCTGGAGATCAGCAGCCAGGAGTAGGTCCGGCCCAGTGCACGAGTGCGCGTGTACCGGCCCGCCACGCTGACACCTATCCGTCGACGGGGCCGCCATACAGCGCGGCCTACGGTATGCCCCGGGGCCTGTCACACGATGTTGAGCTGTCCTGATCATCCCCGGCCTCACAGCCGGCCGCCACGCCGAGCGAGATCACGAAGTCCGGCTGGAGTCTTTAGGGAATGCCGCCGTCCTTCCCGAACTCCGCTCCGCCTGCTAGGTCCCGTGCTGGCGGGCGTGCGAATGTGACCTTTCGCGGTCTCGTCATATGTGGAGTGGCAGGTCGATCAGGTGATCCCACTCTCCTCGTTCGGACTGCCTGTCTCGTTCGGACTGCCTGTTTCGCGGCTCGGTGTCAGGGCGGCTGGCGCTCGAGCTGGTTCGGCTCCTTGTTGAGCTGGTCACCAGCAGTCGGGCCGGGTCAGGGGCTGGGCGGAAGGGGCAGGCCTGGAGAGGTCTGCGCTGTTCTGCTCCTGCAGCCGGTAAAGCGGCGCGGGCCTGTTGACACCTGTTGTGAGGTTTGGCGGTGCGTCGTTGTGGTGGTTGCTGTGGACAACTTGTCCGGATCTGAGGGTTCGACCGGTTCGTGCGGGCGGTAAGGGTACGGGTGTTGTCCGGTCTGTTCGCGGACTGCGGAATCCCTTGTGGATAAGGGTATCCAGGGGTGTCGGGTGAACGGAAACTGTCGGTGGCCGTCGTTAGTGTTTCGGGTATGGCGATCGTGGATGTGCGGCCCGTGTGGGCGTTGAGTGGTGGCGAGATGCTCGCCGAGCTCGACGTTTTGCATGCCGAAATCGCGCGGTCGCAGATCCGGCGGCTCGAGT
>JAWWPC010000019.1:0-2975 GCA_033851055.1 Kribbellaceae bacterium | reverse complement strand
CCCCCGACGATGATCGGCACACCGACCCCCGCGCGGAGGCCGAACTCGCGGAGGGCCTCGGCGACCGGGCCGGAGGCGCTGGCGTAGTTGTCGATCCGCGCTGCCCGGCCGGTCTGGAACACCAGGGTGTGCAGGTTCTGCCCGCCGAGGGTCGCCCGGGTGCCGACGGGGAGGGCATCGCCGGTGCTGCTCCACGCGGCGACCACCGTTATCGCGCCGTCGGGGTCGTAGCGGCTCATCGTCGCGTGGTGGGCGTGCAGCAGCCGCGCGGCCTCCTCGGCGATCGCGGCGAGCACCTCCTCCGGTGCTGCAGCGTGGGCGACCGGCGTCGCCACGGGCCACAGCGCCGTCTGGTCCCCGTTAACCCAATGTGCACGGGCTCGCCTCTGCAAATCAGACATTACACGAGCGTACTTTTCCTGGACAAAAGGCCCAGTTTGACTGGTGTGGCAAGTCCAGGATCCGAACCTGGAAGACGATGCCGACGGTTTTAAAGACCCGGACGGAAACTGCGCTGACCTACGCAGATACCCGGTCAGACCTAGATTCGGCACGCATTGGGCGTGATCAAGGTCCCAGCGCCACCTCGCCGCCCTCACCGGCGTCCGCCTTTCATGCAGACGTGAGCGAACCGGCGATCACTTTGCCGACGGAGTGCCATGCGCGGCCCGCCCCCTGCTCCGACCCCGTGACCCGCAATGTTGAGCAGCCGATGGCGCAGCGTGCGCCTGCTTCGGCTCCGTTCGGTCGGACACCGCATCCGGCGCACAACCTGATGAATGTGGCCGGGTCACAGTTCGTGCAGCTTTAGCGGTTTGGGGGATATGGAGCAACCGCAAAGTCGACCAGCATCGTGCGAGAAGTCCAGCAGCCTCCGAATGCTTGTGCCGACAACCATCTGCCGGGAGCAGCACGGAACCTCGACGGGGAGATCGGGGTACGGCACGGATACACACCGCCCGCCATCGGCTCGTTCCTAGAGGAGATACTCGTTTCTAGAGGGAGATAGATGACTGATGAAAGGCCGCCTACCCCGGAAGGGTGTCCGGGGAGTCTCTTTGCGCGGCGGTCGTTCCTTCGGGGCGCAGCCGCCGTCGGCCTGGCCGGAGCGGCGGCCGATAGCCTGCTGGGCAGCGAAACGGCGTACGCCGGCACCGCTCCCGCCGGCGGTACAGTGCCGTTCTTCGGTGAGCACCAGTCCGGCATCACCACGGTGCCGAAGACGGCCCAGCCGCAGGGGATTTTCGCCTCCTTCGACGTGATCGCCAAGGACCGCCGTGAGCTCACCGACCTGTTCCGTACCCTCACCAGCCGGGCCCGCTTCCTCACCAAGGGCGGTCCCGCGCCGAAATCGGGGCCTCATTCACCGAGTTCCGGCCTCCTCGGTAACACGGTGGTGCCGGACGGTCTAACCGTGACCGTCGGTGTCGGGGCGTCTTTGTTCGACCACCGCTTTGGGCTGGCCGACCGCAAACCAGCAGAGCTGGTCACCATGAAAGCCTTTGCCCACGATCATCTCAACCCCGCCGAATGCAATGGGGATCTGAGCCTGCAACTGTGCGCCAACCACAACGATGTGCTGATGAACGCGCTACTCGACATCCAGGCCCACACCAAGGGCGCGATGCGGCTGCGCTGGAGCATCGATGGGTTCCGCCCCCCGCCCCGGCCGTCCGGAACCCCCCGGGATCAGCTCGGCTTCCATGACGAGGTCGCCGACCACTTCATCAAGGACGCGAAGAACGGGTACAACCAGTTCGTCTGGGTACATCCGGGTGCGCCCGAGCCGGCCTGGACCGTCGGCGGCAGCTACCAGGTGATCCGCATCGTCCAGTTCCGTCTCGCCGCGTGGGACCGGGTACCGGAGGCCGAACAGGAAAAGATCATCGGCCGTCACAAGGTCAGCGGCATACCGCTGAACGGTGGCACCAACGAGGATTCGGCGGTGGTCTACGACCCGGCAGGCAAGGTCATCCCGTTCAATAGCCACATCCGCCTCGCCAATCCGAAGACGGCTCAGGTGCCTGCCGTCCACATCTGGCGTCGCAGCTACCAGTACATCCGCGCTCCCCGGGTCGAGGGACAACTGGACGCCGGGCACGCCTTCTGCTGCTACCAGAGCAAGCTCCGCACCTACATCGACATGCAGCAGAGGCTGGAAAACGAGATGCTGGTCCCATTCCTCAACCCGACCGGGGGCGGCTACTTCTTCGCACTGCCCGGTGTGGCCAACGACCACGACTACTACGCCCGCAAGCTGCTGACCTGACCGGGCTACTTCGCGTTCGGCCGGTCCGGCTCCGTCCGTTCAACCGCCCCCGGTAGGTCACGCCGCTGCGCGGGCCGGAGAGCCGGGAGAGGAAAGCGACGTAGTGACGAGGGGAGGGCACAACTGGAGCGGGTGTGCTGGGGGTGGCCGCGGGTCCTGGATCGAGTTGCTCCGGGACGAAGCTGGACTTGCGGGGGCGGGTCAGGACTGCCTGCGGGACTAATACCGTTCACGGTAGCCATGCCCATCGGGGCACCGCGGCTGTCCGGCGTAGCCCGGTTCGTCGTCTTCTAGGTGGCTGCCGCGTGTGCACTCCCCGGGGCGCAGCCCCGGCCCGCTGGGTCCGTCAAGCGGGAGTGAGACCTGGACGCTGGTGCCTGCATTGGGGGCGCTGTGCAGCAAGAGTTGGCCGCCGAGTGCTTCGGCTCGGTCCTTGAGCCCGACCAGGCCTGAGCCGTGGCTGAAGCCTGCGCCGCCGCGGCCGTCGTCGCGGACGGTGACCTGTAAATGATTGTTGCTGGTGGCTGCGTGGACTTCGATGACGGTGGCGTGCGCGTGTTTGGCGATGTTGGTCAGGGTCTCGGCTACTGCGTAGTAGGCGGCGATTTCGATTTGTTCGGGTAGTCGTTCGTTGACGTGGATGTCGAGGTGGACGGGGATGGTGGAGCGGCGGGCTAGTGTTTTGAGTGCTGGGTGCAGGCCGCCC
>JAWWPC010000257.1:0-7981 GCA_033851055.1 Kribbellaceae bacterium | reverse complement strand
TCGTAGGTCGTGAAGCCGCCCAGGCAGACGGCAGCGGCGAGCAGTCCCGTCCGACGGTCTCCAGTCGGTCACGTCCCGGCGGGGCAGCGCGTGCCCTGGCCAGGTGCCGGACCTCAGCCGCAACGTCTGTGCCGGGCAAGCGTGGCCTGCGTCGGTGGGGCCGGCTCATCACCGCGGCTCATCACCGCGGCTGATCACCGCGGCCGTGTTGGAGACGAACCGGAGCGCGAGGTTGCGACCCACGGATAGGGCAGGGGAGCCGGGTTTGTCGACCCTCCCCGGCGTGTGGAGCGCGTAGGTGAGCGCGAGCCAGGAGCCGTACGAATGGCCCCAGGGGCTGGAGCTCGCGTGCTCCCGACCAGAGCTCAAGGCACGGTCCACCTCTGCACGCAACCGTCGTACGAGCGTTGATCCGCCTCCTTGCCGCTGTCACAGCCAGCACCGGTAGATGAAGAAAGGGCCCCGGCTCGTTGCCGGGGCCCTTCTTCCTTAGCGGGTGATGTCAGTGCTCGTCGATGACCTTGCGTGCGATGTTCGGGTCGAGCTCGACCGTCCCGACCGGACTCTCCACGCTGTCGTCGTGCTCGGCGTGCGCGTGAGCTTCTTCGATCTCTGCCACGGTCGGCTTCTGGATCGCATCCGCGAAGTAGAAGCGCGACAGCCGGGCCCTGACCTTCTGCAGCCCGCGGTGTGGTGCGGCGACGCCGTTCTCGTCCGTTTCCGGACCAATCTCGAGCGGCATCTGCCGCTCGCGGGCCGTCAGAGTATAGGCCTCGTACTTCGAGATCGGGGCATGCTTCTCGACGTACTCACCGTGCGGAAGGCGCATGATGACGCCGGTCTCGAGGCCATGCAGCAACCGCTCGGTGTCGGCCCGCTGCAGCGAGATCGCGATCCGCCTGGTGACCCAGAAGGCGAGCACCGGCCCGAGGAAAATAGCGATCCGGAGGAACCAGGTCACGCTGTTCAGCGAGAGATTGAAGTGGGTCGCGACCAGGTCGTTACCGCCGCCGATCCACAGCAGAGCGTAGAAGGTGATGAACGCGGCGCCGATGCCGGTCCGGGTCGGCATGTTGCGTGGCCGGTCCAGCAGGTGGTGCTCCCGTTTGTCCCCGGTAACCCATTGCTCGATGAATGGGTACAAGGCGACGACGGTGACGAAGAGGGGAGGTATCAGCAGGGCCGGGATGATCAGGTTCCAGCTGAGGGTGATCCCCCAGAAGTTCGATTCAAATCCCGGCATCAGGCGCACAGAGCCCTCCAGCCAGCCCATGTACCAGTCGGGCTGTGAGCCTGCGGTGACCTCGGCCGGGTTGTACGGCCCGTACAGCCAGACCGGGTTGATCTGGAGCAGTGCACCCATCAGCGCGGTGATGCCGAAGACTACGAAGAAGAAGCCGCCGGCCTTGGCCATGTACACCGGCATCAGCGGGTAGCCGACCACGTTCTTCTCAGTCCGGCCCGGGCCGGGGTATTGGGTGTGCTTGTGGTAAACGACCAGGAACAGGTGGGCCGTCACCATGGCCAGGATCAGCCCCGGGATCAACAGCACATGCACGGTGAAGAACCGGGAGACGAACTCGTTCCCGGGGAACTCGCCACCGAAGATGAAGAAGGTCAGGTAGGTGCCGATCACCGGGCTGGCCTGGATCATCCCCTGGGTGATCCGCAGACCGGTGCCGGAGAGCAGGTCGTCGGGCAGACCGTAGCCGATGAAGCCCTCGACGATGCCGAGGAACAGCATGCCGAAGCCGATCACCCAGTTCAGCTCACGCGGCTTGCGGAACGCGCCGGTGAAGAAGATGCGGAGCAGGTGCACCATCATCGCGGCGACGAACAGGACCGCTGCCCAATGGTGGATCTGCCGCATCAGCAGACCGCCGCGGACGTCGAAGGAGAGGTTCAGCGTCGAGGCGTAGGCCTCGGACATCTGCACGCCCTTGAGCAGGCTGTACGAACCCTGGTACTGGATGTTGGCCATCGACGGCTGGAACCAGAAGGTGAGGAAGACGCCGGTCAGTATCAGGATGATGAAGCTGTAGAGGGCGATCTCACCGAGCATGAAGGACCAGTGGTCCGGGAAGACCTTACGGAGGTTCTTCCTGCCGATCTTGCCGATGCCGAGTCGATCGTCGAGCCATGCGACCGGCGGGGGGAATTCCTTGGTTGCCACTGGTGTCACCCTCGTTCGAAGAAGCTCGGGCCAACCGGCTCGGTAAAGCCGCTTTGCGCGACGATGTAGCCTTCTGCGTCCACAGCCAACGGTAGCTGCGGCAGCGGCCGGGCGGCAGGCCCAAAAATCACCTTGGCGCCGTCTGCCAGGTCGAAGGTCGACTGGTGGCAGGGGCAGAGCATGTGGTGGGTTATGTGCTCGTACAGCGAGATCGGGCAGCCGACGTGGGTGCAGATCTTCGAGTAGCAGAGGATCCCGTCGATGCCCCAGTTCTCGCGGCCCGGGCGCGTCCGGATCTGGTTCGGCTCGATCCGTACCACGACCACCGCTGCCTTGGCCTTTTCGTTCTGGTACTGGACGTCGCTGACCTCCTGGAGCGGAGCGAGGTTGGCCGGAACGGCGTTCACCAATTGGCCGACCACCAGGTCGGCCGGCTTGAGCGGGCGCTGCGTGACGTCGCTGACGACCCGGATGCCCTTCGCCCAGATGGTCGTGCGCAGGCTGTTGCCGGGCAACGGGCCCAGGTCGCGCAGCAGGACGATCGCCGGCAGCCCGAGCGCGGCCATCGCGCCGATCAAGGAGCGGCGGATGAGCTTGCGTCGGGTGAAGCCCGACTCCGCCACACCGGCCTGGAAGCCCTCGATGATGTCGGCCTTCTGCTCGAGCGAGGACGAGGCCGGGTGCCGGAACTCGGCGATCTCGGTGTCGACCATCAGCTTCTTGGCCCACTGGATCGCGCCGGCACCGATCATGAACAGCGCGATGCCCAGGCAGAGGCCGATGACCATGTTGTTCGCGTTGCCGGTCAGCGGCCCGACGGCCAGAATGCTGTTACGCGGGATGGCGAAGTAGGCGACGCAGGCACCCAGGACGAGCACCGTGGCCAGGCCGAACAAGGTAGAGACCTGGCGCTCGACCCGGTCGGCGGCCTTCGGATCGATGTCGGTGATGCGGGGCTCGTGCGGCTCGATGCCCGGATCGACGAGCGGCTCGGCAACTTTCACCAGGCCGTGCTCCTCCTCAGGACCGTGGTCCCCCGGAGCCGGCAGGTTTTTCGACTCGTCGCTCACTTGGCTCTCACTCCCTTGGCGCCGATCCAGACCGCCACCCCGACCAACAGGCCGATTCCGACCAGCCAGCCCCACAGGCCCTCCGACACCGGGCCGAGCCGGCCCAGTCCGAAGCCGCCTGGGTCCTTCTGGGTCTGCAGCGCGTTCACATAGGCGATCACGTCACGCTTGTCCTGTGGCGTCATCACCTGGTCGGAGAAGACCGGCATCTGCTGCGGGCCGGTAAGCATGGCCTCGTAGATGTGCTTCGGGGTGGACCCCATCAGCGACGGTGCGTAGGCGCCCTTCGGCAGCGCGCCGCCCTTACCGGCGAAGTTGTGGCAGGCGGTGCAGTTGGTCCGGAACAGCTCGCCACCGCGGGCGATCTGCTCGTCCGTGACCTTGCTGATGTCGTACGACTCCTGGGCCGGGATGGCCGGGCCGGGGCCTAGCGAAGCGACGTACGCCGCGAGGGCCTCGATTTCGGCCGGGGTGTAGACCGGCGGCTTGCGTGGGATCTGCGCGCCCGGCTGCTGCGCGGGCATCCGGCCGGTGCCGACCTGGAAGTCGACCGAGGCCGCGCCGACGCCGATCAGCGACGGTGCGGTCGAGTTGCCTTCGCCGTCGGTACCGCCTTGGGCGTTCAGGCCATGGCAGCTGGCGCAGCCGACTGCGAAGAGCTTCTTGCCCTCTTCGATCTGCTGGGACTGGGATGACGTGTCCGCCACCGCGTTGTCAGGGGCGAACGCGGCGTAGGCGGAGCCAACCGCCAGCAGGCCGAACAGGAGCACGACGAGGCCGGCCGAGCGGTGCCTCCGTCGCGCTGATAGGAAACGGGCCGGTGACAAGGGGAGTCCTCTCCGACTCTCGCTCACTGGAGCAGGTAGATGGTCGCGAACAGGGCAATCCACACCACGTCGACGAAGTGCCAGTAGTACGACACGACGATCGCCGAGACGGCCTGTTCGTGGGTGAACTTACGAGCCATGTACGTCCGGGCAAGGACGAACATGAAAGCGATGAGACCGCCGGTCACGTGCAGACCGTGGAATCCGGTGGTCAGGTAGAAGACCGACCCGTACGGCGTGGACGAGATGGTGATGCCCTCCTGCACCAGGGTGGCGTACTCGGTCACCTGGCCGGCGATGAACACCGCACCCATCAGGTACGTGAGGATGAACCACTCACGCATACCCCAGGAGCGCGGATTCGCCAGCGCACCGGCCCGCCCGACCTTGCCGTGCTCGGCCGCGAAGACGCCGGCCTGACAGGTGAAGGACGACGCGACCAGGATGAAGGTATTGACCGAGGCGTAGGGGACGTTGAGGTGCGCAGTGGATAATGCCCACAGCGACTCTGTACCCGGTGCTGCTGCCGCGGTCGTCACGGACCTGATCGTGAAGTAGGCCGCGAAAAGCGCGGCGAAGAACATCAGTTCGCTCGAGAGCCAGACGATCGTTCCGACACTGACCATGCTGGGACGGTCGTGATGTCCGTGTTCACGAGACGCTGGGAGCGCGGTTACGGTGGCCACGCGGTCATTATGTCGGTCCCGGTGTCACGGCAGCACGCCCACCCCCATGCATGTCGGACAGTTCACGTTTCTACTGTTGAAGCGTGCTTCCTACTCACGCCGGGCCGGGCGACCAGATCGCGCCTTTCACGCCGCTGCGGTTGCTGACCGCCTGGACGTTCGAACCGGTGCTGCTGGGCGTGATCCTGGTGGTCGGCGGCCTCTATCTGTACGGCGTCCACCGGCTGCACCAGCGCGGCGATCACTGGTCGAAGGGGCGGACGTTCGCCTTCTGCGGCCTGGGCCTCGGCAGCGCCGTGATCGCGACCCAATCGGCCCTCGGCACCTATGACACGGTGCTGCTCAGCGTGCACATGGCGCAGCACATGATCCTGTCGATGGTGACGCCATTGGCCTGTGCGATCGGGGCGCCGGTGACGCTCGCCCTGCGCACCCTGCCGGCCAAGCCCCGCAGGTGGCTGCTTACGGTGCTGCACTCGAGGGTCGCGAAGGTCCTCTGTTTCCCACTGGTCGGCTTCACCCTGTTCGTGCTGAGCCCCTGGGCGCTCTACTTCAGCGGCTGGTACGACGCGACGCTGCGCTCGGCGGCGCTGCACGATCTGCTACACCTGCACTTCCTCCTGGTCGGGGCGTTGTTCTTCTGGCCGTTGCTCGGGCTCGATCCGGTGCCGGGCCGGGTGATCTACCCGTTCCGTTTGATGCTGACTTTCCTGACGCTGCCGTTCCACGCTTTCCTCGGCATCACGATCATGAGCTCGACCACGCTGATCGCGGAGGACTGGTACACCAGCTTCGGCCGGTCCTGGCCGCCCAGCCCGCTGCACGACCAGTACATCGCGGGCGGCCTCCTATGGGGCTCCGGCGACATCGTCGGCTTGTTCTTCTTCGGCGTCTTGTTCGTCCAGTGGGTGAAGCAGTCGCAGCGTGAGGCCAGGCGTGAGGACCGCCGGCTGGACCGGTTGGAGGAGCAGGCGCGCAAGGCCGGGCAGCCGCACCGGTAGCATCTGCGATGTCCACTGGTTACAGACATACAGCTTGGGATGAGTCGATGAGTTCAGAGCGTCCGCTGATGGTGCTGGTCTACAGCGACGACCGTACGACGCGGGAGTCCGTCCGGCTGGCACTGGGCAAGCGGCCGGCGGCCGATCTGCCCGAGCTCGAGTACACCGAGTGCGCCACCGAGCCGGCCGTGATCAAGGCGATGGACAAGGGTGGCATCGACCTGGCGATCCTGGACGGCGAGGCCGTGCCCGCCGGTGGGATGGGGATCGCCCGGCAACTGAAGGACGAGATCTTCCGGTGCCCTCCGGTCCTGGTGATCACGGGCCGCCCGCAGGATGCGTGGCTGGCCACCTGGTCTCGCGCCGAGGCGGCGGTGTCCCACCCGATCGATCCGGTCCAGCTGGCCGACGTGACCGCCGAGCTGCTCCGACAGCGGGTCGCCTCGCTTCCGGCGACCACCTGACCCGGGCCCGGCCATGACCGTTCCGGTGACTGGCTACACCTGGCCGCAGGTGCTGAACCCGCTGCTCCGCCGCGAGGACCTGGATGCGCCCGCGACCGCGTGGGCGATGGAGCAGATTCTGTCCGGCGCGGCCTCCCCGGCGCAGTTGGCCGGCTTCGTGATCGCGCTGCGCAGCAAGGGTGAGACGGTCGTCGAGGTCGAAGGCATGCTCGCGACCATGCGGGACTTCTCCACCAAGGTGGACGTGCCCGGCCGGACCCTCGATGTGGTCGGCACCGGCGGGGACCAGGCCCAAACGGTCAACATCTCCACCATGTCGGCGATCGTGGCGGCCGGGGCCGGGGCGAAGGTCGTCAAGCACGGCAACCGGGCTGCGTCGTCCGCCTGCGGTACGGCGGATGTACTCGAGGAGCTCGGCATCCCGCTGAACCTGACGGCGGCTCAGGTGGCCGAGGTCGCCGAGCTGGCCGGGATCACCTTCTGCTTCGCGCCGGCGTTCCACCCGGCGCTGCGGCACGCCGCCGTACCGCGTCGTGAGCTGGGCGTGCCGACCACCTTCAACTTCCTCGGGCCGCTGGCGAATCCGGGCAACCCCTCGGCTCAGGCCGTCGGGGTGGGGGACGGTCGGGTTGCCGGGCTGATCGCCGGTGTACTGGCCCGGCGGGGTATCGACGCCCTCGTCTTCCACGGCGACGACGGGCTGGACGAACTCACCACCACGACCACCTCGAAGATCTGGGTGGTCGGCGGCGGGGTGGCGGAGGGGCCGATCACGCTGGATCCCCGCGAGCTGGGCATCGAGCCGGTGCCGGCCGGGGCGTTGCGCGGCGCCGATGCGACACACAACGCGAAGGTCGTCCGCGCCCTGCTGGACGGTGAACGCGGCCCGGTCCGGGACGTGATCCTGCTCAACGCCGGCGCGGCATTGGCTGCCCATGACGCGCGCAGCGGTGCCCTGACGGATCGGGTCAGGGTCGGCATGGAGCGAGCGGCAGAGGCCATCGACTCCGGTGCTGCCAAGGCAGTGCTCGACCGCTGGGTCGCGGCCTGCGCGGAAGTCCGCACAGGCCGCTGACAGCGCGTTCAGTTCAGCCGGCGAACGTGATCCCCTGGACCTTCGCGCGCCAGATCGGCAACCACTGCTGGGTGGAACCGGCGAAGTCACCAACAGCCACCATGCCGGTACCGTCGCCCCGGTCGATCACGGTGACCGCTACGGTCGAGTAGCTCTCCTTCAGCTTCGGTTTGCTGACCGCGACCTTGATGGTGATCTCGTGCCCGGGGTGGCCCTTCACAGTGATCGTCCGGTGGGTGGCCTTGCTGGCGAACTTCACGTTCTTGTCGTAGAGCCGGACGATCGCGATCGAGGCGGCCTGGACCGTCGCCTCCTTCAGCCCGGCGGGCGTGTTCGTGAACGGGATCGTCTTGTTCAGCCCGCCGAACGCGACGTAGTCGCCCCAGGTGTTGTTGCCGTCGTAGTTCTTGTGCACGGTCAGCCAGATCGAGGCGCCGCCGTACAGACCTGAGTTCTCAAAGTTGTCCGACCAGGCCGAGGACAGGACCGGCATCGTGTCGTTGTTCGAGGCAACCATGTTGGAGCCGACCACTTTGCCGGTCGGCGGGGGGGTCGCGGTCGGCTTGACCGACGGGTTGATTGTCTTCAACGGTGTCCCGTTCGCCGACGGCAGGGCCACCGGGGTGCTCGCGTCGGCCTTGTTCCAGACCCAGGAAACGCACCACACCGTGGTGATCACCGCGAC
>JAWWPC010000239.1:0-27699 GCA_033851055.1 Kribbellaceae bacterium | reverse complement strand
GAAGCCACGATGGAAAAGCATCGAGGCTCCTTCTCCGCCTTGCGATGCACCCACCTGGACACCGCCAGCACTCAAGCTATTTGCCAGACACACCACTAGCACCACGGCACTTGTTCGACCATCCCCACCGCCCATGCAGGTTTGGTTCGAAGGAGTTCGAGATGTTCCGTAAGGCACTGGCCGCTGCTGCAGCAGCAGTTTTCTTGGCCGCGCTGTTGTCCACCCCCGCTCAAGCGGCGAATACCGGTACGACGGCCAACAGCAAACGCGTTGTCGTCTACTACCAGACGCAGTACCTGAACAACGTCTACGTCTCGCCCAAGGCGTTGACCGACCACAACACCGGCGTCACAGATGTCCTGGTCGGCGCGATCCACCTGAACAGCGACGGCACCACCCACTTGAACGACTTCCCGCCAGGTGATGCCCGCTTCACCCAGATGTGGGCCGACCTGCATGCGATGCAGGCCCAGGGCGTGCACGTCTCGGCCTTCGTGGGTGGCGCCGCACAGGGCAGCTTCCAGGGACTCGACACCGATTTCGCCAACTACTACCCGCGGTTGAAGAACGTCATCACGACATACGGGCTGGACGGGGTCGACCTGGACGTCGAGGAGAACATGTCGCAGGCCGGCATCAACCGGCTGATCGACCAGCTCACCACCGACTTCGGCACCGGCTTCATCATCACGCTGGCCCCGGTGGCGCCGGCGCTGACCGGCGGCGGGAACCTGTCCGGCTTCAACTACGAGACGCTCGAGCGCGAGCGTGGCTCGAACATCGACTGGTACAACGCGCAGTTCTACTGCGGCTGGGGCTCGATGGCGAACACCAGCGGCTACGACAGCATCATCAACCGCGGCCTGTTCCCGCCCAACAAGGTCGTCGCCGGCGTGGTGACCAACTCGGCCAACTGCTCCGGCTACGTACCGCTGGCGACGCTGAAGAGCACGCTGGCATCGCTGGTCGCCAAGTACCCGAACTTCGGTGGGGTCGACGGCTGGGAGTACTTCAACTCAGACCCCGGCGGTACGGCGGCGCCGTGGCAGTGGGCCGGCGAGATGACCTCGGCGATGTCCGGCGGCTCGAGCGGACCCGCCGACCTGGCACTCAACAAACCAGCCACCGGCTCCACGCCCTGCGCGTCCACCGAAGGTCCGGAGAAGGCGTTCAACGGTAGCGTTACCGGCGGTAACTCAGACAAGTTCTGCTCGCTGGTGGCGTCGAAGTACCTGCAGGTCGACCTGGGCTCGTCCCAGTCGATCGGCAGCTTCGAGATCTCGCACGCGAGTGCCGGCGGCGAGTCTGCGTCGTACAACACGCGTGCCTACACCATTCAGACGTCGGCCAACGGCAGCAGTTGGACCACCCGCGTCACCGTCACCAACAACACGGCCGGCGTGACCACCCACACCGCGTCCGGCGTCTCGGCCCGCTACGTCCGCCTCAACATCACCACGCCCACTCAGGGCACCGACCCGGCGGCCCGCATCTACGAACTGAAGGTCTTCGCCTGACCCGTCGGTCCCCGAGTAGCTCGGTCACTCCCGGGCCACTCGGGGACCACTTTCTTTCGCGGCCGGCGCGTGATCTTCCGTAGTCGCCGTTCCGGCGAGGCGCGAGTGGTTCGTGCCGGGGCCGATGAACCGCAACACGCCGAGTAACTAAGGACCGGCGAACGTTGAGTGGGGGATGTCTCTGGATGCCGTCGAGGGGGCGTTCGGGGGGAATTGGAGACTGAGGCGGCCATGCTGTTACCCTTACACAGCGACCGACTCGGTCTGGTGGCGATCCCTGAGTGGAATATCTCAGGGTTCCCAGTGGTTCGAGTCTAAGCGGAGGGCCACCTCCCACCCAGTCGACGCAAAGTCGGCGGGTCCCGGTCACGCCGAGTCTCCGGCCCAGCCGGTGGATAAGGCACCGTACGGCGTGCACCTCGTGAAGAGGTCGCTCAGCCGTCGATCTGGGAATGGGCCTTCGTGTGGACGCACGGGGGCCTTCTGTCATTCCAGGCGGAGAGTCCCCGGGGCGGTCACAAGGTGGCAAGTACACACGGACAAAATCCCAGGAGGACACATCACCATTGAACTGCGCGTCAACGAGCGCATCCGCGTTCCCGAGGTACGGCTGGTCGGGCCGAACGGTGAGCAGGTAGGCATCGTTCGGATCGAAGACGCACTTCGGTTGGCACAGGAAGCCGATCTCGACCTGGTCGAGGTTGCGGCCACGGCACGTCCGCCGGTCTGCAAACTGATGGATTTCGGCAAGTACAAGTACGAGACCGCGCAGAAGGCGCGTGAGTCCCGCCGGAACCAGACCAACACAGTCATCAAAGAGATGAAGCTGCGGCCGAAGATCGACCCACACGATTACGAGACCAAGAAGGGTCACGTAGTCCGGTTCCTACGTGCCGGTGACAAGGTCAAGATCACCATCATGTTCCGCGGACGTGAGCAGTCCCGGCCCGAACTCGGGTTTCGGTTGCTGCAGCGGCTGGCCGAGGACGTCAGCGAGCTCGGTTTCGTCGAGTCGTCGCCGCGTCAGGACGGCCGGAACATGATCATGGTGCTCGGACCGCACAAGAAGAAGTCCGAGGCGCGCGTGGACGTGGAAGCTGAGAAGGCCAAGAAGGTCGCCGAGCGTGAGGCCGAGGTAGAAGCGGAGCGCGCGGAACGCGCGGAGCAGGTCCAGCAGCACGAGGCCGAGATCGCGGCCGGCGCCACCAAGAAGCCGAAGGGTCCGGCAGACAACCTCGACCCGGAGTGAACCGCTCCGGTCGCGAGGCCGGAGCAGCACCCCAGTCGAGTCAACGAAGAAACCAGGAGTACTGAAGACATGCCGAAGATGAAGACCCACTCGGGGATGAAGAAGCGCGTCAAGATCTCGGGTACGGGCAAGCTCCGCCGCGAGCGGGACAACGTTCGCCATCTGCTCGAGGGGAAGTCGTCCACCCGGAAGCGTCGCCTCAGGGGTACGGTCGACGTGGCCCCCTCGCACGCCAAGAAGGTCAAGAAGCTCCTCGGGATCTGACGTTCCCGCTTCCCTCAACCTCACATCCCGCCGAGTGGACACAGATTCTTCATCGGCGCAGAAATACAAGGAGTAACACCTCATGGCACGCGTGAAGCGGGCAGTCAACGCCCACAAGAAGCGCCGGGTCGTACTCGAGCAGGCCAGCGGCTACCGCGGGCAGCGCTCGCGGCTGTACCGCAAGGCCAAGGAGCAGGTCACCCACTCGCTCGTTTACGCCTACCGCGACCGCAAGGCGCGCAAGGGCGACTTCCGTCGGCTCTGGATCCAGCGGATCAATGCTGCCGCCCGCGCCGAGGGACTGACCTACAACCGTCTCATCCAGGGTCTTCGCCTGGCCGAGGTCGAGGTCGACCGCAAGATCCTCGCCGAGCTGGCCGTCAACGACGCCCCGGCGTTCTCGGCACTCGTCGCGCTGGCGAAGGCCGCACTGCCGGCCGACATCAACGCCAAGAGCGACGCCGCGGCCTGAGCCGCAGCAACACCAAGTAGCAAGCGCAAGTGGCGAGCCCAGGTCTGCTGACTGCACAATCCGTGCGGATCAAGCGGGCCCGGAGGCTCGCCACTCGCGCGTTCCGGAGCAAGCTGGGCCGCTTCCTGGTGGAGGGTCCACAAGCGGTCCGGGAGGCGCTCGAGCACCGCGAACTGGTGATCGAGGTGTACGCCGAACCGGATGTCGCCAGTAGGCACCGGGATCTGCGGGACCTGGCCCGGGCGGCGGACGTCCCCTGGTACGAGGTGGATCGTGCCGGCATCGAGGCGCTCAGCGAGACCGTCACCTCGCAGGGGGTGGTCGCCGTTTGCCGATTGGTCGACGTACCGCTGGAAGAGGCTGTCACAGAACAAGCCCGGCTGGTCGCGGTCGGCGTACAGGTGAGAGATCCGGGCAACGCCGGGACGCTGATCCGGTGCGCCGATGCCGCGGGGGCCGATGCGGTCGTGCTGTCGGGTGAGTCGGTGGATCCGCACAACCCCAAGGCGGTCCGGGCTAGCGTGGGCAGTCTGTTCCACCTGCCGATCACGGTCGAGGCGGACATCATCGCGGCGACGAAGCTGTGGCGGGAGCAAGGCTTGCAGGTGCTTGCCGCCGACGGATACGGCAGTTCCGACCTGGACGAGTGCATCGACGACGGCACCCTCGCCAAACCGACCATCTGGTTGTTCGGAAACGAGGCACACGGTCTGCCCGACGGTTTCGACGCGATCGTCGACCGTTCGGTCAAGGTCCCGATCTACGGCCGCGCGGAGAGCCTCAACCTGGCCACCGCGGCCGCCGTCTGCCTGTACGCCTCGGCCCGCGCGCAACGGCGTACGGCGGAAGATTGAAGGCTCGTTGACGGGGCAGCCGCGAGCCTGTGGACGACCGATTCACGCTCGGCAGCCGGAGCTTTCTAGACTGCTACAGGCAGTAGATTCAGAATTTTCCGCCAGCAACCCCGAAAGGGAGCCATGTCCGGCCCCAACAAGAACTATGACCCGGTCGAGGTGACACCGCTGCATGCCGACGAGCTGGAGCGGACCCGGGACGAGGCGCTCAAGGCCTTCGAATCGGCTACGGATCTGAAGGCGCTGCAGGAGGCGAAGCTCGCGCACCTCGGGGACCGGTCGCCGATCGCGCTGGCGAACCGGGAGATCGGCGCGCTGCCGCCGCAAGGCCGGAAGGAGGCCGGTCAGCGGATCGGCACCGCCCGCAAGGAGATCAACGAGGCGTACGCCGCCAGGCTGAAGGTGCTGGAGGCTGAGCACGAGGAGCGGATGCTGGCCACCGAGCGCGTCGACGTGACGCTGCCCTGGCACACCCCGCAGCTCGGTGCGCGGCACCCGCTGTCGCTGATCTCCGAGCAGGTCGCGGACGTGTTCACCGCGCTCGGCTGGGACGTCGCGGAGGGGCCCGAGGTGGAGGCCGAGTGGCTGAACTTCGACGCGCTGAACTTCCAGCCGGACCACCCGGCACGGCAGATGCAGGACACCTTCTTCGTCGAGCCGCCCGGCTCCGGAAAGGTGCTGCGGACCCACACCTCGCCGGTGCAGGCGCGATCGATGCTGACCCGCAAGCCGCCGATCTACGTGATCTGCCCGGGCCGGGTGTTCCGCACCGACGAACTGGACGCGACGCACACGCCGGTTTTCTACCAGGTCGAGGGCCTGGTGGTGGACGAGGGCATCACGCTCGCGCACCTGAAAGGCACGCTGGACCACTTCGTGGTGTCGATGTTCGGCGAGGGACTGGAGGCGCGGCTGCGGCCGAACTTCTTCCCGTTCACGGAGCCGTCCGCCGAGGTCGACCTGAAGTGCTTCGTCTGTCGCGGTGAGTCCGTCGGCAACCCGGACCGGCCGTGCCGCACCTGTGGCAGCGAGGGCTGGATCGAGTGGGGCGGCTGCGGGGTGGTGAACCCGCGGGTGCTCCAGGCCTGCGGCATCGACCCCGAGCGGTACTCCGGTTTCGCGTTCGGGATGGGGCTGGAGCGGACGCTGATGTTCCGCAACGGCGTCGAGGACATGCGGGACATGGTCGAGGGTGACGTGCGGTTCAGCCGCCAGTTCGGGATGGAGATCTGATGCGGGTCCCACTGTCATGGCTTCGCGAGTACGTCGAGCTGCCGGCCGGCGTCACCGGCCGCGAGGTCGGCGAGAAGCTGGTCCGGGCCGGGCTCGAGGTGGAGACCGTCGACGAGGGCGGCGCCGGGCTGGCCGGGCCGCTGGTGGTCGGGCGGGTGCTGTCCTACGAGCCGGAGCCGCAGAAGAACGGCAAGACCATCCGCTGGTGCTCCCTCGACATCGGTAAGGACGAGCCGCAGTGGGTCGTCTGCGGTGCGAACAACTTCGAGGTCGGCGACTTGGTCGTCGTCGTCCTGCCGGGGGCCGTGCTGCCGGGCGGCTTTGCCATCTCCGCCCGCAAGACCTACGGCCACGTATCGAACGGCATGATCTGCTCCAGCTCCGAGCTCGGCCTCGGCGACGACGGGAGCGGCGGTATCGTGGTCCTGCAGCCGGGCGAGGCCGAGCCGGGTGACGACGCGATCGAGTTGCTAGGGCTGCGCGACGACGTACTGGACATCGCGGTCACGCCGGATCGTGGTTACTGCCTTTCCATCCGCGGCGTGGCGCGCGAGACCGCTACCGCGTACGGCGTGGCGCTCGAAGACCCGGCGAATCTCACCCTCACCGGCACTGGGCAGGGCGGATATCCGGTTCGGGTCGAGGACGATCACGCCTGCAGCGTGTTCGTCACGAGGACGGTCACCGGGATCGACCCGACGGCACCGTCGCCACGCTGGATGCAGCAGCGCCTGTTGCTGTCCGGGATGCGGCCGATCTCGATCGGCGTGGACGTGACGAACTACGTGATGCTCGAGCTGGGTCAGCCGATCCACGGCTATGACAAGGCCCGGCTTTCCGGCGACATCGTGGTCCGGCGGGCGACCGCGGGCGAGAAGCTGATGACGCTGGACGGCCAGGCCCGTGAGCTGGACGCCGAGGACCTGCTGATCACTGACGACTCCGGTCCGATCGGCGTCGCGGGCGTGATGGGCGGCGCGTCCACCGAGATCTCCGAGACCACTACCCACGTGGTGATCGAGGCCGCGCATTTCGACCCGGTCGTGATCGCGCGATCCTCGCGGCGGCACAAGTTGTCGTCCGAAGCGTCGCGCCGGTTCGAGCGCGAGGTCGACCCGGCCCTGCCGCGGTACGCCGCGCAGCGGGTCGCGGACCTGCTGGCCGAACTGGCCGGCGGCGCCATCGAGACGGCCGAGACGGTCATCGACACGCAGCCGCTGCCGGAGCGGGTGACGGTTCGGGCCGATCACGCGGCGCGGGTGGCAGGGGCGCCGATCTCCGTCGAGGAATCGGTTGCTCACCTCGAAGCAGTCGGCTGCACGGTTGAACTCCGAGACGACATGGTCACGCTGGGGCCGCCGTCCTGGCGTCCGGATCTGCGCGACCCCAACGACTTCGCCGAAGAGGTCATCCGGCTCTACGGGTACGACAAGGTGCCGTCGGTGCTGCCGTCGGCGCCGGGCGGCCAGGGCCTCACGGTCTCGCAGCGTCGCCGTCGCCGGATCGCCACCGCGCTGGTAGGTGCCGGCTTGACCGAGGTCGTCGCTTACCCGTTCGTCGGTGACGCCGACTTCGACGCGCTCGGCCTACCCGCTGACGATGTCCGCCGGACGACGGTCAAGCTGGTCAACCCGCTCTCCGACGAAGAGCCGTCGATGCAGACGACCCTGCTTCCAGGCATGCTCCGCACTGCCGAGCGGAACGTCGGCCGCGGTGCCACCGACCTGGCGATCTTCCAGACCAGCCTGGTGTTCCTGCCCCGGCCGGACTCGAAGCCGGCGCCGCTGCCGTCCGTCGCGCAGCGCCCGTCCGATGAGGAGATCCAGGCCCTGTACGACGCCTTGCCGGATCAGCCGCTGCATCTCGGCGTCGTACTCACTGGTTCGCGGGTCCCCACGGGCTGGTGGGGCAAGGGGCAGCCGGTCGGCTGGCAGGACGCCGTACAGGTGGGTCGAGCGGTTGCCGAGGCGGTCGGGGTCGAGCCGGTGCTGCGCAACGTCGAGCTGGCGCCGTGGCACCCGGGCCGCTGCGCGGAGTTCTCGGTCGGCGGCGCGGTCATCGGTCATGCCGGCGAGCTGCACCCGAAGGTGTGCCAGGCGTTCGGGTTGCCGGCTCGGTCGGGTGCGGTCGAGGTGGATCTTGACGCGCTGATCGCGGCCGGACCGGCCTCGGTGGCGGCTCGGCCGTTCTCGTCGTACCCGGTGGCGAAGGAGGATGTGGCGCTGATCGTGCCGGCCGAGGTGGCTGCGGCCGACGTGGAGGCCGCCTTGGTCGAGGGCGCGGGGGAGTTGTTGGAGTCGGTCCGGCTGTTCGACCTCTACACCGGCGAGCAGATCGGCGAGGGGCGCAAGTCGCTGGCGTTTGCGCTGCGCTTCCGGGCGCCGGACCGGACGCTCACCGAGACCGAGGTCGCCGCAGCCCGGCAGGCCGCCGTCCAGGTGGCCGTCGATCGCTTCGGCGCGGTCCAGCGCGTCGGCTGATGCACGCCTCCAAGGTGGCGGTCGCCGCGCCCAATGCGGCGGCGGCCGAGGCCGGGGTCCGGCTGGCGGCCGAGGGAGGCAACGCGGTCGACGCCGCCATCGCGGCGACGCTCGTGACGATGGTCAATGAGATCGGCGTCGTGTCGCCGGGCGCGGGTGGTTTCGTCACGTTCCAGGAGGCCGGCCGTGAGGCCATCACGATCGACGGCTGGGTGGAGATGCCCGGCCGCGGCCTGCCCCCGGAGCGCTTCAACCGTGGCGTCTGGGACATCACCGGCGAGTACGGCGGAGGCATGACGACCACCGTCGGGCATGGCTCGGTGGCGACTCCGGGCGGCCTGAAGGCGCTGGATCTGGCCCATCAACGGTCCGGCAAGGCACCGTGGAGCGAAGTGGTCCGCCCGGCGATCGAGGTCGCCCGGAAGGGATTCCCGCTGAGCCGGACCTCCGGGTACTATCTCGCCTTCGCGCACGACGTCATCTTCGGCTGGCACGAGCCGAGTCGGGCCGTGGTGCACGATGCGGACGGCGTGGTGATCCGGGCCGGCTCGATCGTGGTGATCCCGGAGCTGGCCGAGGCATTGGAGCTGATCGCCCAGGTCGGAGCTGAGACGGTGTATACCGGCGAGCTGGCCGAGCTGATCACCCGGGACATGGTGGCGAACGACGGCATCCTGACCGCGGAGGACCTGGCCGCGTACGAGGCCGTCGTACGGCCTGCGCTGACAGTGCGGCAGAGCGGGTGGCGGCTGGCCACCAACCCACCGCCTGCCGTCGGTGGTGTTGCGGTGGCAGCGATGCTCGCCCTGCTCGTCGGCATACCGGCTGGTGGTGGTTGGAATCCTGCTGAGCTGGTCCGGCTGGTTGCTGTCCAGCACGCTGTGCTAGGCCGCCGGTTGGCTGAGCTGCCTGAGGAGGACGTACGCCGGCTTGCCGGGCAGAAGCTGCTCGACCTCGCGTCGTCCGGTGACTTACGAGCGCTTGGTTCGCCCAGTACGGCGACGGTCTCGGTGGTCGACGACGCGGGCGATGCCTGCGCGATCACGGTCTCGTCAGGCTACGGGTCGGGGGTGCTGACGCCGGGCACCGGACTCTGGCTGAACAACGCGCTCGGCGAGCAGGAGCTGCTCTATGGCGGGGTGCACAGCCTGGCCCCGGGCACCCGGCTGACCTCGAATATGGCGCCCAGCGTGGCGCGGCGGGACAGCGATGGCGCCGTGCTGGCTATCGGCTCGCCCGGCTCTGACCGGATCCCGACCGCGCTGGCGCAGGTCTACGCACTCTTCACGCACGGCGGACTGCCCCTGGCGGAGGCCGTGCGGTATCCACGGCTGCATGTCCGGGTCCGCGAGGACGTGACCGTCGACCACGAGGAAGACCTGACGCTACCGGATGGTCTCGATCTGCCGACTCGCGCGATGGGGGCGCACGCGATGTACTTCGGCGGGGTCGCTGCGGCGTTCTGGGATCCGGCTAACGGGCTGCTCGCGGTCGGTGATCCCCGCCGCACCGGTGCGATCTCGGTTTCCCCGACCGGCTGATTCTGCCCGGCAACGGTGTCCGGTGCCCGGACGCTGGTTGCTGATGGCACCTGGTTTTCCGCGTGCGTAGCATGGGACGCCGTGGGTCGTTATGAACTGCGCAGCGCATGGCCGTCCTTCCGGCGGCCCATTGGGGGTCAGAGAGCCATGCCGGCAATGCAAGTCACCGACGAACAGATCGGCGCCGTGCGGCCTCAGGCCACGAGGCCGGCCGCGCGACTTGTTCCCTGGTTGATCCCCGTCGTCGTCGCCTTCCTTGGGCTGGTCTCGATCGACGTGCCGATCCTGGATGCGGGCCGGTATGCGCTGTACTTCGCGGCCTGCGTCGTCCTGCCAGGTGTGCTCCTGATGCGCGCGCTGTGGCGGAGTACCGGCAACTGGGCGGAAGACGTCGGGCTCGGTGCTGTCGTCGGAGTCACCTACCAGATGGCCGGTTGGGCAGTGTTCACCGCGCTCGGCTGGCAGCGCTGGTTGCTGGTGTGGCCGTTATTCGTGCTGGTGTGCTTCGCGGCGATACCGGCCTTGCGCAGGCACTGGCGGATCGCCCAGCCGAGGCCTTTACCGTTGGCGTGGACCTGGGGTCTGGTGGTAGCCGCGAGCGTGATGGTCGGCGGTGCCACCCTCGGGGCGATGGCGTACCACCCGCCGCCGCCGAGTGGAACGGCGTACTACCCGGATCTGCTGTATCACCTCTCGATGCTGAACGAGCTGATTCGCAGTGTGCCGCCGCAGTTACCGCAAGTTGCCGGGGAGCCTCTGGACTACCACTGGTTCGCCAATGCCGACATGGCCGGCGCTGTCGACATCACCCGGCTCCCGGCCATCCTCGTGCTCTACAGGCTTTGGCTGTTGCCGCTGGTGGTTGTCGCTTTGCTGGTGTGCGCTACCTTGGCTCGGACTGTCAGCCGGACTTGGTGGACCGGCGTACTGGCTGCGGTAGCTCTCGCCGGACCGCAGTTGGGGCTGCTGCTGGTCACCAGACCTGATCTGGCACCGCCGCTCAGCTTGATCAGTCCGTCGCAGACCTTCGGTCTTATCGCGGGTGCCGCTGCTGGTGTCTTCCTCATTGAGGTGTTGTTCCGCGGCAGCAAGAGCAAGGGTCTCTGGGTGCTCGCTATCGCCGTCGGCGTCGTGGGTGGTGGTTCCAAGCCGACGATCTTGCCGATATTACTCGGCGCAGTCGGGCTGTCCGCTGCGTACCTGCTGGTCCGTGATCGCAAGCTGCCCTGGCGCTCGGTCGTCGCGGGAGCGCTGTTGCTGATCGCCGCAGTGGGCACCATGCTCTCCCTCGCCGGCAGTACGAGTGGCTCGAAGATCCAGTTCCTCGCGATCGTCAAGCTGCAGTCCGGCTATCACGCCGCGACCGGTGACCGCACCCCTGCGGGAGCCGGCGGATGGATTCTGCCCTCGCTGGCGTCGGGAAAGTTGCTGACGGTGTTTGGGGCGTTGGTCATCTTCGGACTGCTCTTGATGTCGCAGGCTGCTGCGGCGGCGGGCTTCGGGCTGTTGGTAGGTAGGACCACCAGGCAAGATCCGGTCGGCTGGTTCCTGTTGGGTGCGCTCGTCGCGGGCTGGGCGGGCTACCTGCTGGTGGATCATCCGTCGGCGAGCGAGTCCTACTTCGTTCGTAGCGTCGCGCCGTTCGGCCTCGCAGCGGTGGGCTGGCTGGCAGCCGTCGCAGCGCGAGGACACAGGCGACGGGAGATCGGGCTGGTCGTCTCGCTCGCTGCGGTATCGGGTGGGTTGTTCGCTCTGATACTGCTTGCGGCCAGGGCCGGTCGGATCGGGCCGTCGGACCGGGTCTGGGCGGTAGCTCGCCCGCTGTTGGGCGTGGGTGTGCTTGCTGCGTTGCTGATCATCGCCTGGTGGTTCTTGGTACGCCGATCATCCGCGCAAGGCCGTTGGTCCGCGCTGGCCGGGCTTGGGGTGGTGCTCACCCTGGTGACCATTCTCGTGGTGCCAACCGCAACGGAGACCGCACAAGGCATTGGCCTGCGCGTTCGCGGCGGGCACCGGGCCAGCGCTTTCTCCTCTAAGCTCTGGCGGATCTATCCGGACGAGGTAGCCGCCGCCCTCTGGCTCGGTGCGAACTCCCGGCCGACGGATGTGGTGGCGAGCAACACCTACTGCCGCCCGGCAGGGTCGCAGCGTCCCGGCTGCGACGCGCGCGGCTACATCGTCAGCGGCATCGCGGGCCGCCGTACTCTGATCGAGGGCTGGGCCTACACCAACCAGGCGATGGCGAACCAAGGCGTCGGCGGGCTCCGCTACACCCGCCAGCCTTCCCCCTGGCCCGACCGAGTGGCGCTGACCAACCAGGCCATGGCAGCACCCACACGGCAACTCCTGCATCGGCTCCGTTACGAGTACGCCGTCCGATGGCTCTACGCAGATCAACGCGACGGACCGGTATCCCTTGCCCTGAACACCCTCGCTACCCTCCGCCACACCAACGGCCTAATCCGTATCTACTCCCTGTAAGCCCTCACAAGCCCCACAACCCCATCGTCGGTCCCTTGTTCCCCGGCGTGTCGGGCTTCGTCGGTCCCTTGATGCCAGCGCCGCGGTCGGGCTCGCGCGGGTGGCGTGACGACAGCCCGGGAGAGCCGAACGACTGATACCTGCGTCGACGGCGAAGGCCCTGCGGACGGGCACAACCTGGTCACGGGCCTCGACTGCCGGCCACGCATACGCAACTACTTCAGCAAACGCATACCCGACCCGGAATCTGGAGTTGTGTATGCGATGGTGGCGGGCGAACCCCGACCGGCCTTCTAAGGTCCGAGCACCTGGTCAGACGAGGTCGGTGACCAGCATGATCTCGTCGCGGTAGTCGTCCGGGCTGACCCGGACCGCGCGCGGGTGCCTGCCGACGACCCGGTAGCCGAGCCGCTCGTAAAACTTCTCCAGGTTGTTGCCGTCGCGGACCGTCAGCTGCAACTGCTCCAGCCCGAGGTCCACCGCGCTCTGCCGCAGCCCGGTCATCAGCGTCGTGCCGGCACCGGAACCCTGGTACTTCGGGTGCACCATCACCCGCAGGACCGTCCGCCAGTGCACGTTGAGGGCACTCTCATACCGGTCCACCAGCAGGCCCATCCCGACGTACCGGTCGCCGTTGCGCAGCACGCCGAGCAGGTCCTTGCCGCCGGCAACCCGGTCCAGCGCGCGGTCCAGGGTCTCGGCGACCGCGTGCACCGGCGCCGGCGCGGTGAAGCCGACGCTGCCACCTGCGTTGGTGGCATCGATCCAGGTGTCCGGCAGATCGGCCCGCAGGGCGGGGTCGGAGACCTGCGACGGGTCGATCGCGACGTACTTCACAGCAGACCTCCAAGTGCGACTGAATTGCAGATAGCAGCCTAGTGGCCACCGCCGACCACTAGGGTCTGCCGCTGTGAACAGCCCGACGCGACGGAACCTTCAACCAGCCGAGGTCAAGGCCTTGGTCGCCAGCGCCTTCGATATGGGTGTGGCGGATTGTGGTCCGCTATCTGGTGGATTCTTCGCCGCGGTCTGGCGGGTCACCCTGGACGACGGCCGGCAGGTGGTGCTCAAGGTGGGTCCTGCGCCGGAGACGCCGGTCCTGAGCTACGAGTACGGCCTGATCGAAGCCGAGGCCGAGTACTTCCGTCTCGTCGGCTCGCAAGCTGCAGGAGTGCCGGTGCCCGAAGTGCTGAGGACCGGCCCAGGCTGGATGGTCACTGCCTACCTTCCTGGTACTGCGCTACCGGAGTTGCCTGAGGCTGTCTGTGACAAGGTGCGTCATGAGCTCGGTACGGCGCTCGCCGCGGTGCACCGGATCTCCGGACCACGGTTCGGGTACTCCGGCGACCGCCCGCACGGCTCGACCTGGTCCGCGGCGTTCGGCGCGATCATCGACAGCCTCCTCTCGGACGCCGTGCAGTGGGACGTCGCGCTGCCCAGAGGGATCCGTGCGGCTGTTGCCCGGCACAGCGACGTACTGGATCGGGTGCACCGGCCGTCGCTCGTCCACTTCGACCTGTGGGACGGCAACGTGCTGGCAACGGAGGATGGGCGGCTCACCGGCCTGGTAGACGGGGAGCGGTGGCTTTACGCCGACGCGGCGATGGACCTGGTGTCGCCGGTACTGCTGCGCCGGATCGAGGACCTGCCAAACCACCCGTTGCTGCACGGTTACGCCGAGGCGACCGGGTCACCGATCGAGTTCACCGAGGAACTACAGGTCCGGCTGACCCTCTACCGCCTCCACCTCTACCTGGTCATGCTCACCGAAATCCCCTCTCGCACCGGCGGCGAGGTAGACGAAGCCGGCTTGGCCTGGCGCACTCGCCTCCGCACTCTCCTCGCCGAGGAACTGTCTGCCCTCTAGCAGAACCCGGCCCTGTGCACGGGCCTGTCATGCTTCGGGCGGGCGCGTGGCTGGTGGGTGCACATCGACGTGGAAGTGGAGCAGTACGGCAAAGCCGTTGGATATTCTTCCGGTTGATGGCATACTCATTCATATGAGCCTCAAGATCGCGATCGCCGGCGCCAGCGGCTACGCCGGGGGAGAACTACTCCGCCTGCTGTCCGTGCACCCCGAGGTCGAGATCGGCGCGCTCACCGCCGGTGGCAACGCCGGTACGATGCTGGGCGAGCACCACCCGCACCTTCTGCCCCTGGTCGGGCGCGCTCTGGTCGAGACCTCGGCGGAGACGCTCGCTGGTCATGACGTGGTTTTCCTGGCTCTGCCGCACGGGCAGTCCGCCGAAATTTCAGCGCAACTCGGGGCTGTTGACCACACGGTGACCGTGATCGACTGCGGCGCGGACTTCCGGTTGATCGACGCGGACGCGTGGGTGGAGTTTTACGGCGGCAAGCACGCCGGGCACTGGCCGTACGGTCTGCCTGAGCTGCCCGGCCAGCGGGAGAAGCTCCGCGGCGCCAACCGGGTCGCCGTACCGGGTTGCTATCCAACGGTGTCGACGCTGGCGCTGCTGCCCGCCGTACAGGCTGGACTGGTGGACCCGGGGCAGTTGGTGGTGGTCGCCGTCAGCGGCACCTCCGGCGCGGGCAAGACGCCGAAGGCCCATCTGATGGGTGCTGAGGTGATGGGCTCGGCGACCGCGTACGGCGTGGGCGGCGTGCACCGGCACACGCCGGAGATCGAGCAGAACCTTGCCACAATCACTGACGCTGTTGTCTCGGTCTCGTTCACGCCGGTGCTGGCCCCGATGGCTCGCGGCATCCTCGCCACCTGCAGCGCACCCGTTGCCGAGGGCACCACTGCTTCAGAGCTGCGTCAGGCTTATGAAGATGCCTACAGCAACGAGCCGTTCCTGTACCTCCTTCCCGAAGGTCAATGGCCGCAGACCCAGGCGACGCTAGGCGCGAACACCGTGCAACTGCAGGTCACCCTGGACCAGCGCGCCGGCCGGGCCGTGATCGTGGCCGCGATGGACAACCTCACCAAGGGCACTGCCGGCGCCGCCGTGCAGTGCATGAACCTGGCCGTCGGTCTCGACGAGACCCTGGCCCTTCCCCTCGTAGGAGTAGCACCGTGACTTTAGCTGTCACCCCGCACATCTCAGTCGATCGGAGCGCCGGGGTCACCGCGCCGGCCGGCTTCCGTGCGGCTGGGGTGATCGCCGGGATCAAGCCGGCCGGCAAGCCGGACCTCACCGTCGTCGTCAACGACGGACCGTACGACGCCGCAGCGGGCGTCTTCACTACCAACAAGGTAAAGGCGGCTCCGGTGCTGTGGTCGCAGCAAGTCCTGACCGCCGGCAAGCTGAAGGCAGTCGTGCTGAACTCCGGTGGCGCCAACGCGTGCACCGGGCCGGAGGGCTTCCAGGACACCCATGCGACCGCTGAAGCGCTCGCGGCGGTCCTACAGGTAGGCGCGGCCGAGATCGGGGTCTGCTCCACCGGTTTGATCGGCGAGCGGCTCCCGATGGAGAAGCTGATCCCAGGGATCTCCCAGTGCGTCGACGCATTGGGATCGACTCCAGCGCACGGTCTCGCCGCGGCGACCGCGGTGCTGACGACCGACAACGTGGCGAAGCAGGCGGTGCTGACGCACCCGGACGGCTGGAGCATCGGCGGCTTCGCGAAAGGCGCCGGCATGTGCGCGCCCAACATGGCGACCATGCTCTCGGTGATCACCACCGACGCCGTGCTCGACCAGCCGCACCTCGACCATGCGCTCCGCAACGCGGTCGCGCAGACCTTCAACCGGCTCGACGTGGACGGCGGTACGTCGACCAACGACACCGTGCTGCTGCTCAGCTCCGGCGCGTCCGGCGTCACCGTCGCGGCCGACGAGTTCGAGTCCGCGCTCTCGGTACTTGCGGCGGATCTGGTCAAGCAACTGCAGGCTGATGCCGAGGGTGTCACCAAGCACGTGAGCATCACCGTGCAGGGCGCTTCGACCGAGGCCGAGGCGGTCGCCGCCGCCAAGGTGGTTGCCGAGGACAACCTCTGCAAGACCGCCTTCTTCGCCTCCGATCCGAACTGGGGACGGATCGCGATGGCCGTCGGCAACGCGCCGACCGCGTTCGACCCGTCGTTGCTGGACATCACCCTCAACGGTGCCGCGATCTGTGTTGCCGGCGGCAAGGGAGTCGACCGGTCCGAGGCCGATCTGAGTGGGCCGGAGATCGAAGTGGTGATCGACCTGCACGCGGGCTCCGCTGCTGCGACGGTTCTGACCACCGACCTGTCGCACGCGTACGTCGAAGAGAACTCGGCCTACTCCTCATGACCATGACGACGACACAGGCCGGCGCGGTCGAGAAGGCCGCCGTACTGACCGAGGCACTGCCGTGGCTGAAGGAGTTCCACGGCAAGACGATCGTGATCAAGTACGGCGGCAACGCGATGGTGGACGACGAGCTCAAGCAGGCTTTCGCCTCGGACATCGTATTCCTCCGGCACTGCGGCGTACGGGTCGTGGTGGTGCACGGCGGCGGACCGCAGATCAGCGACATGCTCAGCCGGCTCGGCATCGACAGCGAGTTCCGGGGCGGCCTGCGGGTCACCACCCCCGAGGCGATGGACATCGTCGGGATGGTGCTGGTCGGCAAGGTCGGCCGGGAGTTGGTCGGCCTGCTGAACGCGCACGGCCCGTTAGCGGTCGGCATGTCCGGCGAGGACGCCGGGTTGTTCACGGCCGAACGACGCGGCGCGATGATCGACGGCGAGTCCGTCGACATCGGCCTGGTCGGTGACGTCGTACACGTCCGGCCGGAGGCGGTGATCGATCTGATCGACGCCGGCCGGATCCCGGTCGTGTCCACGATCGCCCCGGACGAGGACGGGCAGGCGCATAACGTCAACGCCGATACTGCCGCGGCCGCGCTGGCTGTCGCGCTCGGGGCGTCGAAGCTGGTGGTGCTGACCGACGTGGCCGGGCTGTACCGGAACTGGCCGGACAGCGACGAGATCATCACCCAGATCGACGCCGCCGAGCTGGCCGAGCTGCTCCCGTCGCTGGCGTCCGGCATGGTGCCGAAGATGGAGGCCTGCCTGCGCGCGGTCGAGTCCGGCGTCTCGCGGGCCACCGTGATCGACGGCCGGGTGCCGCACTCGCTGCTGCTGGAGATCTTCACCGACGCCGGAAATGGGACCCAGGTGATTCCGTCATGACCGAACTGCTGACCGTCGACGGCACCGGTGCTGCTCTCACCGAGCGGTACACGGGTGCCCTGATGAACACCTTCGGAGCACCTCAGCGGGTGCTGGTCCGCGGTGAGGGCTGTTACCTGTGGGACGCCGACGGGCGCAAGTACCTCGACCTGCTCGGCGGCTTGGCGGTGAACTCGCTCGGCCACGCCCACCCGTTCGTGGTGTCTGCGGTGACGAGCCAGCTCGCCACCCTGGGGCACGTGTCGAACTTCTTCGCCAGCGCACCGCAGATCGCGCTGGCCGAGAAGCTGCTCTCACTCTTCGATGCCGAAGGCAAGGTTTTCTTCACCAACTCCGGCACTGAGGCGAACGAGGCAGCCTTCAAGATCACCCGGCGGACCGGCCGGACCAAGATCATCTCCACCATCGGCGCCTTCCACGGCCGCACGATGGGCGCGCTCGCCGTCACCTGGAAGCCCTCCTACCGGGAGACCTTCGCGCCGCTGCCGGGTGACGTCACCTTCGTCCCGTACGGCGACGCCGAGGCCCTCGCTGCGGCGGTCGACGACGAGACGGCGGCTGTGGTCCTGGAACCGATCCAGGGGGAGAACGGCGTCGTCGTACCGCCGGATGGCTACCTCCAGGCCGCCAGGCGGATCACCTCCCAACACGGCGCGCTGCTGTGGATCGACGAGATCCAGACCGGCATCGGCCGGACCGGCGACTGGTTCGCGCACACCGCGGCCGGCATCACCCCGGACCTCGTGACCGTGGCCAAGGGTCTCGGCGCGGGCATCCCGATCGGCGCGTGCATCGGCCTGGGTGCGGCTGCCGACCTGCTGCAGCCCGGGAACCACGGCACCACCTTCGGCGGCAACCCCGTCGCGACCATCGCCGGTCTCGCCGTGATGACGGTGATCGAGCGGGACGGGCTGCTCGCCAATGTGGTGGCCGTCGGCAACCACCTGGTGTCGGGGATCGAGGCGCTGGACCACCCGCTGGTGGCCGGCGTCCGGGGCAGGGGCTTACTGCTGGCGATCAAGCTGACACAGCCGGTTTCGGGCCAGGTCGCCGCGCGTGCGCTGGAGGCCGGATTCATCGTGAATAACCCGATACCCGATGCGATCCGGCTGGCGCCCCCGTACATTCTCACCAAGGCCGATGCGGACAGTTTCGTAGCGGCCCTGCCAGAACTGCTGGACGCTTGTTCTGTGGAGGAAGCATGACCAGGCACTTCCTGCGGGACGACGACCTGAGCCCGGTCGAGCAGGACGAGGTCCTGACGCTGGCCCAGCAGATGGCCGTCGACCGGTTCGGGCACCAGCCGCTGGTCGGGCCGCAGACCGTCGCGGTGATCTTCGACAAGACTTCCACCCGGACCAGGGTCTCGTTCGCCGTCGGTATCGCCGACCTCGGTGGCGTGCCGCTGATCATCGACGCTCAGACCTCCCAGATGGGCCGCGGCGAGCCGATCGCCGACACCGGCAAGGTGCTGGAGCGGATGTGCGGCGCGATCGTCTGGCGGACCTCCGGGCAGTCCCGGATCGAAGAGATGGCGGCGGCTGTCCAGGTACCGGTGATCAACGCGCTGACGGATGAGTTCCACCCGTGCCAGATCCTGGCGGATCTGCTCACGGTGCGTCAGCACAAGGGCAAGACGCAGGGGCTGAAGCTCGTCTACCTCGGCGACGGCGCGAACAACATGGCGAACTCGTACCTACTCGGCGGCGCGACCGCGGGGATGCATGTGGTCGTCGCCTCGCCGGCGTCGTACCAGCCGGACGCCGAGGTGCTGGCGAAGGCGCAGCAGATCGCGGCGGAGGCCGGTGGCTCGGCTGCCTGGACTGACGACGCGCCCGCCGCCGTGGCGGAGGCGGATGTCGTAGCCACCGATACCTGGGTGTCGATGGGGCAGGAGGCCGAGGCAGCGGACCGCGAAGCACCGTTCGTGCCGTTCGCGGTCACAGAGCAACTGATGGCGAAGGCGTCGGACGAGGCGATCGTGCTGCACTGCCTGCCGGCGTACCGGGGTAAGGAGGTCGAGGCCGCGGTCATCGACGGACCGCAATCGGTCGTCTGGGACGAGGCCGAGAACCGGCTGCACGCGCAGAAGGCACTGCTCGCCTGGCTGCTGGCCCGGAACTTCAGCTCATGACAATCGCCGTACCGACTACCAAGACCGCGCGGCAGCAGCGCATCGTCGAGCTGCTCGGGCGGCAGCCGGTGCGGTCCCAGATCGAGCTCGCCGACCTGCTGGCAGCAGCCGGCCTGGCCGTCGGGCAGGCCACCCTTTCCCGCGACCTGGTCGAGATCGGCGCAGTCAAGGTGCGGGACTCGGCCGGCCAACTCATGTACGCCGTACCGGGTGAAGGCGGCGACCGTACGCCGCGAGCGGGGGAGGCGGCGGCGTTCGAGGCCAGGCTGGCCCGGGTGGCGTCCGAACTGCTCGTGTCGGCGGAGGGCAGCGCCAACCTGGTGATGCTCCGAACCCCGCCGGGTGCGGCCCAGTACTTCGCGTCGGCGATCGACCACGTGGGACTGGACGACGTACTCGGCACCATCGCCGGCGACGACACCGTGATGGTGGTGTCGCGTGACCCGGCCGGGGGCGAGGCCCTGGCCGCACGATTCCTGAACCTCGCGGCGCCCAACGACTTCAAGCAAGATCATCAACAAGGAGAACCAAAGTGAAGGACCGCATCGTTCTCGCCTACTCCGGTGGGCTGGACACCTCAGTGGCGATCGGCTGGCTCGGCGAGGAGACCGGTGCGGAGGTCGTTGCCGTCGCCATCGATCTCGGACAACATGGTGGCGAGGCCTCTAGTGATATGGGCGTCGTCCGGCAGCGTGCGCTGGACTGCGGCGCCGTCGAGTCCATCGTGATCGAGGCCAAGGACGAGTTCGCCGAAGGCTTCTGCCTGCCGGCGCTGAAGGCGAACGCGCTCTATATGGACCGCTACCCGCTGGTCAGCGCGCTGTCGCGGCCGCTGATCGTGAAGCACCTGGCCGCGGCTGCGAAGATGCACGGCGCAACCATCGTCAGCCACGGCTGCACCGGCAAGGGCAACGACCAGGTCCGGTTCGAGGTCGGCATCGGCGCCCTCGCACCGAACCTGAAGGTCATCGCCCCGGTGCGGGACTACGCCTGGACCCGGGAGAAGGCGATCGCGTACGCCGAGGAACGCGGCCTGCCGATCGACCAGAACAAGAAGTCGCCGTACTCGATCGACCAGAACGTGTGGGGCCGTGCGGTCGAGACCGGCTTCCTCGAGGACATCTGGAACGGCCCGATCGAGGACGTCTACTCCTACACCCAGGACCCGGCCGAGCCGCGTGAGGCCGACGAGGTCACCATCACCTTCGAGTCCGGAACGCCGGTCGCCATCGACGGTGAGAAGGTCACCGTGCTGGAGGCGATCCAGCAGCTGAACCAGCGCGCCGGTGCCCAGGGCGTCGGCCGGCTGGACCTGGTCGAGGACCGGCTCGTCGGCATCAAGAGCCGGGAGATCTACGAGGCGCCCGGCGCCATCGCGCTGATCACCGCGCACCAGGAACTGGAGAACGTCACGGTCGAGCGGGACCTGTCCCGCTTCAAGAAGGGCGTCGACCAGCGCTGGGGCGAGCTCGTGTACGACGGCCTGTGGTTCTCGCCGTTGAAGAACGCCCTGGACACCTTCATCGAGGAGTCCCAGAAGCCGGTCACGGGCGAGATCCGGATGACCCTGCACGGCGGCCGGGCGGTCGTCACCGGTAGGCGCAGCGACCACAGCCTCTACGACTTCAACCTGGCCACCTACGACGAGGGCGACGAGTTCGACCAGTCCCTCGCCAAGGGCTTCCTGGACCTCTGGGGCCTCCCCTCCAAGATCGCCGCCAAGCGCGACGCCCACCTCTGATCATCGGTCCCTTGTTCCCCGGCGTGTCGGGCTTCATCGGTCCCTTGTGACCAGGTGGACCCGCGCCGGCGTCGCCGTACCGGGGACAGGTGGTCCTCGGTACGGCGACGCACAGCAGCGATCCGGCACGCCGGCAGGGCGACAAGGGCCGATCTGGTACGCCGGTATGTCAGGAGCGTCGGTATGGTCGCGAGGGACTCTGCGGTACGCCGGCATTTGCGCGAGGGACTCTGCGGGTACGCCGGTATGGGCGCGAGGGACTTTCCGGTACGCCGGCATTCCGCGGGGGACTCTGCGGTACGCCGGCATAGCGCGAGGGACCTCTGCGGGTACGCCGGTATGGTCGCGAGGGACCGACGAATCCCGACACGCAGAGGAACAAGGGACCGACGATCGGAGTGGACGAGCAGAGCGCGGCGGCGGGCGGAGCGCAGCGGAGCGATGCAGGAGCGCGGCAGCGGAGCCTGGGTTTCCATGGGTGAGAGGGTGTTGGGTGTGAGTGGCGAGAGTGGGAACGGGAAGACGCAGTTGTGGGGGGCTCGGTTCGCTGGGGGACCGGCTGATGCGTTGGCGGCGTTGAGCAAGTCGACGCAGTTCGACTGGCGGTTGGCGCCGTACGACATCGCGGGGTCGAAGGCGCACGCGAAGGTGCTGAACCGTGCCGGCCTGCTGACCGACGAAGACCTGGTGAAGATGCTGCACGGGCTCGACGAGCTGGCGGCGGACGTACTGGCCGGGGAATTCCTGCCGGCCGAGGATGACGAGGATGTGCACACCGCGCTGGAGCGGGGGCTGCTCGAGCGGCTCGGGCCCGAGCTGGGCGGCCGGTTGCGCGCTGGGCGATCCCGGAACGACCAGGTCGCCACGCTGTTCCGCAGTTTCCTGCGCGAGCACGGCCGGATCATCAGCTCGCTGGTTCTGGACCAGGTGAACACGATCGCCGACCGGGCCGAAGAGCACCTCGGTGTCGCCATGCCTGGGCGGACCCACCTTCAGCATGCGCAGCCCGTTCTGCTCTCGCATCACCTGATGGCTCACGCCTGGCCGTTGATCCGTGATCTCGACCGGCTCCGCGAGTGGGACGACCGGGTGGCCGCCGATTCGCCGTACGGGTCGGGGGCTCTGGCGGGTTCCTCGCTGGGGCTGGACCCGCAGTTCGTGGCGACCGAGCTGGGCTTCACGAACTCGTCGGCCAACTCGATCGACGGGACTTCGTCGCGGGACTTCGTCGCGGAGTTCACCTTCGTCGCGGCACAGATCGGCGTCGACCTGTCCCGGCAGGCCGAGGAAGTGATCATCTGGGCGACGAAGGAGTTCGGCTTCGTCGAGCTGGACGACGCGTTCTCGACCGGGTCGAGCATCATGCCGCAGAAGAAGAACCCGGACGTCGCCGAGCTGGCGCGCGGCAAATCCGGCCGGCTGATCGGCAACCTGGCCGGGCTGCTCGCGACGCTGAAGGCTCAACCGCTGGCGTACAACCGCGACCTACAGGAGGACAAGGAACCGGTCTTCGACTCGGTCGACACGCTCGAGGTACTGCTGCCGGCCTTCACCGGCATGATCCGTACGCTGCGGTTCAACACCGAGCGGCTGGAGGAGCTGGCGCCGCAGGGATTCTCGCTCGCGACCGATATCGCCGAATGGCTGGTCCGGCAGAAGGTGCCTTTCCGGGTCGCGCACGAGCTTGCCGGCGCCTGCGTCCAGGCGTGTGAGAAGCGCGGTATCGAACTGTGGGATCTGTCGGACGAGGACCTGGCCGCGATTTCGCCGGACCTCACCCCAGAGGTCCGCTCGGTGCTGAGCGTCGCCGGATCCGTTGCCTCCCGCAACGGCCGGGGTGGAACCGCGGGCGACCGGGTGAAGGAGCAGTTGGCCGAGCTACGCGCCCGCGCGGCCGCCCACCAGGCCCGCCTCGCCACCGCGTGACCAGCTCCCAGGCCGTGAATCGGTCACAGCCGGTACGCCGAGCTGTATTGGCGAAGCCGGTGCTCGAAGTGGCGCCGCGATTACTCGGCACCGTGCTGCGCGGCACGAGCCCGGATGGCACGGTCGCGGTCCGCCTCACTGAGGTGGAGGCGTACGACGGCCCGAGCGACCCCGGCTCACATGCCTACCGGGGCCGCACAGAGCGGAACGCGGTGATGTTCGGGCCGCCGGGGCATCTGTATGTCTACTTCACCTACGGCATGCACTTCTGCATGAACATCAGCGTCGGGCCCGTCGGTCTGCCGTCGGCAGTCCTGCTGCGGGCGGGCGAGATCGTCGAGGGGGTCGAGCTGGCCCGAGCCCGGCGAGGTGCGGCAGTCGCGGATCGGGATCTGGCCCGCGGCCCGGCCCGGATGTGCGCCGCGCTCGGTATCGACCGCGCCGCAAACGACACGGATCTGCTCGCCCGCGGCGCGGCTATGCAGTTGCTGACCGGGCCCGGCTTCGACGGCCTCGCCGAAATCGGGCCACGAGTCGGACTGCGCGAGGCAGCGGACCGGCCTTGGCGGTTCTGGATCGGCGGCGACCCAACGGTGTCGCCGTATCGCCCGCACGTCCCCAAACGCCGCGCCCCTCGCTGACGTCCTGATCCGCCTCGGCCTTACCTTGGTCAGCGCCTCGCGAGCTCTTGCTTTGGTCAGCGCCTCGCGAGCTCAAGCACGTAGTCGAGCTGAGGCAGGCCGTGCTCCACCTCCGGATCCGGGAACAGCCCGATGTGTTGCACACCGGTAGCCTCCAGCGCGTCGAGATGCGTCGCAGCGTCGTCCAGGGTGCCGATCGGCCCGAGCTCGGCCCACCATTCCTGCGGCATGGTGACCAGGCCCGCCACGCCCAACTCGTCGTACCGGGTGGTCAGGTCTTCGGAGAAGGGCAGCGGCTTGAGCGCCGGATTATTCTCCGCGATCAGCCCGGCGAGCCACGGCGCGGTCCACTCGTATGCCGTCTTGCGGTCGCTCCGCACGCAGAACGCGCTGAACGCGGCCACCACGAAGTCGTCCGGCGACCCGGCCTGCTCGACCGCAGCCCGCACGTACGACGGGCTGGCAGGCTCGGCGAGTACTACGCCGCCGCCGACGCGACCCGCCAGCGCGAGGGACTTCGGACCCCGCACACCCAGCAGGATCGGCGGCGCCTCCGTCGGTGGCTGGTCGAGCTTCACGTCTTGCAGGCGCACCTCTTTGCCCTCCAGAGTCACGTTCTCACCCGCGAGCAGCCGGGTGACGGCCACCGTCACCTCCTCCAGCGTGGTCAGCGGAGACTTGGGCCGGACGCCCATCTGCCCCATCCATTCCTGCACGCCGTGACCGATGCCGGGCAGGAATCGGCCAGGCGCCAGCGCGCACAGAGTGGCGATCTCCATTGCGGTGACGGCCGGGTTCCGCGCGACCGCGGGAAGAATGCCGAGGCCGACGGTGAGCCGCTCGGTCACAGCCAGCGCGGCGGCGCTCAGAGTCGGGCCGGCGGTGTAGAAGCAGTCCTCGATCACCCACAAGGCGTCGGCGCCGCCGCCCTCCAGACGGCGGGCCACGTCGGTTACCAGGGCAGCGGGGAAGGTGCGCGGGAAGCACATCCCGATAGCGGCAGAAGTCGGTGTCATATCGAGACCGTAAACGTCCGCTCCGACAGTCCTGTCGACAGGCATACGGGCCTCTCGGACGGGTAGGTTCGTGCCATGGCCCGTCAGCACTACTCCTCCCGATTGGAGGACTGGTTCAATGCCGGTGTGCAGGCGATCCTGCGCCGCCGCGGTTGGCGCGAACGGATCATCCCGCACGTCGGTTACGGCAACCAGGATTTCGTCCGGGTGCTGGCGCGCGTCGTGCTCAGCCGTGATCCCCGCAACCAGCCCCGGTACGACGAGGACCATGTCATGCGAGGCTGGAAGGTCTTCGTCACCGCCCCGGCCACCGGCGTACGGGTCACCGTGACGGTGGCGGGGGAGACATTCGAGGCGATCACGGACCGCGGCGGGTTCGTCGACCTGTCTGTGCCGGTCTCGCTCGAGCCGGGCTGGCACGAGATCAGCCTCGGCATGCATGGCGACCAGCAGGCGCGCGGGCAAGTGCACGTGGTCGATCCGGCGGCGACGTTCGGGCTGGTCAGTGACATCGACGACACGGTGATGCTGACGATGCTGCCGCGGCCGATGATCGCGGCCTATAACACCTTCGTCCGCGACGAGCAGGCCCGCCGCGTGGTGCCGGGCATGGCCGAGATGTACCGCGAGCTACTGGCCGACCATCCAGGCGCGCCGATCTTCTACCTGTCGACCGGCGCGTGGAACACCGCGCCCACCCTGAGCCGATTCCTGGCCAGACACGGGTATCCGCCCGGGCCGATGCTGCTGACCGACTGGGGCCCGACCAACACCGGCTGGTTCCGCAGCGGCCGGGAGCACAAGCGCACCGCCTTGCGGCGGCTGGCCGAGGAGTTCCCAGGCGTGCGCTGGGTCTTGGTGGGGGACGACGGACAGCACGACCCCATGTTGTACGGCGACTTCGCGCAGACGCATCCGGATCATGTCCGGGCGATCGGGATCCGGCAGCTGACCCCGGCCGAGCAGGTGCTGTCGCACGGTCTGCCGGTGCCCAACCCGGATCCGGGCGCGCACGATCCGCAGCGCCCGACCGCTGCCACGGTGCAGGGCCCGGACGGCCACGCGCTGGTAGCTCAACTGCGTGCTGTGCTGGCTCGCCCGGAGGCCAGCTGAGAACCGGTTGCCGGCAGTTGCTCCGCTGCTGGCACTCTTGTCGGGGATCCGACGTACTCGAGGAGAAGCCAAGTGACCGACAGCGGGACCGACAGCCGCACCCAGGTGCTCGACGACCTGGAGAGCCGTGGCCTGATCGCGCACTCCACCGATCCCGATGCCCTGCGGGCCGCGATGGCGGCCGGACCGATCACGACGTACGTCGGCTTCGACCCGACCGCGCCGAGCCTGCACATGGGGAACCTGCTGCAACTGCTGACGATGCGCCGGCTGCAGCTGGCCGGGCACAACCCGATCGGGCTGGTCGGCGGCGCCACTGGGCTGATCGGCGACCCGAAGGAGACCTCCGAGCGGGTGCTGAACCCCAAGGATGTCGTCCAGCAGTGGGTGGAGCGCGTTCGCGGCCAGGTGGAGCGCTTCCTTGACTTCGACGAGTCGTTGCCCAACCCGGCCCGGATGGTGAACAACTACGACTGGACCAAGGACCTCAACACGCTCGACTTCCTCAGGGACATCGGCAAGCACTTCCCGGTGAACCGGATGCTCGGCCGGGAGGTGGTGAAGGCCCGGCTCGAGCAGGGGATCAGCTACACGGAGTTCAGCTACGTACTGCTGCAGTCACTTGACTACCTCGAGCTGTACCGGCGGTACGGCTGCACGCTGCAGACCGGCGGGAGCGACCAGTGGGGGAATCTGACAGCTGGAGTCGAGCTGATCCGCCGGGTCGAGTCAGGCAAGGCCCATGCATTGGCGACGCCGCTGGTGACGAAGGCGGACGGCACCAAGTTCGGCAAGACCGAGACGGGGACCGTATGGCTGGACCGGGAGCTGACCTCGCCATATGCCTTCTACCAGTTCTGGTTCAACACTGATGACCGCGACGTGATGCAGCTGGTCCGGTACTACACGTTCCGAAGCGCGGACGAAATGGCTGCGCTCGAACAGGCGACGTCCGAGCGGCCACAAACTCGTGAGGCCCAGCGTGCGCTCGCTGAGGAGCTCACGACGCTGGTACATGGGGAGGAGGAGACCAGACGCGTGCAAGAGGCGTCGAAGGCTCTCTTCGGTCAGGGAGAGCTAGCGGCTCTCGACGCCGGAACTCTGGTGGCCGCACTGCGGGAAGCACCGCACGTGGAGCTCGCGGCCGGCGATCCCATGCCCACGTACGGCGACCTGCTGGTCAAGGCAGGGCTGGTTGCGAGTAAGTCGGCCGCACGCAGGACCGTCGCGGAGGGTGGGGGATACCTCAACAACGTGAAGGTGACGGACGCTGAGTACGTGCCCGGCTCGGACGATCTGCTGCCCGGTGGGGCGTTGGTGCTCCGGCGCGGGAAGCGTTCGTTCGCCGGGGTACTGGCCAGCGCCGTGGGCTGAGCTGTCCACAGAAAGGACGCCGGGGGCAAATTGCACCCGTGTGATCCTGCCCACCGGGGGCCGATTTGACTCTTCGCCCCACGGCTACGTAATGTTCTTCTTGTTGGAGCGAGTGCGGGACGCGGAAGCGGCCGGACGCTCCGAACCCCCCCAAAGGCTAACTCAGTCGAACCGCGCCTCGCAGCTCGGGTCGACAGCCGCAGCACGGGTGGGTGGTCGCGATACTGCCGGCTTGACTGGCAGGATCTGATCCGGTAGAGTAGGTCAGGTTGCCCCGGAGTCCAGGCCGAAAGGCTGGGGATGCGGTGTGCGTCCGATTCTTGAGAACTCAACAGCGTGCCGAAAGTCAATGCCGAAATTTTAGCATTTACCCCGTTCATGGGTTTCGGTGATTCTTGGCTGGCTGGTCTTATTTGGGGCTGGTTGGTTTGGTTCATTGTGATCTGTGTCGGATTCCTTTGTAATTTTTCTGGATTCAGGTCAGTTTGATTTGTTTCTGTTTGCATTGGATCGTTTTTCTGTTGTTTGTTCTCTGCGGC
>JAWWPC010000236.1:0-48281 GCA_033851055.1 Kribbellaceae bacterium | reverse complement strand
CTTCCCCCGCGACCACGGCTGGACCGAGGAGACCCGGGTGATTGACGGGCTCGGGCTGTCGGTGTTCTCCGACGACGACGCGGTCCGGCGGCGGATCCTCGACTCCGCCACCTTGATCAACGGCACGGACGTCAACGGCTGCGCTCCGTCCCACCCGGCGGCACTGCGATCGGACCGCCGGCCGGCCTCCGGCAGCGGGCTCAGCTCGGTCGGTGAGGTCGAATCGGTGCAGATCTGTGCCTACCGGACCGGTTCCGGAACGGACCGTCCGCCACTGCTCGCAAGCGCCAAGATCAGCGGTGATCGTGCCCGCGCAGTGGGCGATGCCCTCCTCGCTGCGCCCGAAGTGGCCAGGGGTTGGGAGACGGCGGGAGGCCCCAACCCCCGGCTGACAGGCGACCTGTGCCTGGTCGGGGCCACGGAGATCCTGGTGCTGAAGGTCCACGGTGGCGAAGGAGACCAGGAGGTTCTCGTCCGGTACGCGGAGTGCGTCGGGAACGGTTTCGACGACGGGACCACAGTGCGGCGACTGACCAAAGCCGCCCTCCAGCCGCTGCTCACCGCTCTCGGTCCCCCGCAGGTCATAACTCCCTTCATTGAAACGCTTCTGCGCTAGTACGCGGCAGCGGCGGAAAGGACATCGAGATGCCTCAAAAGACCCAGCGCACTACAGGAATTATCGTCCTGGCCGGCCTCGCCGTTGCAGCCTCCCTCATCGGGGTGAACCTCCTGACCAGCGAGAGAGTCCGCCGATCAGCCACAGGTGCCGCCGGCAACAACCGCAGCCCGGGCAACCCCGGCAGCGGCACCGGTTGGCTGGCGCTGGGAGGCCTTCGAGAACGTCCAGGTCCAGTCCCGGCCGACTGGGCGACGAGTTTCTGGGCCGGTGGTGGGCGCTGCGGGCGCACCAGTGAACCGGAGCCGATCGTGCGGCGCCCCGGGGGCGCCGTCATCGACATGCTGCAGCCTTGCCCGAAGCCGCCGACCCCTCTCCATAACGCTCCGTCTCTCGAGTTCGGCGGGGCCAAGGAGGCCGGAGTCATCCGCTACGACGACGGCTGGACCAAAGAGACCCGGCTGATCGGCGGCCGCTATCTCACCGTCACCACCGGCGACGAAGCACTGCGACGGCGGATCTTCGATTCAGCCGGCCCGATCGAGACGATCGACGGCAATGGCTGCGAGCCTGCTCCCGCCCTGGCCGGCAACCTTGTACTCCGACCGCCGTCGAAGGGCGGCCTGGAGACCGTCGGGGCCGTCGAGTCAGTCAGCATGTGCCGGTACTCGACCGTCGTGAGCAAGGACGACCCATGGCCGCTGGAAGCGAGTTCGCGGATTCTCGACACAGCGGCGGCCAAGCTGGTCGACGACCTCGTCGCCGCTCCCGCGGGGAGTGGTCCGAACATCACCAACCCTAGAATCTGCGGTCCCGACCCCGGACACGAGGTGATCATCCTGCGAGCTCATGGCAGCAAGCACGACCAGGACGTCATCGTTCGCTACGAGGGCTGCAAGCGCAACGGCACCGACGACGGCTCGGTCGCACGACAGTTGACCTCGAGCGCGGCGAAGCAGATCTTCATCCGCGTACACGAACCCGACGGCATGAACGTCGTGCTCTACCAACTGCTGGTCGGCCCGCCACCGCCCGTCATCTGACCCGCCGCCCTGCCGTGCGGCACTGGCCGATGCCGTGATGCGAGGACCCGCGAGCAGACTTCGGGTAGGGCGGTTCGGCACCAACCGTTGTGCGGGCCGCTTTTCAGGTGCATCGTCAGAGCAATCGGGGTGGGGAGTTGAGGGGGATGCATCGTTGGCCGACCGTCGGACGATCGGGCGCACGTATCGGCGCCGTCGTACTGGCCTGCGCGGCCGTCGTGGCGGGCATCATCGGGGTGAACTCACTGCTCAACGGTGAGCATTCCGGCCAGGCGGGGCGGCTGTCGGCTGATCGCGGACAGGCTGCCTCGGGTCCGGACGATGGTTGGCGCTGGGAGTCATACCAGACCATCGAAGTCAAGGTCCCTGAAGACTGGGGCTACGGCGTCACTGGCTCGCCACCCTGCTTGGTCAAGAAGGTGCAGCGTCCTTATGTCGGGCGGCCCGGGGGCGTGCGAGCCATCGGATGCCGCGACCCGCTACCAGTGCTCGCCGATCGAGCCTCCTACTTGTGGTTCGACAGCAAGGGCAGGAACCCCGCCAAGTCGGCCTGGGCAGCTGAGCACCACATAGTCGACGGGCGGACGCCGGGCGTCCAACCCGCCGACCACGGCTGGGTCGAGGAGACCCGACTCGTGGACGGTCTGCATGTCACCGTGCTCAGCGACGACGACTCCCTCAGGCGACGGATCCTGGATTCGGCGCGGCTGATCGACGGCTCGGACGCCAACGGTTGTACGCCGGACCATCCGCTGGCCCACCAGCCGCACGGACGGCCGGCTTCGACCGGCGGCCTGGAATCGCTCGGCTCCGTCGAGTCGGTGGCCGTCTGCCGGTACGGCCACGCGTCCGATCGGCGCGCGCCGCTGATCGCGAGCTCGGCCGTCACCGGCGACGCCGCCGGTGCCCTGGTCGATGCCATCACCAGCGCACCTGGAGGTAGCGGGCCGAACGACAAGGAATGCATAGACACCTACGGTTCGGACATCCTTGTTCTCAAGGTCCAAGGCAGCAACCATGACCAAGAGGTGCTCATCCGGTACAGCGGCTGCAACTTCAACGGCACCGACGACGGCGTGAAACTACGCCAACTGACCGCGAACCTCCTGCAGCCGATCCTCACCGGCATCCACCGCCCCTCGACCTACACCCATACTCTGTACGAACTCGTCGTCGGACCGGCTCCGCCCAAGTTTCCCGTGACTCCAACGCGCTGAACCTGGGCCCCTCCCCTCCCCCTCCAGGGCCATGGTGCTCGTTGGGCGTCAGGCGCCGGGACTGGTGGTGGACAGGCCCAGTGCGGTGGCGGCGGCGAGCAGGCGGCGGTCGTAGCTGACGAACGCCGTCAGGTCGTCACCCAGTACGGCGTCCGCTGTGGCGAGGTGGATCGCGTCGAGCGAGCGGATCAGTGGATCGTCGTACGCGGCGGCGGTGGCGCGTACGAGGTCGTCGATCTCGTAGACGGCGATCCGGCCGAGCAATGCCGGTACGGCGGCGAGCAGCGCGGGCTCGGTTCGACGGAGCGCTCTGGGCAGTTCCACCTCGGCCAGGGTAGACGACACGAGCATCTCGTCCGGGTGGTCGCCGATCCAGTCGACCAGGGCGTCACTGGCCACCTCACGGCGGACGAGTTTCACCAGCGCCGCCGTATCGAGGTAGATCATCAGTAGCGTTCCTCATCACGTAGCTCTCGGAGCACTTCGCCGGATTCCCGGTCGGTGCGCACCTCGCCCTTGGGACGAGGGACCGGTCCCGTCGTCCGCGGTGGGCGGAGCTTGCCCGTCGAGATGAGATGAGCGATCGGGGACGGCTGGGCAGGGACGATTCGCGCGACCACCACGCCGCGCTCGGTGATCTCGATCTCCTCGCCCTGCTTCACCCGGGCCAGCACTTTTGCCGTCTCCTGGTTCAGCACCCGCACCGGCACTTCACTCATGCAAACAATCGTAGTACGAATCCGTCAGACACCACCCCTCGTCAGCGCTTGTTTACTTCCGGACCGTTCTGCAGGACCTCTCACGGGCAAAGTACAAGCCTCAGGTAGCAGAGCCGCCAGCTCATCCACAGGCAACTCGAACGGGCAGCGACATCGGGCCTTGATGCGTTGACAGCGCAATTCCACCCGCCGCGACCACAACCAGACCCGGCATGGCCAACATCCGCTCGGCCGATAGCAGGTTGCGTCACCCAGCAGCAGGTTGTAACACGCTATCGGCGAGGCAGCCTGCTATCGGACCGCGCGGCGATGGCAGAACGAACCGCCGGAGCCGGAGGACGAGAGGTCAGCGCGGGGGCATGCGGAGGGCGCCGTCGAGGCGGATGACCTCGCCGTTGAGGAGTTGGTTGGAGACGATGTGCTCGACCAGGGACGCGTACTCATCGGGCCGGCCCAGGCGCGCCGGGTGCGGGATCTGCCGCTCGAGCACCGCCCGGGCCTCCTCCGGAAGACCAGCGAGCATCGGGGTCTCCATCGTGCCGGGGGCTATCGTGACCACCCGGATGCCCTTGTCTGAAAGGTCTCGCGCGGCCGTCAGGGTGAGGCCGACGATGCCGCCCTTGCTGGACGCGTACGCCGCCTGGCCGACCTGGCCGTCGTACGCGGCGATCGAGGCGGTCATCACCACGACGCCACGGTCACCGTCGGCAAGGGGCTCGAGAGCGATCATCCGCTCGGCGGCCAACCGGAGCACGTTGAAGGTGCCGATCAGGTTGACCTCGATCACCTGCCGGAAGGTTGCTAGCGGCAACGGTCCCTTGCGGCCCACGATCCGTCCAGGAGTAGCGATCCCGGCGCACGTCACCACCAACCGCAGCGCGCCCAAGGCACTCGCCGCCTCAAGCGCGGCCGTCACCGCGGCCTCGTCGGTGACGTCCGTGGGGACGAAGACGACCCGCGAGCCGAACTCCTCCGAGATTGCCTTGCCTGCAGACGAAGGCAGGTCGCAGATCACCACGCCGGCGCCACTCGCAGCCAGCCGGCGAACGGTGGCTTCACCGAGGCCGGAGCCGCCGCCCGTGACCAGAGCGACGTCTGTGGGACCAAGCTTCATCGAACGCTCCTGAGCAAGTCGCGGCTGATGACCAGTCGCTGGATCTGGTTGGTCCCTTCGAAAATCTGCGTCACCTTGGCCTCGCGCATGTACCGCTCGGCCGGGAAGTCGCGGGTATAACCGTAGCCACCGAGCACCTGCACAGCGTCGGTGGTCACCTTCATCGCGGCGTCCGTGCAGACGAGCTTGGCGATCGCCGCCTGCTGGGTGAACGGCCGGCCGAGGTCGCGCCGGCGAGCCGCGCCGATGTACGTCGACCGCGCGGACTCGACCGCCGCGGCCATGTCCGCGAGCAAAAACTGCATCCCCTGGAAGTCCGCGATCGCATGCCCGAACTGCTCCCGCTCCAGTGCGTACGACGCGGCGACGTCGAGCGCGGCTTGTGCGAGCCCGGTCGCGCAGGCCGCTATCCCCAGTCGGCCGGAGTCGAGGGCCGACAGCGCGACGCGCATCCCCTGGCCTTCGGAGCCGATCAGGTTCGCCGCGGGTACGCGGACGTTGTCGAGGTTCACCAGCGTGGTGGTGGAACCGGTCAGGCCCATTTTGCGTTCGGGAGCGCCGAAGGACAGGCCTTCGGATGAAGCCGGCACGTGAAAGGCGGAGATGCCGCGCTTCGGGTCGGCCGACGTACGGGCGAAGGTGGTGTAGAAGTCGGCGTGAGAGCCGTGCGTGATCCAGGACTTGGTGCCGGTCAGCACATAGTCGTCACCGTCGCGCACAGCCTTGGTGGTCATGCCGCTGATGTCCGAACCGGCCTGCGGCTCCGAGAGCGCGTAGGCGCCGAGCAGTTCGCCGCCGATCATGTCCGGCAGCAGCCGAGTGCGCTGCTCCTCGGTCCCGTACGTCGCGAGGGCGTAGCAGGTCATCGTGTGCACCGAGAGGCCGACGCCGACCGACATCCAGGCCGCGGCGACCTCCTCGAGCATCTGCAGGTAGACCTCGTAGGGTTGCCCGGCGCCACCGTGCTCCTCGGGATAGGGAAGCCCGAGGAGTCCGGCCTTCCCGAGCGTGCGGAACGCACCGCGCGGGAACGTCTCCGACTCCTCCGCGTGCGCCGCATTTGGCGCCAACTCGTGCTGGCAAAGCTCACGGACGAGCCCCAGCAGTTCGGTGGACTCCTCAGTTGGGAGCAAGCGGTCGACAGCCATCAGGCACCCCTCTCAGCGTCAGACCCAGACGATACTTTAACCGATACTGAAGACTAAAACTCCGTATCGTTCTATGCTGTCTCGATATGACAACAGTCGTTCCAGGGCGACGCACCCGGAGGCAGTCCGAGCTGCTCGACCGGTTGCTCTCGCTGTTCCTCACGCAGGGCTTCAGCCGGTTCACCCTGGATGACCTCGCCGCCGAGTTGCGGTGCAGCAAGACAACCTTGTACGCGCTGGCGCCGAGCAAGGAGCAACTTGCCGTCGAGGTGGTCAAGCACTACTTCAAGAATGCCACCGCCCAGGTAGAGAACGCGGTGTCGCGGCAGACCCGGCACGACCGGCGGATCGCCGCCTACCTGAACGCCGTCGCCGACGCACTGCGGCCGGCCAGCAGGACCTTCCTCGACGACGTGGCCACCTTCGCGCCGGCCCGCTCCGTGTACGAGCGCAACACCCGGATCGCCGCCGACCGGGTCCGCTCGCTGATCGAGGACGGCATCGCCAGCAAGGCGTTCCGGCAGGTCGACATCGGCTTCGCGGCCGAGATGGTCGCGCACACCATGCAGGCGATCCAGCGCGGCGACATCGCCCGGCGTACCGGCTTGAGCGACGCGGAGGCCTACCGCGAGCTCGCCTCCTTCGTGTTGCACTCGCTACGCCTCGACTAGTGTCGCGTGATGCTGGCTCCCGGGCTGATGGGCTCATGTATGCGTGGCCGTTCGGGCCGAGCGACATGAACCGGTGAGATAGCCGGCGGTTGTCGGCGGCAGCGAGATGGCGGTCACAGTCACTGAGGGTGGCCGAGGCGGAAAAAGTCGATCAAGCCGCGGTTTTCAGGGTCGGCAACTCCTGGGCCGACCTTGTCGGCTCGCAAGTTATCCCTCACCCTGCGAAGTTGTTTGAATACGCAGGGAGAATAGTGGGTAGATCTCCGCACGGTTAAGTCAAGGACGCGTCCGCCCCGAGCGCGTCCTCATCGTGAGGAGGCTGACCGTGAAGTTTCTCTCCATCCGCCGTACAGCGGCAATCCTAGCCACCACCGGGCTCGCAGCAACCGCGAGCCTGCTGGCCACTCAGGCCTCGGCCGTTCCCGTCGGACCCGCCGAGATCATGTCAGCGAGTTCCATCAACAGCATCCTCGCCGAGGAGGCATCGATCCCGGGTACCGCCTGGGTCACCGATGCCGCCACCGGCCGGATCATCGTCTCGTACGACAGCACAGTCACCGGTGCGAAGCTTGGCAACCTGACGGCTGTCACCAAACAGTTCGGCAGCCAGGTCACCCTGGAGAAGCTCCCGGGTGTGCTCAGCAAGCGGATCGCCGGTGGTGACGCCATCTACGGTGGTCAGTACCGCTGTTCGCTCGGTTTCAACGTCCGCAGCGGCAGCACGTACTACTTCCTGACCGCCGGCCATTGCGGCAACATCGCGTCGAGCTGGTACTCCGACTCGGGCCACACCACCCTGCTCGGCACGACGTACGGGTCGAGCTTCCCGGGCAACGACTACGCCATCGTGAAGTACAGCACCTCCTACACCAACCACCCTGGGACGGTAGATCTCTACAACGGGACCTCCCAGGACATCACCTCGTCGGCGAACGCCTTCGTCGGTGAGGCGGTCAAGCGCAGCGGCAGCACGACCCATGTGCACAGCGGCTCGGTCACCGGTATCAACGCCACGGTCAACTACGCCGAGGGCACCGTCACCGGCCTGATCAAGACCAACGTCTGCGCCGAGGGCGGCGACTCCGGTGGCGCCCTGTTCGACGGCACCAAGGCACTCGGACTGACATCGGGCGGCAGCGGCAACTGCTCCTCCGGCGGCACGACCTACTTCCAGCCGGTCACCGAGGCCCTCAGCCGGTACGGCGTCGCCGTCTACTGACCCGCGGTCGCCTGAAAGTCTGACCCAGTCGCCTCCTGACCCGGTACGCCGGACTCAGGGGGCGACTGTCGGTCACGCCGGTGCAGCGACCGGAAAGCCCATCTCCTCGGCCGCACCGGCTAGTTCTTTGTCATAGCTGACAAGTTCGGTCAGTTCGGCGCGGAAGGGCTCGGCACTGGCAAGGTGAATCGAGTCGAGCGAGCCGAGCCTTGCCGTGCGGTAGGCCATCGCCCGCGCCAACACGGTGGTGGTCAGGTCGACGAGGTAGATGCCTCGCACGGCCTGGCCTGCGAAGTAAGGCACCTGTCGGTGATCTACACCAGCGCGAAGGAGAGTGCGAGTGATCTCCAATCGTGCCAACTCGCTGGTGATCAGCTCAGTCCCGTCCGGAAGCCCCTCGCGCCATCCGCGCAGCGCGGCCGATTCGGCCTCGGGCTTGATGAATTTGAGGATCGCGCAGGCATCCAGATAGATCACCGGTTGCGCTCCTTGTCCCGCTCGGCGATCAGCAGATCGGAAAGGCTGGCCACGCCGGGTGCCAACTCGAGAACGAGGTCTGGCATGCCCAACTCGGCTGGCGGGCTGACCTCGCCGGCATCGACTGCCCGTTGCAGAGTACCGGGGCGGTCACCTTCAGGGACTAGGCGAAGGACAGGCGATCCCCGATCGGTGACCACGATCGTCACCCCGGTACGCACACGCGCCACCGCCTTGGAAGGGTTCTGATTGAGTTCCCGCAGTCCGATCGTCTCCATGACTTCAATGTACCTACATAAAGTAGGTACATCAAGGGCGCGCGTCCCTGTCCCGGGTTGCCGAGGTGGTGTCCGAGGTCTCGACACGACCTCGAGGGTCAGCCGGCGCGGCGGCGGGAGATCTCGTAGAGGGCGACGCCACCGGCGATACCGGCGTTCAGTGACTCGGTCGCGCTGGTCATCGGGATGCTGACGATCACGTCGCAGTTCTCCCGGACCAGTCGGGCCAGGCCCTTGCCCTCGCTGCCGACCACCAGCACCAGCGGCTCACTCGCCGCGGCCAGGTCCGGCAGTTCGACCTCGCCGCCCATGTCCAGGCCGACGATCGTCAGCCCGGCGTCCTTGTACGACTTCAGCGCGCGGTTCAGGTTGGTGGCACGCGCCACCGGGATCCGGGCAGCCGCCCCGGCCGACGTCTTCCACGCCGACGCGGTCATCGACGCTGACCGCCGCTCCGGCACCAGTACGCCGTGGGCGCCGAAGGCCGCGGCGGACCTGGTGATGGCACCCAGGTTGCGCGGATCCGTCACCCCGTCGAGTGCCACGATCAGCGGCACCTCGTCAGCGTCGTACGCGCGATTCACCAGATCGTCCGGGTGCACATACTCGTACGGCGGGATCTGCACCGCGAGGCCCTGGTGGGCGCCGTGGCTGGTGAGCCTGTCCAGCTCGATCCGAGGCACCTCGAGCAGGGAGATCCCGTGCTCGACGGCGATCAGCAGCGCCTCGCGTAGCCGGGCGTCTCGCTCAGTACCTTCGGCTACATAGATCGCGTTGACCGGCACGCCGGCGCGCAATGCTTCGACCACCGGGTTGCGGCCGTACACCCACTCGACCGTGGACTCGGTAGCGTCCTTGCGGTCCGGGCGACGATTGCGCTCCTTGGCGCGCTCCTTCGCCTTCGCCCGGCGGTGTGCGGGGTGCTTGGTGCGATCCTCCGCCTTCGGGGTCGGGCCCCTGCCCTCGAGACCGCGGCGGACCCGGCCACCGGATCCGACGGTCGGGTTGCCCTTCGGCTTCTTGCGGATCGCGCCTTTGCGCTGGCTACTGCCTGGCACTTCAGTTTCCTTCGGTTGATTGGCGCGCGGCGAGGGTCCAGCGGGCACCCTGGGGGGTGTCCTCGACGACCACGCCGAGTGCCTTGAGCCGGTCACGGATCTCGTCCGACGCGGCATAGTCCTTGCGTCCCCGGGCTGCCTGGCGCTGGTCCAGCAGGGCCTTGACCAGCCCGTCCAGTACCTCGGTCAGTTCCTTGGTCGCCCCGGTGCGGGACACCCAGGGCTCGGCGAGCGGGTCCAGGCCGAGCACGCCGAGCATCGCCCGGAGACTGGCCAGGTTCTCCCGCAGCGCGGGCGAGTCCCCGTCCGCGACCAGCTTGTTGCCGTCGCGAACGGTGCCGTGCAGTACGGCGATCGCGGTCGGCGTGCCGAGGTCGTCGTCCATCGCGTCGACGAAGGTCTGCGGCAGCTCCGCGGCCGGCTCGACCACACCGGCCACCTCGGTGGCGCGGGCGACGTACCCCTCGACTCGCTGGAAGCTGGTCGCGGCCTCCTCGAGCGCGCCGAAGGAGAACTCGACGACCGAACGGTAGTGCGAGCTGACCAGGTAGTAGCGCAGCTCGATCGGCCGGACCAGGCGGACCACGTTGCGCACGATCGCGCCGTTGCCGAGCGACTTCGACATCTTCTCGCCGGCCGCGGTGACGAGCGCGTTGTGCATCCAGAACCGGGCGAACTTCTGCCCGACCGCGGTGGACTGGGCCAGCTCGTTCTCGTGGTGCGGGAAGCGCAGGTCCAGGCCGCCGCCGTGGATGTCGAACTCGGTGCCGAGGTACTTGCCGGCCATCGCCGAGCACTCCAGGTGCCAGCCCGGGCGCCCGCGACCCCAGGGCGCCGGCCAGGACGCGGTCAACGGCACGCTGGCGATGTGGCCCTTCCAGAGCGCGAAGTCGCGCGGGTCCCGCTTGCCACGCGGATCGGCGTCCGCCGCGGCCTCCATGTCCTCGATCCGCTGGTTCGACAGTTCGCCGTACCTCGGCCAGGACTTCACGTCGAAGTAGACGTCACCCGAGTCGTCGGGGGCGACGTACGCGTGCCCGCGCTCGACCAGCTCACCGATCATCTCCAGCATCTCGGGGATGTGGCCGGTGGCGCGCGGCTCGTACGTCGGCGGGTGGCAGCCCAGCACGTCATACGCCCAGTGCAGCTCGCGCTCGAACTCGTAGGCGTGCGCCCACCACGGGATCCCGCGCTCGGCGGACTTGGCGAGGATCTTGTCCTCGATGTCGGTCACGTTCGCGATCACGGTGACCTCGAAGCCGGACCACTCCAGCCAGCGGCGCAGCACGTCGAACACGACCTCCTTGTAGATGTGCCCGACGTGTGGGGCGCCCTGCACCGTCAGCCCACAGTGGTAGATCCCGACCTTGCCCGGCTGGACCGGTTCGAAATCCCTCACTGCTGCTGTCGCGGTGTCGTACAAGCGAAGTGTCACCGACCCAGGGTAACGGTGCCGGGGGACCGCGCTTGACAATTCCCCACCGAGCGGCACCGGAAGTGGCACGCCGGGAGATTACGGTGCTGTCCGATCCGCCCATTACGGTGCTTGCCCAGGAGGAACCTTGTCGAACCAGTCAACGTACGGCGGCTTCCCGCCGCCGCAGCCGCCTTTCCAGGGCCAGCCCCAGCAGTACGCCCCGCCGTACGGGGGGCAGCAGTTCGCGCCGCCGCCGGGTGGGCCGCCCCCGGGTTTCGGCTGGGGGCCGCAGTTCCAGCCCGGCCCGGGTGGATTCCAGCAGCCCCCCAAGAAGAAGAGCAAGGCCGGCTGGATCGCCGTGCCGATAGTCCTCGTCTTCGCAGCGATGATCGGGTTCTGGGCGATCGGCGTGATCGCCAAGCAAAAGGGCGGATACGTCACGCAGCCGACGTCCACGGCAAGCACCGACAGCCCGGGCTCGCACGACACTCCGACCGCCAAGACCACCGCGCCGAAACCGACCAAGACGACACAGCCGCCGCGGGAGGCGACGCCGTACGAGCTGGTCAGCCGGAACACCATCTACTCCACTGGCCTGCAGCGGACGGTGAAGTGCCGGGAGTCGAAAGCCCGCGCCACCGGCATCGCGGCCACCCGGGCGTACTACAACCAGCTCAAGGCGTGCCTCGACCGCGCCTGGCCGAGGCAGGTCGGGCTCGCCAAGAACCAGTTCCGGGCTCCGCACCTGATCGCGATGACCGGGCCGACGCAGACCCCATGCAGCGGTGGCGCCCCGAGCTCGTTCTACTGCCCGTCGAACGACACGATCTACATGGACGCGGTCAACGACATGAAGTACTACCGGGTGTACTTGAGCTACTCGAACCGGACCCAGGCGATGGCCTGGCTCCGGATGGAGATGGCGGACACCGTCGCCCACGAGTACGGCCATCATGTCCAGAACCTCACCGGCATCCTGGACGCGTCCTCGAAGCTGCAGTACGAGAAGTCGGGTGATGCCGCCCTGGAGGTGAGCCGCCGGCGGGAGATCCAGGCAACGTGCTTCGGGAACGTCTTCCTGGGCGCGAACAAATCCAGCTACCCGATCAGCGGTGTCCTCAAGACACAGCTCTCCTATCTGCACTCGCACCAGGGCGACGAGTACGCGTCGCAACCCGACCATGGCAGCCGGCAGATCATCCCTTACTGGGCCAACCGCGGCTACAACAGCCACAATCCCGCTGCCTGCAACACCTTCACCGCGTCGTCGAACCTGGTCCGCTGATGCCAATGGAAAATACTGACGTTAAACTCTGAACCGAGGTTAATTATTACCATTGCCGGGTAAGACCTCCGCGAGCGCTCTGTCCGCCCCCATCGCTCTGTGGAGGTTCCTCGTGAAGTTCCTCGTCACGGGTGCCGTCGCCCTGGGTCTCTTGCTGACCCCGATCGCCGGCCCCACCATCGCTGCTGCGCAGCAAACAGCTCCCCATCAACCGACTGCCGAAGCCCGACAGCACGGCATCGCCAAGGCCGGCGATGCGTACCTCGGCTGGAAGCAGCCGAAAACCGCAACCCAGGTCACCACCGCCCCCGACACCTTCGCTCCCGCTGCCTCTGTCGAAGGCATCGACGTCTCCAGCCACCAGGGCAACGTGAACTGGGCCACCTACTGGAGTCAGGGCAAGCGGTTCGCCTACTCGAAGGCGACCGAAGGCAACTACTACTCCAACCCGTACTTCGCCCAGCAGTACAACGGTTCCTACAACGTCGGCATGGTCCGCGGCGCCTACCACTTCGCCACCCCGAATGACTCCAGTGGCGCCAACCAGGCGAACTACTTCGTCGACCGCGGCGGCGCCTGGTCGCGAGACGGCAAGACTCTGCCGGGCGCGCTCGACATCGAGTACAACCCGTACGGCGCCACCTGCTACGGGCTGAGCCAGGCTGCGATGGTCAACTGGATCCGGGACTTCCTCAATACCTACAAGTCCCGCACCGGCCGCGACGCGCCGATCTACACCAACCTCAACTGGTGGAGTACCTGCACCGGGAACAGCACCGCTTTCAATCAGACGAACCCGCTCTGGGTCGCCAAGTACGCGTCCACTCCGGGCGCGCTGCCCGGCGGCTGGGGCTTCCAGACGTTCTGGCAGTGGAGTTCGAGCCCGGTCGACCAGGACCGGTTCAACGGTGACCAGACCCGGTTGGTTGCCCTGGCCAACGGCTGACGCCCGTCAAGGTATGACCTACCCGGACTGCCGGGCAGGTCATACCTACGTAATCCGATCAGCCCCTGATTAACCGGATACGGTCAGCCGACGGCGTGCGAACGGCCAGACGGCCAGCGCCACCACCTCGAGAACCAGGCTGATCACCAGCAACGCCTCCCAGTTGTTCTTCTCCAGGACTCCGAAGAGGCCGACCGTCCGGCTGAGGATCCCGCCGACGAACATGCCGGCGAGGGTCAACGCGACCAGATCCAGCACGGTTCGCGTGAGCGATCCCGCCAGCCGGGCGGTCACCACCACAGCCCCCGCCACGAGGGCGAGCCCACCGACCAGGAATCCGAGCCCGAGCAGCAGTTCCTCACCCATGTACTCCGCGGTCAGCGCCAGGTGGATCAACCCGACAGCCAACGCGAGCGCGCAGGTGACGAGCACCAGCGGACCCGCATTCAATCCGGTTTGCAGGACGCCGTGTCGCGCCGTGACGGATCTTTGCATCTGAGCCTCCCTCATCATCGAGGACCCCGAGCCCCCCGGAACTCCCCGCACCGTTACCTGACTGTGATTCGCAGTATTGTCGATCCGCGACGCAGAAGGCGACAGTTGAGGAGACTGTCATCACACTGTCATTTAGTTGCATAAAGTGGGCCGCGTGAACCCCTTCCTTCCGATCGAAACCGATCGGCTGACCCTTCGCCGCTATCTTGAGACCGACTACGATGATCTGCTGAAGTTGCAGTCGAACGACGACGTGACGCGCTTCCTGCTGTACGAGTCGAAGACGCCGGAGCAGGTCCAGGACTCGCTGCGGGAACGGCTGGCCGACGTACCGCTGGACGCCGACGGTCAGGCGCTGACGCTGGCCGTGATCCTGCGCGAGACCGGCCGGCATATCGGCGAGGTGACCTTCTTCTTGGTCGATACCGAGCACCGGTTGGGCGAGATCGGTTTTGTCTTCCAGCCCGAGTTCCAGGGGCGTGGCTACGCCGCCGAGGCGTCGGTGGAACTGCTGCGGCTCGGCTTCGAGTCGCTCGGGCTGCACCGGATCATCGGCCGACTGGACGCCCGCAACAACGCCTCCGCCGGCCTGCTGAAACGGCTCGGTCTGCGACAGGAGGCGCACTTTGTCCGGAACGAGAAGATCAAGGGCGAGTGGACCGACGAGGCCGTCTTCGCGATGCTCGAGAAGGAATGGCACGCCCGCAGCTGACCCGGCGCCGACCTTGGTCCACTCGACCGGAAAATTTAAAACATATTTGGGACGGCAATCGACACGCTCTTACAGCGCCCCCGCCGCGCCCCTCAGGTCTATCGTCGAAAAGTATGAACCCCGCCCGTTCACTCGCCGCCCTGTTCGCTGGTGTGGTCGCGCTGAGCTTGCTTGCCGCACCGAGCGAGGCCGCCAAGGCACAGCAGCGTGACATCACCTACAGCGCCTGGACCTCGACTGCCGACTTCAGTGCCGGCACGCACGATGGCACAACCGTCACCGACGACACCCTCACCTTCGGCACGTCCACCGGAACCACCTCGTACGTCGACCCGTTCGGCGACGGCTCGGCCAAAAGCTACGACCACGTCAGCTGGACCTCCCCCGAGGTCAGCCCCGGCTTCGGCCTGACGGAACTGGTCGCCTCCTGGGACGCGACCACGCCGGCCGGGACCTGGATAGAGGTCGCCATGTCCGGCCGATCCGATCTTGGCACCACCACCAAGTGGTACGTGATGGGCCGGTGGAACAACGGCGACGACACCACCGCCGGAGACATCCACCGCACCTCCGTGCCGAACCAGGCGGATGCCACAGGCAACATTGCGGTCGACACCTTCGTGGCCGGTAGTGGCCGCTCCCTCGACCGCTGGCGTCTGAAGGTGACGCTGTACCGCCTCGCCGGTACGACGCAGGCGCCGGTGCTGCGCTCGGTCGGAGCGATGGCCTCGCGGCTACCCACCGACAAGAAGGTGCCGGTCAGTCCGTCAGGAGGTGCCTGGGGCCAGGTCCTCGACGTACCGACGTACTCGCAGGAGACCCACATCGGGCAGTACCCACAATGGGACGGCGGCGGCGAGGCGTGGTGCTCGGCGACCTCGACGGCGATGGTGCTGGACTACTACGGCGCCGGCCCGACTGCTGCCGAGACCGCCTGGGTGGACCCGGCCTATTCCGATCCGCAGGTCGACCATGCGGCCCGCTCGGTCTTCGACTACGACTACGACGGCGCGGGCAACTGGCCTTTCAACACCGCGTACGCCGGTACTCGTGGTCTGGACTCCTTCGTCACTCGGCTGAGGTCCCTGACCGAGGCCGAGCAGTTCATCAAGGCCGGCATCCCGCTGGTCGCGTCGTTGTCCTTCACCAAGAACGAACTGCCCGGCGCCGGCTACGGCACCAACGGCCACCTGATGGTGATCGTCGGTTTCACCGCCAACGGCGACGTGGTGGTCAACGACCCGGCCTCACACCTGATCAAGAGCAACGATCAGGTCCGCACGGTCTATGACCGCCAAGCCTTCGAGAACGCCTGGATCCCCCACAGCGGCGGTCTGGTCTACGTCATCCATCCCACCAGCCAAGCCCTTCCCCCGACGGTCGGCCAGCACAACTGGTAGGCCGAATCACCAACGTCGGCCACAGCGAGAAAATGCCCACGAATCCGTATATCTAAATGGGACTTCTATACCCATTAATTAAGTAGACGGATTCGTGCATCGTCCGCTCTGGCTGGCGTGTATTACCTGGTGAAGAGTGCGCCGGTCAGGTTGGTGGTGAGGTTGCGCAGAGAGTCGGGGAGGTATTGGAGGTGCCAGCCACGGGGCCCTTGATACCAGTGGAAGCCGTCGTCCTCGTCGTCGTCGACGTCAGTTGCCACCAGGGCGTCGATCCAACGCTCGGAACCGCCTAGCACCACTGCGTAGGGAAGGGCTCGCGAGCAGAGTTCGGCGTGCTGGTCGGTCGGCAGTTCGCTGACGTCCATCTCGAGCAGTTCGCCACGGATCGCGGCGACCTGTCCGAGGACGCGACCGGCGGCGGGGGCCTTGGCCGGCATGTGGCGACCGATGATCAGCAGGCTTACGCCGACGGCGATCACGGCGAGGCCGAGCAGGCCCCAGGTGGAGAGCAGCGCCAGCAGCCCCGTGAGAACCACGCCGAGCACGGTGATGCCGATGCCGAGGGTGGTCCACAGGGAACGGGTCCGGTCCGGGCGCTCGGAGAACCAGCCGCGCTTCACGACGCCGTCGTACAGGGCGTCCTGGACCTGCCCGAGGTTGGCCCGCACCTGCTTGCCCAGATCGGAGACCAGCACCTTGCCGGAGTCGCCGAAGATGGCGCGGAGCAACACGTTCTCGTACCGCTGGAGTTCCTCGGACGGGGCGTTGGCGACCCGCGTCAACTCCCAGTCCGGCCGGGAGTACTCCGACTCACGTTCCAACTCGGTGATCACCAGGTGGCGGCGGACCGCCAGGTCGATGATCGTCGCGGTGACGTCGACCGGGTCGATCCGCTCGTCGATCAGGGTGCCGACCTCGCCGGGACGCAGGTTCGACGGCGGGGTGAAATCGATCCTGGTGTCTTGGCCGAGGCTGAACAACGACGCCGGTACGACGCGGCGCGGGTCGACCTGATCACGACCGCGGGTCCGGTACAGCAGTAGCAGCGCAATGGCGCCGAGCAGCAGCACCGCCAGCGAGGTGATCAGCTGTGCGGGGTCGGTGGAGAAGGCGCGACGGAACGTGTGGCGGTACTCGACGATGACGTTCGCCGCGACCTGGCCCGGCGGATAACCGACCGTCATCCGGACCGTGTTTCCCGGCGGCAGGCTCTGCTGCCGGAAGGTCGGGCCGGCGGTCTCGCCGAGCTGCGCCAGGGTGCAGGGGGTGTTGCTGTCGATCGCGCCTGCGGTGCAGGCGACGTGCGCGACCTCGGGGGTGCTCCAGGTGACGTTCGCATCCTGCACGCTCAAGCCCAGGCCGTGCAACGGGGAGAACTGTGTCTCGGTGCCGTTCAGGGCATCGGCGGTCGCACCGCGGACGGTGTAGGTGAAGTCGAGTTGCGCGACCCCGCTGACATCGGCGACCGCGACCGAGGTGATGTCGCCCTCAATGGTCACATCGGCCTTCTTGCCGGTGCCGCCGGACTTGACCTGGAGGTCCTCGATCTTTTGCACGTGATCGATGTCGTTGGCCAGATGCTCACGGGTGACGATGTGCCGGGTGAAGGTCCCGGTGACGTTGCTCAGCTTCCACGATTCGGACACCTTGAGCACGCCATCGCGCTCGACCCGGATCTCGCTGTCGTAGTTGGTCACTACCGGGTCGGCCTGGCCGGTAGCGCCGGCCTGAACACCGCAGAGAGCCAGGAAAGCGAGAGAGCTCAGGGAGACCGCGAGCAGACGTAGACGCATCGCCTAATCACACCGTATCGAGGGTTCAGAGGGGAAATCGGTTCCGGTATCCACACACTGCGGACGCTCGGAGCCCCTGCCGGTAGCGCCCGGTCGGTGGACCGGCAGGTCATGCCAGAGGGCACCATACCCCCACGCGGGTTCGTTGCCTGCTCGTCGCAATCCGATCTCGCCGGACCGCTGAACAGCGCGTGAACCTCTGGTGAGTGCCTGGTCAGTGTTTGGTCAGGGCTTCGGTGTTTGTGACGAGCGAAAACTGAGCCGCTTCTCGGATAGCGTCTGACACTGGCGTGGCCGGCCCCGGGCCGCGCTTTGCTGTCCGCGTCGGGGCCACCATGGCAGGAGCGGGAGCAGCGCATGTCGAACAACCAGTGGCGGCCTCCCCCCGGTGGCCAGTATCCCCAGCAACCTGGTGGTCAGTACGCGCAACAACAGCCGCCGCCTCGCGGTCAGTACCCGCCGCAGCAAGGGCAGTTCGCACCACCACCACCGCCATGGCAGCAGGGACCCCAGTACGGCGGACCGCCCGGGCCCAACCATCAACTCCCGCACGGGCTCGGCTGGGGCCAACCGCCAGGCGGACCCCGGCCACCCAAAAAGAAGCGGAACCCTGCGGTTGTCGTGCTTGTGCTGCTCGGCGTCGTCGGCGGGGGAATCTTGCTCCTGTCGATGGCGTCCGACTTTTTGAAAGGCACGTCGAGCGTCAGCCATCCGATTCCGACGTACAGCTACTCACCGACCGATGACCCCACCAACTACCCGTCGGGCGATCCCACCACCACGGCGCCGACCAAAGCTCCGCCGTCCACCACCGAGCCAACCATCACTAGGCCGACGGCGCCGCGGACGAGCACCACGACGAAGCCCAAGCGTGGCCCAACCGACTACGAGATGGTCAGCCGCAACCGGCTGTACGCGACAGGCGTGATGCGGCCGACCGGCTGTAAGGAGTCGAAGGCTCGGCCTTCGACCGCGGCAGGCGCCAAGGCCAACTACCTCCAGCTGCGGGCCTGCCTGAGCCGGGCGTGGCCGACCGAGCTGAACAAGATCGGCGTGAAGTTCCGGGTGCCGGCCTTACAGATCTTCACCGGGTACATCCAGACGCCATGTGGCGGGATGAGCGACACCGGGCCCCCGTTCTACTGCGGAACGAACGAGACCATCTACATGAACCTGACCGAGGACACCGGCAACTACAACCGCTACCCGGAGGCCTACAACAAGGTCTGGGCGCGGATGTGGATGCTGCACCAGTTCGCGCACGAGTTCGGCCACCACATCCAGAACCTGACCGGGGTCCTGACCGCCAACTGGGACATGCGGTACAACGCCCCGAGCAAGGCCGCCGAGCTGGAGATGACGCGGCGGCTGGAGCTGCAGGCGTCCTGCTTCTCGGACATCTTCATCGGATCGAGCAAGAACACCTACCCGATCAAGGGCCAGTCGTACGCCCAGTGGAACTTCTTGATCGGCAACACGATCGACCCCCGGCACGACCACGGCAACGCCAAGAACCACCGATACTGGGCCACGCGCGGCTACCAGACCCGCAACCCGGCAAGCTGCAACACCTTCAGGGCGCCGTCGGGCCGGGTGAGCTGAGAGATGCGCCGCAGTTATGTGCAGACGTGGGCCGGTACGGGTAGTTAACCTGTTCGTCCGGATCACGCCGTGTGTGCTGGGGGATGAGGACGAACAGTGTCGAACAAGGACTGGAGCGAGCCGCCAGGGCCGTATCCGCCGCCGGGGCCCTCGGGCCAGCGATCAGCATCGGGCCGCGCGCGACCCGATGCGCGCAACAGAGCTTCCTGGAACACGTCCACGGCTTCGGCCAGCAAGGTCTCATGAGGAGTATCGATGTCGGACAACTGGAATCCACCCCCGGGGCGGAGCCCGCACGAGCCGGAGCCGGAGGGCGACCAGCCCGACGACGGACCGGTCTCGGGTCCACCCCGCCGGGATGGCCAGTCGCCCCTCTGGTGGACAGATTCACCGCCTGAGCAACTGGAGTACCTGAAGCCGGTCGAGCCAGGTCCGGACCGCCCCTCCGGCCCGCCCTACCCGCCCGCCGGAGCCCATCAAGGGCCCGCTCAGCGCGGACCAGCTCAAGGTCGACCAGCCCAGAGTGGACCTGTTCAGGGTGGGCCTGCTCAAGGTGGACCTGCTCAAGGTGGCCCCGCCCAACGTGGACCTATTCATGGCGGACCCGCCCAGGGTGGACCCGGCCAAGGCGGACCTATTCAAGGCGGACCCGCCCAGGGCAGGCCCTCGCAGAGTGGACCTGGACCGCGGCATTCCGGGCCGCCGCAGGGCCCGCCCGCTCAGAGCAACCCCTGGTCGTCGGCATCTCCCGCGCCGTTCCCGCCGTACCAGCAGGGCGGGCGACCGCCGTACCAAGGTCCGCCGCCGGGCACGCAGCCCGGCTGGCAGTACCCGCCGATCCCGATCCCGAAGCCACCGGGTTCGGGCCGTCGTCGCAAGCCGCGCCGGACGTCGAAGGGACTGCTGTTCCTGCTGGTCGTAATTGCCGTCCTTGTGGTCGGCTCCGGCGTCACCGTCGCGCTGCGCAGCGGCGGCAACGACAACCCCACCACCCCGGTGGCGGCTGACACGCCGTCGGTGACTCCGTCGGAAACTCCTTCGCCGACACCGACACCGACGCCGACACCTAAACCGAAGCCCAAGCCCACCCCCAAGCCGAAGCCCAAGCCGCGGGTGCTCACGGCGTACGAGTTGGTGGCGAAGAACAAGATCTACCGCAGCGGTGCCGTGCAGGCGTCCCGCTGCACAGAGCCGCCGTACCGGCCGACAACATTCGCGGCGACGAAGGCCTACTACAACCGGATGCTGCCCTGCCTGAACCGGTCCTGGTGGCTCAGCATGAAGAGGGTAGGCATCTCCTTCCGGGCGCCGCACGTGATCGTTTACGGCGGCACCATCAAGACGCCGTGTGGCATCGAGCGCGGCTCCCGCGGGTTCTACTGCGGTGGCAACGAGACGATCTACATGCCCTTCGCGGTGGACTACAAGAACTACAAGATCAACCCGATGTACACCCGGGCGTGGATGCTGAACACGTTCGCGCATGAGTATGGGCATCACGTGCAGCAGGTGTCCGGCATCTTCGATGCCTCCTTCGCCCGGCAGGCCACCATGGCCGACCCGAACAACAGGCTGCAGGAGAGCCGCCGGCGCGAACTGCAGGCGTCCTGCCTCGGGTCGGCCTACCTGGGCGGCGACGCGGCCTTCATCCCGATGCGGGGTCAACTGCTGAGCAGTTGGAAGTTCGCGGTCGCCAACGCGGGTGACGAGTTCGCCCCGAACAAGGTCCGCGACCACGGCGCGAAGGCAAACCACAACCTCTGGTCGACCCGCGGCTACACCAGCAGGAACCCCAATCTCTGCAACACCTGGGTGGTCCCCGGCAAGTACGTCAGCTAGCGCAGGTCCCTTCCGCGAACGGTCGCCGGAATGCACAGACCTGTGGACAGGCGCCGATCAGCGCGTGTCCACAGGTCCGTGCTTTGCTGATTCGCGCCACAGCACGGGGCGAAGGAATGGCGAGCGGTCAGTCGGCGAAGAGGCGGCGGGTGCTCAGGGAGCCGCCGAAGGACGTGACGAAGTTCGACAAGGATTCGCCGATGTCGGAGAGGTGCCAGTTCTCCGGGCCCGAGTACCAGCCGATACCGGCATCCGGGTCATCGTCATCATCGGTGGCCGCGATCTCCAGCGCCCACTTATGCGTCTGCCCCAGTACGGCGGCATACGGCAGGCAGCGCGACGCGAACTCCAGCCGGTGGCTCTGCGGCAGATCCGCCGAAGTCTCCTCGGCGAGGTAGCGCTGCAGCCCGGCGACCCGGCCGAGTACGGCGGCGCCGCGGGCGGTGCGGGCCGGTGCGATCTGGCCGACCAGCGCCAGCGCCACTCCGGCGAGCATTACCGCGAACCCGACCAGCCCGAACTTGGTGACGATGGCAAGCACCACCGTCAGCACGACACCGGCTCCGGCCAGCACCAGGCCGGCTGTGGTCCAACGGTTGCGGACTACGTCCGGCCGGTTGGCGAACCAGCCTTGCGTGACGACGTCGGCGTACAGCTGCTCGCGGACCAGGCCGAGGCGCGGCCGCAGCGCGGGACCGAGGGCGGACAGCGTGACCGCCTCGCCGTCGGCGAAGACCGCTTCCAGTAGGGCCTTCTCGTACGGCAGCAGCTCGGGGCCGCCCTCGTTCAGCTGCTGCAGTTGCCAGTCGAGCCGGCCGAACTGGCTCTCGCGGGGCAGCTCGACAATGGTCAGATAGTTGCGCACGGCAAGATCCAGCAAGGTAGCGGTGATGTCCACCACGTCGGCAGTCTCGTCCACCACGGTGCCGACCTGGCCCGGGCGGATGCCGTCCGGGGCGGCGAACTGCGGGCCATCGGCACCGTCCAGCACCGGGCGCTCGGACGCACCCGCTGACGGGCCGACCCGGATCGCGTCGCGGCCCCGGAAGAACCAAAGCGCCACGGCCCCGAGTATGCCGAGGCCGAGCACCAGTACGCTCAGCCCGATGGTGGCCGTGTCCACGGTGAAGGCCCGGCCCAGGCTCCAGCGGGTGGCGAACTGCGCGTTCGGCTTGACCGTGGCCTGGTCGCTGAGACCGGCCAGGAAGCTAAGCCGCCCGCCGGCCGGGATCGCGTTCTGCTCGATTTCGAGGGCGGCCGACTCGCCCAGTTGCGACGACGTACAGGGCATGCTCGACCCGGGGCGGCCGGAGAGGCAGGCGACCCAGGTGGCGAACGGGATGGTGGCCGACACCGTCGCCCTCGGGATCGGGATGCTGAAGCCCTGCTCGATCGGCCAACTCACCTCCCGGCCTTCGGTCGAGTCGGCGACAACGTTATCCACCTCGTAGTTGTAGACGATCTTGACCTGGCCGGTGGCCCGCAGGCTGAGCTCACGGCCGTTCTCGACGCCGGAGTTCACGAAACCGTCAGCTGGCCTGCCGTTCACCGTTGCCGAGATGTTGCGGATGTCGTAGATGCGGTCCTGGTCGGAGTCGGAGCGAACCCGGGTCTGCAGGGTCCGGCGGACCGTGTCGCCAGCGGCGGTCAGCTCGACCGTCTCTTTGACCTTGAGGACGCCGTCGCCGTTGAGACTGGCCTCGGCGACGTACGAGGTGATCTTGTCGTCGGTGGTCGCGGCAGCACTCGGCAAGGTGGCGCCGAGGGCAACGACTACACCGGTGAAGAACACGAGAAGGGCAGCCGGCAACAGCCGGCGCTTCAGTGACATGGTTCGAGGGTAGTCTCGTGCCGGTTCGTCGAGCGAACCGTTATGTCATGTGGAGAAGGGCATTCAGACTTGAGCACCCCCTACGGTTACGGCGTCCGGTTCCAGGACCGGCCAGGCCCACCGCCCGGTGTGCTGCCGCCACCGCAGGCCTCGCCATGGCAACCACAGCGACTGCCGGGCGGCAGCTATCTGCCCCCGCAGCAGAGCCCGTACGGCGGGCAGCCCGGACAGTGGGCCCAGCCCTACTACGGCTTCCAGCCACCGCGGCGTAGGTCGGGTGCGATGCGGGTGATCCTGCTGGGCTTCGGGATGCTCGCGTTCCTCGGTGCCGCCCTGGCCGTGGTCGGTGTGGTGCTCACCGGCAGCAGCACTGGCAGCGACAACAGCGCCGACCCCGGCGTGGTCGGGCCATCGATCGTGCCTACTCCCACCACTCACGCCGAGCAGGGCTCGGCCGACGACATCCTGCAGAACGCTCCGATCTACCAGGCAGGTGGTCTTGGCCAACTGGACTGCCCGGCCGAGAAGCTCGGCAACGGCAGCCTGGCCTTGCAGAAGCTGTATTACCAGAAGCTCTTCAAGTGCCTGAACGATGCCTGGCGCCCGGTCTTCGAAAAGCTCGGCGACTCCAAACCTGACCCTGGGCTGATCGTTTTCGACAAGTCGGTCAACACCCCGTGCGGTGCCTTCAAGCCATTGTCCGGCCGGGTACTCGCCTTCTACTGCTACGGAAACCAGGTGATGTACACCGACGTGAAGCAGATGAACAAGGCATTCGGGTCCAAGCAGGACCTGGCATACCTGATGACGATCGCGCACGAGTACGGCCATCACGTGCAGGGTGTCACCGGGCTGTTCTATGCAAGGGCTGTCTACTTGCAGGACCACCCGGACAAAAAGCTGGAAAGCTCCCGGCGCAACGAGCTGCAGGCGTCCTGTTTCGCGGGCGTGTTCGGCAAGGCGGTCGAGCAGAGCTACCCGCTGACCGGGCGGCTGGAGGAGTTCGAATACCAGGCGAGCAACAGCTTTGGCGAGACCCCCGACACCCCGGAGGACGAACGCACCCACGGTCTTTCCACCAGTCAGGGTTTCTGGATCATGAACGGCTTCAACATTGGCCAGACCGCGGCCTGCAACACCTTCGCCGCGCCGGTCGACCTGGTGAAGTAGGTCAATCCCAGATCGGCATGAACGCCCCGCTCTGTCTCTTCAGTCGGCGAGCTGGCGTGGCGCCGGCAGAAGGGCGACGGCCGGAACCGGTTCCCAGGCGGGCAGCCACTTCTCGTCCCGGACGACGCGGCCGAACGCCTGGTCACCGAAATGGTAGGAGAAACCCAGAGTGCCCGGGTGCTCCAGCTCGGCTATCAGCCGTTGCCGTGCGGCGAGCACCGCCATGCCGTCGACGTCCGGCTTGGACGTCCAGTCCGGGTGGGCTAGCTGGGCCGGGATGTGGAAGGCGTCGCCGAACACGATCAGCCGGCCCGCGGCCGATGAGACCACGTACGACGTGTGCCCGGGGCTGTGACCAGGGGTCACCAAGGCACGGACTCCCGGGAAGATCTCCTCGCCGTCACTGATCAGTGTCTGTACGCCGCCGAGCGGCTCGATGACGGCGGGCCGGGACGGCGCTCCGGGGATGACCTCACCGCGCCCGTGCGGAGCCCATTCGTCGGCGGCCACGAGATAACGCGCAGCTGGGAAGAACTTGCGCTGGGCCCCGTTCCCGTCGCGAACGAAGGCCCAGCCGGTGTGGTCGACGTGCAGGTGGGTGAACGCCACGGTGTCGATTTCGGCCGGCGAGCGACCGAGCGCACCGAGCACCTCCGGCAGAGCTCCGCTGTTGGCCGAGCCGACGGAGATCGCACCCACTGTTACGTCGCCCGTGAAGCTGCCGAGCCCGGCGTCTATCAGCATCACCCGACCGTCGCGTTCCACGGCCAGCCCGCCGACCGACGTGGCCACCAGGCCCCGAGCGTCGAGCGCCTCCGGGTGGCTCGGCCAGTACGCCGCCGGTACGTCCGGAAAGAATCCGGCAGGGGTCAGTCCCATAGCGCCGTCGACCACATAGGTCAGCCGCGTATCACCCAAGTTGAGCGACCGAACAGCCGACTGTTCGTTCAGCAGTCCCGTCGGCATACTCTCTGTCACCTCCGCCCCGCGCTCTCACTTTCCAACGTACCTTCGCTGTCGTCGGTCGAACGCCCGGCACCGACCTCCCAGCTGCCGGGCCGGCACCGCGGGACCGGGAAGCAGCCGTCTTTCATCGGGCGTTCTGCTGCTGTTCCGCCGGCTCGGCGTATTATCCGGCCGTGACGTTGCGACGGGGGGACAATGCTCCACCCGAGCGCACCTTGGTCGACATCCTGCACGCCAGCGCGGCGGCGTACCCGGACGAGCCCGCGCTGGACGACGGGTCGGTCAGCCTCAGCTATCGCGAGTTCCTCGGCCAGGTGACCTCGTTCGCCCGCCGGCTCTCCGATACCGGCATCGGGCCGGGTGAGCGAGTCGGCATCCGGATCTCCTCCGGGCACAACGACCTGTACGTCGCGATCCTGGGCACACTGCAAGCCGGCGCGGCCTACGTACCGGTGGACGCCGACGACCCGGCCGAGCGCGCCGAGTTGGTCTTCGGCGAGGCCGCGGTCGCCGCCATCGTCACCGACGACCTCGAGATCCAGTCGACCCGGCCGGTCCCCGACGAGGATGACGGCTACTACGACTTCCCGTACTCCGCCCGGATGGAATCCACCGGCGAGACGCCCGCCTTCCCCGGTACGACCGGACTGACCACTACGACAGCCGCCGTCGCCCCAGGTGGAGCCGGTGTGCTCTGCAACGCGGGTCCTGCGCCGGAGGACGACGCCTGGATCATCTTCACTTCCGGCTCCACCGGCGTACCGAAGGGCGTAGCGGTCACGCACCGGTCCGCCGCGGCCTTCGTCGACGCCGAGGCCCGTATGTTCCTGCAGGAGGAGCCGATCGGGCCGGACGACCGAGTGCTGGCCGGGCTCTCGGTGGCGTTCGACGCGTCCTGCGAGGAGATGTGGCTTGCCTGGCGGTACGGCGCCTGCCTGGTGCCGGCACCGAGATCGCTGGTGCGCAGCGGAATGGATCTCGGCCCCTGGCTGGTGGCGCAGGGCATCACCGTCGTCTCCACGGTGCCGACGCTGGCCGCGCTCTGGCCGGCGGATGCGCTGGACCAGGTCCGGTTGCTGATCTTCGGTGGCGAGGCCTGCCCGCCCGAGCTGGCCGAGCGGCTCGCGGTCGAGGGACGCGAAGTCTGGAACACCTACGGCCCGACCGAGGCCACGGTCGTGGCCTGCGGTGCCCGGCTCACCGGCGCGGGTCCGATCCGGATCGGCCTGCCCTTGGACGGTTGGGATCTCGCGGTAGTCGACGCTCAGGGCAACGAAGTTCCGGTGGGTGGCGCCGGTGAGCTGGTCATCGGAGGCGTCGGGCTGGCCCGGTACCTGGACCAGGCGAAGGACGCGGAGAAGTTCGCGCCGATGCCGACGCTCGGCTGGGATCGTGCCTACCGCAGCGGCGACCTGGTCCGCAACGAGCCGGACGGCCTGCTGTTCATGGGCCGGGCGGACGAGCAGATCAAGCTCGGCGGCCGGCGGATCGAGCTCGGCGAGGTGGACGCTGCGCTGCAAGCCCTGCCCGGTGTGTCCGGTGCGGCCGCCGCGGTGCGGGCCAGCGCGGCGGGGAATCAACTGCTCGTCGGGTACGTCGTACCGGAGGATCCTGAGGCGTTCGACCAGCAGGCGTCGACGGAGCGGCTCCGCGAAGCGCTACCCGCTGCTCTCGTCCCATTGCTCGCGATCGTGGACACCCTGCCCACCAAGACATCCGGCAAGGTCGACCGGGCGGCACTCCCCTGGCCGTTGCAGGGGATCGCCGGTGACACGCCGGCGGTAGAGCTCGATGGCACGGCCGGATGGCTCGCGGAATGCTGGACGAAGGTGCTCGGTTCGCAGGTCTCGGGCCTCGACGACGATTTCTTCCTGCACGGTGGCGGCAGCCTTGCCGCGGCGCAACTCGTCTCGGCTCTGCGCGAGCGCTATCCATTCGCCACGGTCGCTGACATCTACGAGTACCCGCGACTGGGGGCGCTGGCCGACCGGCTGGACGCGTTCATCGCGACGGTCGAGCCGGCTGAGGTCCGCGAGGTGCGGCTGACCCCGCCACGCACGCAGCTACTGCAGACCGCGCTGACGTTGGTGCTGCAGACGGTCGTCGGGGTGCGCTGGCTCGTCTGGCTCTTCACGCTGAACAATCTGCTGGCACTTACCAGCACCAATCCCTGGGTCCGGACCGTGTCGTGGTGGTGGGTCCTGGCCGGCTGGCTGATCCTGATCACCCCGGCCGGGCGGATGGGCATCGCCGTACTAGGTGCCCGGATTCTGCTGCGCGGCGTCAAGCCCGGGCGCTACCCGCGCGGCGGACGCGTGCACGTGCGGCTGTGGGCTGCGGAGAACTTAGCCGACGCGGCCGGTGCCGCCAACCTCGCCGGTGCGCCGTGGGTCGCCTACTACGCAAGGGCTCTCGGAGCGGAGGTCGGCCGCGGGGTCGACCTGCACACACTGCCGCCGGTGACCGGCATGTTGACGATGGGCCGCGGCGCCTCGATAGAGCCCGAGGTCGACCTGTCGGGCTACTGGATCGACGGCGACCACCTGCACCTGGGCACGGTCACTATCGGCGCCGAGGCCGTCGTCGGTTCGCGCAGCACCTTGCTGCCCGGCGCGGAAATCGGCCGGAACGCGGAGATCGCCGCCGGCTCGGCTGTTTCCGGCAACGTCCCCGCCGGCGAGCGCTGGTCGGGATCACCCGCCGCCCGCCTCGGCAGAGCCCGTCACCCGTGGCCCGAGGAACGGCCCGCTCGCGCCCCTTGGTGGGTGCTCGCGTATGGCGCTGCCTCTGTGGTGATGTCACTCCTGCCTCTGGCCGCGGCCGCAGCGGCGATCGTCGTACTGGGTCGAGCGGTCAGCGGGACAGCGACACTGGGTGATGCGGCAGTGCGGGCGTTGTGGGCGATTCCCGCGATGACGCTGATCGGCTTCGTCGTCTTGGCGATGCTGACACTGATCGGGGTACGGCTGCTCGGGCTCGGGATCCGGCCGGGGCATTTCCCGGTGCGGAGCCGGATCGGCTGGCAGGTGTGGGCGACCGAGCGGCTGCTGGACTCGGCCCGGACGCTGCTCTTCCCGCTCTACGCGAGCCTGCTCACGCCGTGGTGGCTGCGGGCGCTGGGCGCCAAGGTCGGCCGTGATGTCGAGGCGTCGACCGTGTTGCTGCTCCCCAAGATGACCACTGTCGGCGAAGGGGCGTTCCTTGCCGACGACACCATGATCGCGTCGTACGAGCTGGGCGGCGGCTGGTTGCACGTGGCCCGGGCCAGGGTCGGCAAGCGGGCCTTCCTCGGCAACTCGGGCATGACCGCGCCCGGCCGGTCGGTACCGAAGAACGGCCTGGTGGCGGTGTTGTCGGCAGCGCCGAAGAAGTCCAAGGCCGGTACGTCGTGGCTCGGCAGCCCGCCGGTGCAACTGCGCCGGCAGGCGATCGACGGCGACCAGAGCAGGACCTTCAATCCGCCGCTCCGGCTCAAGTTCGCCCGGGCCGCGGTCGAACTTTGCCGATTCGTGCCGATGATGTGCACAGTGCTGATCGCGCTCGGCGTGCTGTTCACCCTGCAGACGATGGACCTCGCAATCGGTCCCTGGTGGACGTTCCTGCTGTCCGGCGCGGTGATCCTGGCCGCGGGCGCTGTCGCCGGCGCGATGGCGACGATCGCCAAGTGGCTCATCGTCGGCCGGACCCGGGCCATCGACTACCCGCTGTGGAGCTCGTTCGTCTGGCGCAACGAGGTGGTCGACACCTTCGTAGAGTTGGTCGCCGCCCCCTGGTTCGCGAACGCTGCCGCCGGTACGCCGGTGCTGGCGCTTTGGCTGCGCACCCTCGGTGCGAAGATCGGAAAGGGCGTCTGGTGCGAGACCTACTGGCTGCCCGAGGCCGACCTGATCACCCTGGGCGACGGCGTCAGTGTGAATCGCGGATGCGTACTTCAGACCCATTTGTTTCATGACAGGGTTATGTCCATGAGCACCGTCACCTTCGGGCCCGGATCAACCCTGGGACCGCACGGGATCATCCTGCCGGCCGCCTCGATCGGCACCGGCGCGACGGTCGGACCGGCGTCCCTGGTGATGCGAGGCGAGAGCGTGCCGGCCGGGTCTCGCTGGGCCGGTAACCCGATCGTCCCCTGGCCGAATTGATGGTTGCACACCCCAACGCGGAGCCCGGAGCGCCCAACGCGCAGCCCGGAGCGGACAGCGCAGGGGACCCCTATATCCCTGGCTACGGCAACGGCGGCTATCGCGTCGCGTCGTACGAGCTCGACCTCGACTACCGGGTCAACAACAACCGGCTGGCGGGCAGGGCCACCATCACCGCGGTGGCGATGCAGGCGCTGTCCCGGCTCAGCGTAGATCTGGCCGGCCTGCGGGTGGCCAAGGTGTCCGTCAACGGCCGCCGCGCCCGGCGCTACGCCCACCGCGCCGGCAAGCTGTACATCTGGCCGACCACTGACATCACCGAGGGCGCCGAGTTCGTCGTGGACGTGCAGTACGCCGGCAACCCGGCGCCGGTGGGCAGCCCGTGGGGTGAGCTCGGCTGGGAGGAACTCACAGACGGCGTGATCGTGGCCAGCCAGCCCAGTGGCGCATCCACCTGGTTCCCCTGCAACGACCACCCGGGTGACAAGGCGCACTACCGGATCACCGTCACCACCGATTCGCCGTACCACGTGATCGCGAACGGACGGCTCGTCTCCCGCCGGACCAAGGCCAGCCGCACCAGCTGGGTCTACGACCAGGCCGCGCCGATGGCGACGTACCTGGCGACCATCCAGATCGGCCGGTACGACAAACTGGAGCTGGCGTCGTCGCCAGTGCCGACGCGGGCGGTATTGCCGGCTTCCCAGCTGCGGAACTTCCGGTCGGACTTCGGGCGCCAGCAGGACATGATGAAGCTGTTCTGCCGGTTGTTCGGGCCTTACCCGTTCGGCGGCTACACGGTGGTCGTGACGGACGATCCGCTGGAGATCCCGCTGGAGGCACAGGGCATCTCGGTGTTCGGCAGCAACCACCTCGACGGCCGCCGCGGTTCAGAACGGCTGGTCGCGCACGAGTTGGCGCACGCGTGGTTCGGGAACAGCCTGACCCCGGCGCGCTGGCAGCACATCTGGCTGAACGAGGGCTTTGCCTGCTACGCCGAGTGGCTCTGGTCCGAGGAGTCGGGCGGACTGACAGCGACCCAGCAGGTCTCCAAGGCATACAGCCAGCTGTCCTGGCTGGACCAGGACCTGGTGATCTCGGATCCCGGTCCGGAGCTGATGTTCGACGATCGGGTCTATAAACGCGGTGCGATCACCCTGCACATGCTGCGTCTGCAGTTGGGCGACGCCGCCTTCTTCGAACTGCTGCGCACGTGGACCAGTCAGAACCGCCACGGCAGCGTGACCACCGACGGTTTCGTCTCCCTCGCCGCGGACTTCGCAAATGCGAGCGACGTGCAGGAGCTCTTCCGCCGCTGGCTGGACGAGGCCGCCCTGCCCGCTCTCCCCCGGGCCACCCGCCGCTGTCGCTAGCCGCTTTCGCCTGCTGGACGGCTCGTTACGGCGTACGGCACATCTACCTAGGATCTCGCTATGACTGCTGCTGCACATCCCCGGCCTGACCTGCCTGCCGTCGACACAGCCAATGCGCCACAGCCGCGGGGGAACTACTCGCAGGCGCGGATCGTGGGCGACCTGATCTTCACCGCCGGGCTCGTTCCGCTCGACCCGGAGACCCGTTCACTGGTCGGTGAGGGCGACGTCGCGGAGCAGACGAGGCAGGTCTTGCGCAACCTCCAGGCGATCCTGGCCGCCGCCGGCGCGACCCTGGACGACGTCGTCAAGATCACCGTGTTCCTGGCGGACCGGGACCGCGACTGGGAGGCTTACGACGCAGTCTTCCCCGAGTTCTTCACCCCGCCGTACCCGGCCCGCCTCACCGCCGGCGCCCACCTCGGCAACATCCTCGTCGAGATCGAAGCCGTCGCCTCCCGCCCGAACACCTGATCCTCCTCCTTGCGACGACTGACCCGACGCATCGGGGAGGACTCTCCAGCGCACCGGCACCAGCTGGATCCGAGAGCTGCCCGTTCTCGCCCGACCAGGTACCAGATGCGGCCACCACCAGTCACCTCGTACTGCCACTGTTCCAGGCCGTTCACAGCCGAGAGCTCCTTGCCTTTCAACTGGTGATGACGTTCGGTCGATGGGAAGGGCTTGGGCTCGGCCCCGATCTCCTCCCAAGCCCGCCGGGTGTTCCCTGGCGCTTGACGGCAGAGCTCTTCCCATCCCTTGGCCGCTTCGGTGCTGGCAAACCTCAAAACCCAATGACCGGGCTCCGCCGGCGGAGCGACCCGGTCGCCCCTCTTTCCAGGGCTCATTCGGCAGGCTCAGGCACCACACCGAAGTCATCTGTAACACCGGAGCGTAGCGCGGCCAGTAGCTCAGGATCGGTATAGATCTCGGCCGTGTGACGCCACTCGGTGATGACCTGCAGAACCGGCGCCGGTGAACCAAGCTCTGCACTGGCATCCATCACGTCGCTCAGTTCCTGGGCGAAGGTCATCCTGTCTTCCGGCATGAGGAACCGGATCCAGGGAAAGACCTTCGGCAGGATGTCGAGCAGGTGCTGTGACCGAACCGCTGGGTTGCTCATGACTGCACGCAGCACCCGGGTAGCCACCTCAAGCAGTTCGTCATCCTGGCTCGCGCGGGCAGCGGTGGTCAGCACCAGATCATCCTCGGAGCCCCGCCGGTGAACCCGCAGCGCATGGCTTCGGGCTTGCTTCAGCAGGGCCACAGTCTCGTTGGGCCGCTGGAGGAGATCTGAAAAGTTCACTACTGGCAGCTCGACCATAGTTCAAAGGTAGTTCCTAAGTCGGCTGAAAACAGACCCGCTCCCTGACTTCCGTAACGGTGGTCATAAGGAACCGATGAACGCCGACACGCCGGGTCACAAGGGACCGATGAGTGGGGGTGTTAGAAGACGAGGGCGGTGGCGAGGGCGGCGATGCCTTCGCCGCGGCCGGTGGGGCCGAGGCCGTCGGTGGTTTTGGAACTGACGGAGACATCGGCGGCGCACGCTGCGCCGAGCACCTTCTCCGCTTCTGCCCGACGAGGACCGATCCGGGGTCTGTTGCAGATGATCTGGACGGAGACGTTGCCGATCTCGTAGCCGGCCGCTCTGACCCGGCGGGCGGTCTCCGTCAGCAGGGTCGCGCCGGAAGCTCCGGCCCATTCGGGCTCCGACGTACCGAAGTTGGAGCCGAGATCGCCCAGGCCGGCTGCTGACAGCAAGGCGTCGCAGACCGCATGGGCAGCGACGTCACCGTCGGAGTGTCCGACAGGGCCTTGCGTCTCCTCGGGCCAAAGCAGTCCAGCCAGCCACATCGGCCGGCCGTCCTCGACTGCGTGCACATCGACCCCGGTGCCGACGCGCGGCCTCATCGGATGCGCCGTTCGGCGAGGATGGATTCCGCCAGGATCAGGTCGCGGGGGCGGGTGATCTTGAAGGCGTCCTCGGAGCCCTCGACCGTCTGCACGGTGACCCCGAGCCGCTCAGCCAGCATCGCGTCGTCGGTCACCCCGGCCGCTGCCAGCGCATGCGCGCGGCGCAGTAACGACGGCTCGAAACCCTGCGGAGTCTGTACGGCGACCAGCGCGGCGCGGTCAGGCGTGTCCAGCACCTTGCCGGCCGGGTCAACCCGTTTGATCGTGTCGGTGACAGGCACCACCGGGATCACCGCGGGCGCACCTGCCCGGACCGCGTCGACCACTCGCTCGATCACCGCGGCGGGTACGAACGGCCTGGCCGCGTCGTGGACCAAGATGCAGTCGATGCCGTCGACCGGAACCAGTTCGAGGGCCGCGCGGACTGAGTCAGTGCGTTCGTTGCCGCCAGCAATACAGTGCAGCCGGGCCGCGCCCACAGACGACTCGAGGACCTTCAAGACGACGTCCTCGGTGCCGGGTGGCACGGCGATCACAAAGCAGGCGAGGTCGGCGGCTGCCGCTGCCCGCAGTCCACGCACGGCGTGGACCAGCAGCGACTCGCCACCGACCTCTCGAAATGCTTTTGGCGCCTCACCACCGAGCCGGAGCCCGAGACCGGCCGCCGGGATGATGGCCGCGGTGCTCACAGCGAGCCCACGCAGGGCGGTACGGTCACGCGGTCCAACTAGGAAGCGAGGACCTCGTCGAGGATGGCCTCGGCCTTGTCCTCATTGGTGTGTTCGGCCAGGGCCAGCTCGGAGACGAGGATCTGACGAGCCTTCGCCAGCATCCGCTTCTCACCCGCGGAGAGACCGCGGTCACGTTCACGGCGCCACAGGTCGCGGACGACCTCTGCCACCTTCATCACGTCACCGGAGTGCAGCTTCTCCAGGTTCGCCTTGTAGCGACGCGACCAGTTGGTCGGCTCCTCCGTGTGCGGCGCCCGAAGCACGTCGAAGACGCGCTCCAGACCAGCCTGATCCACGACGTCACGCACGCCGACAAGATCGAGGTTGCACGCGGGGACCCGGACGACCAGGTCGTTCTGAGCGACGATCCTCAAGACCAGATAGGTCTTGTCCTCACCTTTGATCTGACGGGTCTCGATGTCCTCGATGACGGCCGCACCGTGATTGGGGTAAACAACCGTCTCGCCGACTGTGAAAGTCATATGTCACGTGCCCCTTTCCTTCCCTAAGAGTACCACGTAGACGCTGGTCCGGTCCGGGCCGTTTGCGCTGGTCAGAGGCCACTTCATCGCTTGACAAACGCTATCCGACGTGTCTCGCACGCGCGGAAAAGGTTGCTGGGAACACCGTCGACGGCGGAGGCGCCGACGAACCGGGTGGTCGCAATCGCTACGCTGTGCTCCGCCGGAGGCCCAAGCCTGGCGGCATCCACAGGTTTGTAGAGAGGGATCCCAGTGCCCATCACGTTGACCCCGCGCACCGTCCGGCGTACCGCTCTGGCCGGTGCCGCCGTCACCCTGAGCATCGCCGTGGCGGCCTGCGGGGCGAACTTCAGCGCCGAAACTGCCCAGCCTTACCAGTCGGCCGACGGCACCGACGCGACGTCCGGGCCGATCGCCGTGCGCAACATGTTGGTGCTGGCTTCGGACGACGGCAAGGGCGAACTGCACAGCACGATCGTGAATACAGGACAGAGCGACGACGACCTTCTCGTCGGGATCGCCGCCGCACCGGCCGACACCGCGGCGCAGACCGGCTCGACCGAGACGGCGACCACCGTCACGTTCGGTAACGTCCGCCCGATGACGCTGCAGCCCGGCGGCGCGCTGACGCTGCCGCCATCGACCGGTCAGCCGATCACCGTGACCGGCGGTAAGCCGGGCCAGATGATCAAGGTGACGATCACCTTCAGCAAGGCGGCGCCGATCACCGCCCTCGTCCCGGTGCTGACAACGGACCACTACTCCCCGTCGCCGACCCCGGACGGCGCCAGCTGACCTCGTACTGCCGGACCGGCCACGCCCGCGCGAGGGTGGCTGGCCGTCGTACGTGCAGACTGGAACGCCGGTCAGCTCAGGCTTCGAACTTGTAGCCCAGGCCACGGACAGTGACCAGGTGCTGTGGGTTCGACGGATCCTTCTCGAGCTTGGACCGCAGCCGCTTCACGTGTACGTCCAGGGTCTTGGTGTCACCTACGTAGTCCGCGCCCCAGATCCGGTCGATCAGCTGGCCCCGGGTGAGCACCCGGCCGGTGTTGCGGAGCAGCATCTCGAGCAACTCGAACTCCTTCAGCGGGAGCCGGATCTCGGTGCCGGTCACCGTCACCACGTGTCGTTCCACGTCCATCCGGACCGGCCCGGCCTCCAGCGTGTCGGGCAGCAACTCGACGTCCTGACCGCGACGCAGGACAGCTCTTATGCGGGCCAGCAGCTCACGGGGGCTGTACGGCTTGGTGACGTAGTCGTCGGCGCCCAGTTCGAGCCCGACCACCTTGTCCACCTCCGTGTCCTTCGCACTGACGATGATCACCGGCACGTTGCCGCGGCTGCGGAGGGCCCGGCACACCTCAGTGCCGGACAGACCAGGCAGCATCAGGTCGAGCAGCACGATGTCCGCACCGGCCCGGTCGTACTCGTCCAGCGCGTCGGGGCCGGTCTCGGCCACTGCGACCTCGAAGCCCTCCTTACGGAGCACGTACGACAGCGCGTCGCTGTAGCTCTCTTCGTCTTCGACGACCAGCACTCGGGTCACGAAGCTGCCTCCTTTTGCTTCTGCATGGACGGGGTCGGCGTCATGGTGGTGATGACGGTCTCCTCCTGGGTGGTGGAGCCGGTCGGTTGCCCGGTCGCGGGATCGAGCCGCAGCGGGAGTCGGACGGTGAAGGTGGAACCCTGGCCCTCGACACTCCAGACCCGCACGTCGCCACCATGGATGGAGGCGATGTGCTTGACGATCGAGAGTCCGAGCCCGGTCCCACCGGTCTCGCGGCTCCGGGCCCGGTCGACCCGGTAGAACCGCTCGAAGATGCGTTCCAGGTCCCTGCTCGGGATGCCCACGCCCTGGTCACTGACGGTGATCTCGACCAGGTCGCCGATCGGGTGCGCAGCGACTGCCACCCGGGTTCCGTCCGGGCTGTAGTTGACCGCATTCTCGACCAGGTTGCCGATCGCGATCGCCAATTGGTCCTCGCTGCCCATCACCTCGAGATCCGGGTCGGTCTTGACGACCAGGTTGATGTCGCGGTCCTCGGCGTCCACCCGGCAGCGGTCCACCGCCTGCTCGACCACCGCGCTGACGTCGACCGGGCCGGGATTCTCCAGCGGATCGTCGCCCTGCAGCCGGGACAGTTCGATGATCTCCTTGACCAGCCGGCTCAGCCGGGCCGCCTCGACCCGCATCCGGCCGGAGAACCGCTGCACCGCCTCGGGGTCGTCGGAGGCCTCGGAGACCGCGTCCGCGAGCAGGATCAGCGCGCCGATCGGGGTCTTCAGCTCGTGGCTCACGTTGACCACGAAGTCGCGGCGGATCGCGTCCAGCCGGCGTTCCCGGGTCCGGTCCTCGACCAGCACCAGCACCAACTGGCTGCCCAGCGGGGCGACCCGGGCGCTGACGTACTGGGTCGAGCCCAGCCTGCCGCGGACGATCTCCAGGTCCTGCTGGCGGATCTCGCCGTCGCGCCGGACCGACCGGACCATGGTGAGCAGCTCGTCGACCACCAGCCGTTCACCCCGGACGATGCCGAGCACGTGCGCCGGAGCGCTGGCCTGCAGCACCTCGTCCTCGGGGCCCATCACCACGGCCGAGGAGCGCAACACCGACAGCACAGTGGCCACACCGCCCGGAACCACGGGGTCAGGTGAGGGGGGCACCGTGTGCTGGGAACGGTCACTGAGCACGACCGCGCCGAGCGAAAGCAGGGCCAGGGCCGCGCCGATGACGCCGCCCAGCACCGCAGCCAGCGTGGGATCCACGGCACTGATGCTACGCGGGCAACCAGCAGGGAAAGCTCGCATGAGCACCGGATGACCGGGGCGCGACCTAACTGTTCATCGGCCGTTCATCGCTCGTCGCCGTCCGGCAACCTCGTCGGCATACGGTGCACGGTGGGTGGGTACTGGTCAGCTCGGCCGCAGCTGGACACGTTCCGCCCCTGGGTAGTGCCGGACACCACAGATCGGAATAGAAGACGATGCGTGACACCTACCACGAGCAGCTCGAGGACATCCTCGCCGAGCTCGAACGTATGACCCGGACGGTGTCAACCGCCGTACGACGTTCAACCACGGCTTTGCTGCAGGCCGACATCCGGCAGGCCGAGGCGGTCATTGCCGCCGACATCGAGCTGGACGCGGCCGGCGAGGGTGTCGAGGAGAAGGTCTTCGAGCTGATGGCCCGGCAGGCCCCGGTGGCGAACGAGCTGCGGATGCTGGTCGCGGCGCTGCGGATGGTCGCCGACCTGGAGCGGATGGGTGACCTGGCCGCGCACGTGTCGAAGGTCGCCCGGCTGCGCTACCCGGCGCCGGCCATCCCGGCCGAGCTACACGACGTGATCGAGGAGATGGACGGCGTGGCCGGCCGGATGGTCGACGCCGCCGGTGACGTGATCAAGTCCCGCGACGTCGAGGCCGCGGCCAGGCTCGAGACGGCCGACGACGAGATGGACAAGCTGCGCAGCAACCAGTTCCGGCTGATGATGGACGACTCCTGGCCGCACGGCGTCGAGGTCGCGGTCGACATCGCCCTACTTGGCCGTTACTACGAGCGCATCGCCGATCACGCGGTCTCGATGGCCCGCCGGGTCGTCTACCTGGTCACCGGCGAGCTCCCGGTAGCCATCGGCGGTACCGCAGCCGGCTCCGGCGCCGGCGCCTCCACCCCCACCGCCAACTGATCATCGGTCCCTTGTTCCCCGGCGTGTCGGCATTCATCGGTCCGTAAAGACCACCCGCGTACGCCGCCAACGCAAGAGGCGCCCCCGGCAACCACGGCCGGGGGCGCCTGCAGGTTCTGCGGGGGAATCAGCGGCCCTGGTTCTTGACGGCTTCGATGGCGGCTTCGGCCGCGACCGGATCGAGGTATTCGCCGCCCGACTTGAGCGGGTTGAAGTCCTCGTCGAGCTCGTAGTACAAGGGGATCCCGGTCGGGATGTTCAGGCCGACGATGGTCTTCTCGTCGATGCCGTCGAGGTGCTTCACCAGTGCCCGCAGCGAGTTGCCGTGGGCGGTGACGAGCACGGTCTTACCCGCGCGCAGGTCCGGCACGATCGCGTCGTACCAGTACGGCAGCATCCGCTCGACGACGTCCTTCAGGCATTCCGTTGCCGGCAGCAACTCGCTCGGCAGGCCGGTGTACCGGGGGTCGGCGGCCTGGTCGAATTCCGAGCCGCGCTCGATCGGCGGCGGCGGCGTGTCGTAGGAGCGGCGGAACAGCATGAACTGCTCCTCGCCGAGCTCTTCCAGGGTCTGCTTCTTGTCCTTGCCCTGCAGGGCGCCGTAGTGGCGCTCGTTCAGCCGCCAGGACCGGCGGACGTCGATCCAATCGCGCTGGACGACCTCGAGGGCGATGTTCGCGGTACGGATGGCCCGGCGGAGCACGGAGGTGTGCAGCACGTCCGGGAGCAGGTCGCGGTCGCGCAGTAGCTCACCACCGCGCTGTGCTTCCTCGACGCCCCCGGCGTTCAGGTCGACGTCGACCCAACCGGTGAAGAGGTTCTTGGCATTCCAGTCGCTGGTGCCGTGACGGAGCAGGATCAGGCGGTAGGTCATACCCAAAAGACTATCGGGGCTCCAGCCAGCCCATGAACGCGTCCAGGTTCCGGGTGGATTCGCCGCGAGACAGCCGCCACTCGTACTCCCTGCGGATGGACGAGGCGAAGCCTAGTTCGAGGATGGTGTTGAAGGACGAATCGGCGTACTCGAGCACCGCACCGAGCAGCCGATCCACCTCGGCCGGGGTGATCGCGTGCAGCGGCACCCGGCCGTCCAGGTGGATGTCGCCCAAGTGGTCCACCGCGAAGGCGACGCCGTACGTCTTCAGGTTCCGCTCCAGCAGCCAGCGATAGACAGCCTCGTGGTTCTCGTCCGGCCGGCGCGCCACGAATGCGTGGACCCGCACGGCCTGGCTGCCGACCGTCAGCGTCACCGTGGTTTTCAGCTTGCGCTCGCCCGGCAGGTCCGCCGCGAACGCGCCGGGCGTGGTTTCGGTGAACTCCAATTCGTTCTCCGTCAGCACCTGGCGGATCACGTCCGCGGCCGACACCCTCATTCGGGCACCTCCCCAGCCAGCTCGGCCGCCCGTTCGTTAGCCCGTTCGATAGCCAGGGTTTCATGTGCCCGCTGGTACGCCGCAAGGGTCTTCTGCGCGGTCAGTTCCCACCCGAATCCGCGGGCATGATTCACCGCTGCCCGGCTCATGTCCTCGCGCACGGCCCGGTCCATCGCGATCCGACCCAGCGCGGTGGCGAAGTCGTCCACGAAATGCCCCTTCACCAGCAGGCCCGTCCTCTCGTCAGAGACCGCGGTGGTCAGGCCGCCGACCGCCGCCGCCACCACCGGCGTCCCGCAGGCCTGCGCTTCCAGCGCCACCAGCCCGAACGATTCCGAGTACGACGGAACGCAGACCACCGTGGCGGCTCGATACCAGTCCGCCAGCCCGGCTCGTGGCATCGGCTTGACGAACCGGGTCACGTCGTCGACGCCGAGCCGACGGGCTAGCTCCGCATGCGACTCCGGGTGTTCCATGCCGTTGCCGGACGGCCCGCCGATCACCGCGACCACCAGCCGGCTGCGCAGCGACGGGTCCTGCTCGAGCATCCGTGCCGCGGCCCGGATCAGCAGGTCCGGCGCCTTCAACGGCTGGATCCGCCCGACGAAGGCGAGCACGATCGCGTTCCCGGGCACCCCGACGGCCTTACGAGCCACCGCTTGGTCGCCCGGGCTGAACACGTCGAGGTCGACGCCGGGGCTGACCACCTCGACCTTTGCCGGCACAGCGTTGTACAGGGTGACCAGTTGGTGGGCTTCCTCCTCGGTGTTGGCGATCAGGCGGTCGGCGGCCTCGACCACCTGCGCCTCACCGATCAACCGGGCGGCAGGTTCCGGTACGTCGTCGTCGGCCAGGCTGGCGTTCTTCACCTTGGCCATCGTGTGCATGGTGTGTACCAGCGGGACGGCCCAGCGATCCCGGGCCAGCAGCCCGACCTGTCCGGATAGCCAATAATGCGAATGGATCACGTCGTAGTAGCCGGGCTCGCGGACGGCCTCGGCGCGCAGGACGGAACGGGCGAAGGTGCAAAGCTGCGCCGGGAGCTCGTTCTTGGCGAGGCCTTCGTACGGGCCGGCGGCGACGTGGCGCACCGTGACGCCCGGCATCAGCTCGACCTTCGGCGGCAGCGCCGAGGAGGTGGCGCGGGTGAACACGTCCACCTCGATGCCTAGCTCGGCCAGCCGCTTCGACAGCTCCACCACATACACGTTCATGCCGCCGGCATCACCGGTACCGGGCTGATCCAGCGGCGAGGTGTGCAGGCTGATCATCGCGACCCGCCGGGGTGTTCCACCGTTGGCCGAGGGAAGCTGTGTCACCCCGTCAGCCTAGTGCCTCGCCTCCCCGGCCGACCGCTCCGGCGACCGTGATCACGCTGCCGCTCAGAGGACTTGTCGCGCCAGGTTGTCGGATTCGGCTTCTTCCAGTTCGTCGTACGGGCGAGGCTTGTTCCGCAAAGGAAGAGGGTTGTCTGATGAGTCACCTGTTGTGCATGCCCCTGAAGAACGCCGGCTGCGGGACTGCTGCTTGCGGGTGCCGCTCGTGAACCGGGAGAAGGAAGTCCTGCTCGGCCACCTCGACTCGCAGCGCAGACACGTTCTCGGCATCTTGGAAGGCCTGTCGGACGAACAGCTGCGCCGCCCGGTGATGCCGTCGGGGTGGAACTGCCTGGGGCTTGTCCAGCACCTGGCGTTGTCCGACGAGCACTATTGGTTCCGTTGCGTGGTCGCTGGTGAGCCACTGGATTTCTTCCCGGAGGGCCCGAACGCCGACTGGCAGGTGGACAGCGGGCGGTCCGCCGAGGACGTGTTCAACCTCTACCGGGACGAGATCGCGAGATCCGACGCGATCATCGCAGCGACTTCGCTGGACGCCACGCCGAAGCAACCCGACGAGAGGTGGACGGAAGGGGGGATGGACTTCCCGGATCAACGTTCTGTGATCATGCATGTGATCAGCGAGACGGCTGTCCATGCCGGACACCTCGACGCGACGCGCGAACTGCTCGACGGCCGCCAATGGATCGTGCTCTAGTGCATGGCGTTCATCGATCAAGGTGTCGCCCCTGTCGGATGCGGGCATCCCCCGATCGTCGTACCTGGGTATTGGACACCCAGTCAGGAGAAACCCATGAAGTACATGATGTTCGTCGTCGTCGACCCCGCCGCAGCAGCCGAAGCCGAGCCGTCGGAGCAGGATCTGACCATCGAGGAGTGGGTGGCCGACGTCGACGGCCGCGGCAAGCGCCTCGACGGTGACGCCCTCCGCCCGGTGAGCGAGGCTACGACGGTCCGGGTGAGCCGAGGCGAGGTCCTGATCACGGACGGGCCGTTCACCGAGTCGAAGGAGTGGATCGCGGGCTTCGACATCCTGGAGTGCGACGACCTGGACGAGGCCATCCAGATCGCCTCGCGGCACCCGCAGGCCAACGGCGGCAAGCTCGAACTGCGCCCGTTCTGGACGGACGAGGACTGGCGAAAGGCCGCCGAAGGGTCCGAGAACGATTGACCCAGGAGCTGAACAGCAGGGAGCACCGCGCCGCGGCCGAGGCGATCGTCTCGGCCGTCGCCGCGGAGCGCACGACAATGGTCGCAAGCCTGATCAGGCTGACCGGCGACTGGGACCTCGCCGAGGACTGCGTCCAGGACGCGGTCGAGAAGGCTCTGGCGCGCTGGGAGACCGACGGACTGCCCCGGTCGCCGGCGGCCTGGCTGACCACTGTCGCCAGGAACCGCGCGCTCGACGTCCTCCGCCGCCGACGGACGGAGCGGGCGAAGCTGCAGGAGGTCGCGATCCTGGACGCAATGGGAACCCCGGACAGCACACCCGGTGACCCGCAGGACCCGCTGGGGGACGACCGCTTACGGTTGATCTTCACGTGCTGCCATCCAGCGCTCGCTCTCGACAGTCGAGTGGCCCTGACGTTGAAGACCGTGGCCGGCCTCAGTACCGCCGAGATCGCGCGGGCATTCCTGGTGTCGGAGTCGACCCTGTCGCAGCGGCTCCTGCGTACCAAGCGGAAGATCACCCATGCCGGTATTCCCTACCGGGTACCTCCCGCTGAACTGCTCGCCGAACGCACCAGTGGAGTGCTCGCCGTGCTGTACCTGATCTTCAACGAGGGCTACGGCCACCCCGACGACCACCTGATCATCGAGGCCCGGCGACTCATCCGGTTGCTGGTCGACCTGATGCCGGACGAGGACGAGGCGCGCGGACTGCTGGCCTTGGTCACCTTCCAGACCGCGCGGCGTTCGACCCGCTTCGATGCCGGCGGCGACCTCGTACCGATGGAGGAACAGGACCGCAGCCAATGGGACACAGCCCTCGTCGAGGAGGGCCTTCGGCATCTGCGCCGAGCGGCGAGTTCCAAACGTCCCCCCGGCCGGTACCGGTTGCAGGCTGAGATCTCCGCCTGCCACGCCACCGCGCCGAACCCGGAGTCCACTCCTTGGGCCGCCATCGTCCCCCTGTACGACGCGCTGCTCGTCGCCCAGCCATCACCCGTGGTCGCGTTGAACAGGGCCATCGCCGTCGGGTTCCGCGACGGTTACGGCGCCGGCCTGGCGGAAGTCGACGCACTCGACGGGCCTGCCCTGGCCGGCTACTACCTGCTGCCGGCGACTCGCGCCGACTTCCTGCGCCGTCTTGGCCGGGGTGACGAGGCGCAGCGTGCTTACGAGGTGGCGCTCCGGCTCACACCCCCGCACCAACCCGAATGGCGACTGCTGCAGCGCCGGCTGGCCGAGTACGGCGTACGGGTGGTGAGACGCGGCGGCAGTGCTGAAGGCGCGCCTGGAAGACTTGGGGTATGACTGTCACCGCACGCCCTGTCGCCGTCGTGACCGGAGCCAGCAGCGGGATCGGGGCCGCCTCGGCCCGCCGGCTGGCTGCTGACGGATTCGAGGTGATCTGCGCGGCCCGCCGGCTGGACCGCGTCGAAGCCCTGGCGAAGGAGATCCACGGCCGGGCGATCCGCTGCGACGTCACCTCCGCCGAGGACGTGGCCGCCCTGGCCGCGGAGGCCGGTGACAAGGTCGACCTGCTGGTCAACAACGCTGGTGGCGCCTTCGGCTTCGAGCCCATAGCCGAGGCCGATCTGGACGCCTGGCGGCGAATGTACGAGGTCAACGTGATCGGTGTCGCGGCCGTCACCAAGTCGTTGCTACCGGCACTCATCGCCGGCCACGGCCAGGTCATCGTGATCGGCTCGACCGCAGGCCAGGTCGCCTACGAGGGCGGCGGCGGGTATGTCGCGGCCAAGCATGCGGTCAAGGCCGTAGTGGACACCCTGCGGCTGGAGCTGTTCGACCAGCCCGTCCGGGTCAGCGAGATCGCGCCCGGCATGGTCCGCAGCGAGGGCTTCGCCCTGACCCGGTTCGAGGGCGACAAGGAGAAGGCCGAGGCCGTGTACGCCGGCGTGGCCGAGCCGCTGACCTCGGAGGACATCGCGGACATCGTCGCCTGGGTGGCGAGCCGCCCGCCGCACGTGAACATCGACCGGCTCACCGTCCGCCCCCGCGCCCAAGCCGCCCAGCACAAGGTCCACCGCGTCTACGACTCCTGACCTCGGTCAGGACAACGGGACCTCGGACAAGAAATAGCCTGTCCCCGGTCCCGTTCTGTTGACCGAGCTCCCCGAGAACGTCGCCGCGCTACCGGGCGCGGAGGCGTGTCACCGGCGGTGACGTCACGGGGAGTGCCTGCGTAGGGGGCGGCAGGTTGTAGCCGTCGTAGAGGCGGCGGCGGACGGCTTCGACCGGGAAGGTCTCCGGGTAGATGGCCATCTTGACCGTGATGCCTTCCAGCGTTGCGCGGAGCAGCATCTCCTCCAGCGCCGGAGCCGCGGCACCCCGGTCGGCGAAGATCGAGCGGATCGCGTCCTCGACGGCGGTCAGCCGGACCACCTTGGCAGCCTCGACCTCGGCGAAGACAGGGTGCGTGGCGGGCTGCATCATCAACGAGATGGCCAGGCGCTGCACCGGCAAGGTGGCAGCCGCCGCCATCAGGGTGCCGTCGATGATCCCCGCGAGGCGTTCGTCGGCCGGGCCGGACAACTCGAGGATGGCCGCGATTCCGTCCAGCCAGCGATCCAGCAGTTCGGCGGCCAGCAGCTGCTTGCTGACGAAGTAGTAGGTGACCAGGCCGCGGGAAACCCCGGCGCGTTCGGTGATGTCGGAGATCGACGCCGCCTCGTAGCCCTTCTCGGCGAAGACCTCGAGGGCGGCGGCCAGGATCCGTTCACGGGATTTCTCCCGCAGTTCCTGATTGGTTCTGACTGATCGCGGGGTCACGGTTCGAGTATCTCTTCCGATCCAGGCGGGGCCCCGGGGTTCCGAGGAACCCCCCACAGATGCTCGGCACTCCGGGGCTGACCTGCTCGGTGCATCGGACGCCAGAACGCGTCCATCACATAGACTGTACGGACAGCGAATGATTGCCACAAGACTCAACCGGTTTCGTCGACACGGTCCGCGAGCCTTACCATGGGATGGCTGCGCCCTGCAGAGTGGCACTCAGACCCGCCGCAGCCACCGCCTGGCCACCCGAATCAACTTTGCTTGGAGCGCTTCCGCATGCCCCTCCGTAATGATCTGCGCAACGTGGCCATCGTGGCCCACGTCGACCACGGGAAGACCACCCTGGTCGACGCGATGCTGTGGCAGTCCGGTGCCTTCGGAGCCCACCAGCACGTCGATGAACGAGCGATGGACTCCGGTGACCTGGAGCGCGAGAAGGGCATCACCATTCTCGCGAAGAACACCGCGGTCCGGCACAAAATGGCCGACGGACAGACGATGACGATCAACATCATCGACACCCCCGGTCACGCCGACTTCGGCGGCGAGGTCGAGCGCGGCCTGTCCATGGTCGACGCGATCGTGCTGCTGGTGGACGCCTCCGAGGGCCCGCTGCCGCAGACCCGGTTCGTGCTGCGCAAGGCGCTGGCGCGGAAGATGCCGGTGATCCTGGTGGTGAACAAGGTGGACCGCCCGGACGCCCGGATCGCCGAGGTCGTGGACGAGACCTACGAGCTGTTCCTGGACCTGCTGGACCACGACGCCGACCAGAGCGCGCTGGACTTCCCGGTGGTGTACGCCTCGGCCCGGGCCGGCCGCGCCTCGCTGAACAAACCTGCCGACGGCGGGATGCCGGACTCCGAGGACCTGGAGCCGCTGTTCGAGACGATCCTGGCGAACGTGCCGGCCCCGACGTACACCGAAAGTGCACCGCTGCAGGCGCACGTGACCAACCTGGACGCCTCGCCGTTCCTCGGCCGGCTCGCGCTGGTCCGGGTGCATGAAGGCACCCTGAAGAAGGGCGCGCAGGTCGCGTGGTGCAAGCACGACGGCTCGATCCAGCGGGTCAAGATCACCGAACTCCTGATCACCGAGGCGCTCGAGCGGGTACCAGGCGACTCGGCCGGACCTGGTGACATCGTCGCGATCGCGGGCATCCCGGAGATCATGATCGGCGACACGTTGGCCGACCCGGACGACCCCAAGCCGCTGCCGTTCATCACCGTGGACGAGCCGGCCATCTCGATGACCATCGGGACGAACAGCTCGCCGCTGGCCGGCCGGGTCAAGGGCACCAAGGTCACCGCGCGGCTGGTCAAGGACCGGCTCGATCGGGAGCTGGTCGGCAACGTATCGATCAAGGTCCTGCCGACCGAGCGTCCGGACACCTGGGAGGTGCAGGGCCGTGGGGAGCTGGCGCTGGCCATCCTGGTCGAGCAGATGCGCCGCGAGGGTTACGAGCTGACAGTCGGCAAGCCCCAGGTTGTCACCCGCGAGATCGACGGAAAGCGGCACGAGCCGGTCGAGCGCCTCACCATCGACTGCCCGGAGGAGTACCTGGGCACCGTGACGCAGCTGCTCGCGGTCCGCAAGGGCCGGATGGAGCAGATGACGAACCACGGCACCGGCTGGGTCCGGATGGAGTTCCTGGTGCCGGCCCGCGGTCTGATCGGCTTCCGCACCGAGTTTCTCACCGACACCCGCGGCACCGGCATCGCGCACCACGTGTTCGAGGGCTACGAGCCCTGGTTCGGCGAGCTGCGGACCCGGCCGTCCGGTTCGCTGGTGTCGGACCGGACCGGCGTCGCGACGTCGTACGCGATGGTGAACCTGCAGGAGCGCGGCACGATGTTCTGCGAGCCGGGCACCGAGGTGTACGAGGGGATGATCGTCGGCGAGAACTCCCGCGCCGACGACATGGACGTCAATATCACCCGGGAGAAGAAGATGACGAACGTCCGCTCCAACGCGGACGAGTTCGAGAAGCTGGTGCCCGCCCGCAAGCTCTCGCTGGAACAGTCGCTGGAATTCTGCCGCGAGGACGAGTGTGTCGAGGTCACCCCGGATGCGATCCGGATGCGGAAGGTCGCACTGACCCAGCTCGAGCGCGCGAAGTTGGGTCGCAAGAGCAAAGCCTGAGTGGTAGGTCTCTGACCAGGTTGGCGGATCCGACCGGGAAAAAGTTCCGGATCGTTACCAACCTGGCCTACCGCCACGGCGTCCTATCCCGTGAACATACTCAGTGTGTGGGGCAAGGGAGAGGGACATGAGCATTCTTCGTAAGGCCGGCGCCACGATGACAGCGGCTGCGGTGCTGGGAACCGGCCTGCTCGCCGCCGCTTCGACAGCCGACGCCGCAGCGCCTGCGGCTGCACCGATCGCAGTGGCTGCACCGGCCGCCGCAACGTTGCCGGCCAAGGCAACCGCCACAACCGCGGCGACTTCGACAACTTCGGCGACGGTGCTGGTGCCGGGCAAGCTCCGGCTCGACAGGCGGTGCATGACCGGCCGCATCCTCTGCATCAACAAGAAGACCCGGAAGATTGCCTTCCTCTACAACGGCAAGCTGCTCGCCACCGCGGACGCCCGCTTCGGCTGCAGCCGGACGCCGACGCGCAACGGCAGCTTCAAGATCTACCGCAAGGACAAGAACCACGTCTCGTCGCTCTACCACTCGGCAATGCCGTACTCGATGTTCTTCAGCGGCGGCCAGGCTGTGCACTACTCGGCCGACTTCCGCGCCCGTGGTTACAACGGCTGCTCGCACGGCTGCGTGAACGTGCGCGACAAGAACAAGCTGGCCTGGATCTACAACCGGATGAAGGTCGGCGACAAGGTCCTCGTCTACAACGCCTGATCTTGATCTGACTTCGCTGCGGCGGCTGGGAACCTTCCCGGCCGCCGCGGTCGTCTGTCAGCCCAACGCCCTGGTGAAGGCCTCGAACAGCCGCGGCTCCACCAGGCAGAAGGTCGCCCGCGCCACGCCACTCGGCGTCGTACGGAGTGTCTGTACGGCGATCTCGGCCGCCGACGGCGCGGGCCAGCCGTAGATCCCCGCGGACACGGCGGGCAGCGTCAAATGCCTCACCTCGAGCTCGTCCGCGATCCGCAACGCGTTGCGGTAACAGGACTCCAGCAGCGCCGGATCCCGTTGGCCTGCGATGTAGTTGGGCCCGACCACATGGATCACGTACGACGCCGGCAGGTCGCCCGCCGTGGTCCAGCCGGCCTGGCCTGTAGGCAGGCCCTGCGGGTAGCGCTCGATGCACTCGGCCAGGATCGACGGACCGCCCGCGCGGTGGATCGCGCCGTCCACCCCGCCGCCGCCCCGCAACGCATGGTGCGCCGCGTTCACGATCGCATCGGCCGGCACCGTGGTGATGTCGGCCGTGCTCAGCTCGATCTCCATGGCCGGCTCCTCTCCGATATGTCACGAGTTGCTCACGACAGGTGCCCGGGTTGCGGTCAGTAACCTACGCTTGCGCGAGGCTGGCCGTAGCTACCCGGACAAAGAGTGTCGCTCGGCGACAACCACCGGGCAGGTGGGGGCGTCCCACAGTTGTAGGGGCATCAAAAGCATACGGAGGGGCATGATGCGCGCGCGCCGCTTCATTCGCAGCATCTTGGCCGGTGCGGCCGCCACGGTGGCCGCAGTCGGCGTAGCTGGTTCGAGCCTGTCCGCAGCTGCCCAGCCGTCCGTCGTACCGGCGACCGGCGCCGAACTGAAGACGGTGCCGTTCGAGGTCAGTGGCGAGCTGCCGATCTACCCGAATGCCCTGTGGCGGAACGGCGACTCCGGCGCCCAGGTGCGCAACATCGAGGCCCGACTGGTCCAGTTGAAGCTGCTCGACAAGCAGTATCTGGACAACTCGTTCGGCACCATGACCCGCAGCGCGATGAAGAAGTTCCAGGTAACCAAGGGCATTCCGCCGCTGGGATATGTGGACCAGAACAGCTGGACCAAGCTCGCCGCCGCCACGCGCACGCCGACCCAGACCGAACTGTTCCCGCCCACTCCAGTGGTCGATGGCAAGAAGCTCGACCAGCGGTGCGCGACCGGCACGGCCCTGTGCATCGACAAGGCCAGCCGGAAACTCCGGTACGTCGTCAACGGCACCGTAAAGCTGACACTGGATGTGAGGTTCGGCGCCAAGGCCACCGCGACAAGGGAGGGCAGCTTCAGCGTCGGCTGGAAGAGCCGCAACCACGTCTCGACGCTGTACGACTCGAAGATGCCGTTCGCGATGTTCTTCAGCGG